>DAHUZH010000231.1 GCA_027306695.1 Acidobacteriaceae bacterium
GAGGAGCGAGCCGCCGCAGCCGCAGGTGAGCAGGCCAGGCCGTTCCCATCCGATCTTTCGCCGACACGTCGGACACGCCGTCAGAACTACCGCCCCGTGAATTGGACACGCAACCGCCGCCGAGAGATCCCAGAACGCATCGATGTATCCTGTCTCGGCCACACATCGCGGGCAGAACGCCGGGTGCTTCAGCCGCAGCGGCCCGCTGCGCAAATCATCTCCCAGGGGATGCGCCAGAATCTTGAACGAACCCCGGTTGACCAGATCCGCGCGGTACGCAAGCGGATGTAATGCATCGCGCTTCAGTCCAAGGAGCGCGGCCAAAGGCTCGGTTGGAAACCGAGGGGCAAGGTCGGAGCCGCGAGGGAGGTCGGCAGCCCTCCAGATGTGACGCGGGGTGTCGTATCCGTTGGCCTCACTGACGCGCAGCACGAAGCCAAAGAGACTTTCCGTCCGCTGCGGTCGTGGCGTGCGACAGAGCAAGGTCATCGTGCTTGCTCACGCGGCGGAGAGCACCCTTGAACCACGGCAGGCGGTCAGAGAAACAACCTACGGTGTCGTGAAGTCATGGCATCAAGAGTCGCTCAGCCGGCACCCGATAATCGAAATAATCTGATCGCTCGATCTCCGGATCCAGCTCTCCTTGATAGATCAAGCCACGTCGTATTGAAAGTCCGGCTACACCACTCAGGCTATCTATCTTTTTGCTTACTTCGTCGATGACAGACGGGTCTATTTTCTTTCTGAATTTGACTTCAAAAACATACAACGATTGCTTGGTTCGCAACAGCAGATCGATCTGGCATCCCCGTCTACGCGCCGTTTTGGACTGAAAGTAAGACCCGGCATTCAGAATGGGCACATTAGCAAGATCAAGCGTATCCAAGATGCCATCCAGATTATCGAGCACTAGATTCTCGAACTGTAAGCCAATGATGGAGTCCCATGCATGAAAACTTTCCAGCGGCACTTGCCGGTAAAGTCCCTTCTTGACTTGTTCCGCGACGGGCGCGATATATTTGAGATAAAAGCGAAGGTAATTATCACGGATACGGTGCCTTAACGTCCTAGGCCGGCTCTTGCCTGTGGCGGGGTTGAAGGCAATATCTTGGCTCACGAAGTCGGCGGATTCGAGATCAGCCATCGCCTCGGTCAAAGTACCTCCACGGCCTCGCTCCAAAACCTTACTGATTTCGCTTATAGAGCGGGGGCCCGCAACGAGGCTCGACACAATCTCACGGTAAGTTTCTGCCTTGCGCGTGAAGATATCGTGGAATATCTGCTCGAATTCGTTGAAAAGTGGTCCGCCACGCCTGAAGCACAGGCGCGCAATGTTCTGTTCCGCGGTCTGCGCCGGATCGATCTCCTCCAGGTAACGAGGTACACCGCCTGTCACACAAAGAATTTTTAGCTTCTCGGCAGTGTTGATAGTCTTCCCTTTCCAGAACTCGTTGCAAGCGGGCAGCGGAAGAGGTTGCAAGCGGAATTGCCACGAACACCTTCCAACGAAGCCGGTGCTGTTGAGGATGTTCTTTTGAATCCACGATGAGACAGAGCCGCATAGAACGACGATCAACCGTGGATGCCGGGAGAAATCATTGTCCCAGGCATTTTTGAAGTGTCCAGCGAAGTCTGGGTCCCCGATAGCCATCCACGAAATTTCGTCCAGCAGCAAAACCGTGCTTCCCGATGAGGGAAGAAGACTGGCAAGCAGTTTGAATGCTTGGGGCCAGGAGTCGAGAGTGACCCTCGGGGCTTTAGTATGTTCCGCCAGGCGTTCGGCAAACGCATCGAGCTGTTCCCGCCGGCTGATATGCTCGCGGGGCGGCAGCCCCTCGAACGACAGAAAGTGGTTGGCTTCGGCGGCGCATTCGCGGATGAACGTACTTTTTCCAATGCGGCGCCTGCCTTGGCAGACGATCAGAGAGGCAGCCTTTTTCTTCAGGAACGGCCGGAACTCCCCTCTCTCGCGGTCACGACCTATGAATAAAGACATCTGGTTCGATGAAGAAAATTAGGTGCCGGTTCTCGATTCTCTCAATCGAGCACCAAAATGGCAAATTTATATTTAGGTGCCGGAATCTGTACACACGTGTCCGGCACGAACATGATCAATTTATCAATAGGTGCCAGCTACGAGGTCCCAGCATGCCCGTGCTCATAGTCTTGTCGCAGCAACGACGGCGCTTGGCAGACCGCACCAGCGCCGCGGGCGGGGCAGCGGGGCAGGTGCGTCGCCCTTACCCAATAGCTCTATAGGTCGACTTTACTGCGCCAGAAATAACAATCATCACAAAATCAATTACTTGTGCGTATTGAAACGGACATGGCCGGCGGCAGAGAAGAAAATCTCACCTCATGCGTAAATCGATGCCGAAAACCTCATCTTTTGGGGGTAAACGAACTCAGCTTATGGTGCACGCGAAAGCGTGTGTGCTTGTTTCGTCTAAATCCCAAATCTCTTCTTTTGAGTCAACCCACAATTTGTGCACCCACTGTGCTCGTGGTTGACGGTGCCCGACAAATTTTCTCCGAAGGAGCGCAAATGCATCATGCTTTGCGAATCTGCACCGTTCGTAACTCGTCCCAGGCACTTTCGGCCGAAAACGGGAGGTGACGTTCCAGTGCTTTGATGGCTCGGGTCACATAGCGATTCGCGCTTTTCGGAACCGCAGCAAGCGCGTCAGCCACCGCGTTCGGAAAACGCTCAGTGACGGCTTCGATCACCGTTCCCGCTTGCCTCAAGTCCTTTTCGGGCTTAGTGCTTACCCCGGCCCTCAGCTGCGAGACGATGAGCTTGTGTACCGCGAAACGCTCCGGCACGGGTACCCGCACCATCACGACTCCGTGAGGGCTGAGAATAGGCACCTCCTGAGATACGCCGAGCAGATAGGCTAAGTATGGCAGTCCTTTTGCGTGCGCCCCGAGCTCAGGAACCGGAATTGTCGGATACTCGCTATCCGGTGACGGT
>DAHUZH010000232.1 GCA_027306695.1 Acidobacteriaceae bacterium
GAAACGAGCCAACTAGCTCCACAGAAGCAAGAAGGATGCGTTTTGTGTCCTGAAATGGCAACCGATCATTTGAATCGTCATGCCAAACCACTCGAACGGAATCAGGATAGTAACTGTTTTGCCACAAATATTTATATGCGTCGGCCCTGATGCTTTTGGCGCAGGCTTTTCATTCAAGCCGTTTCATGCGATATTGATCGGCATGTACCTGCGAACATATTTTTTGACCCTCTTGCTCAGCGTCGCGCTCGTTGGAACTTTGATGGGCCAGCAATCCAGTTCTACGCCAACTCCCCAAGCCGGCGACTATGTCGCCCACAGTTTTCGCTTTCATAACGGCGAAACATTGCAAAATCTAAAGCAGCACTATCTCACCCTGGGCACGCCAAGACGCGATGCGCACGGTCATGTTACCAATGCTGTCCTCATCCTGCATGGAACGACCGGCACGGGAGCGCAGTTTCTCGCCCCCTATTTTGCAGGTGTACTTTTCGGTCCGGGCCAGTTGCTGGATGCGTCGCGCTATTACATCATCCTGCCGGATGGCATCGGCATCGGCGGTTCCACCAAACCGAGCGATGGCCTGCATGCGCACTTCCCAAGTTACGACTACGCCGATCTGGTGGCTGGACATCATCTTTTGCTGACGGAGGGTCTGCACGTCGATCATCTGCGGCTGGTCATGGGCACTTCGATGGGCTGCATGCAATCGTTTATGTTTACTGAGATGTACCCGGATTTTTCCGATGCCGCGATGCCGCTGGCGTGCCTGCCGGTGGAGATTGCCGGGCGCAATCGCATGATGCGAAAGATGCTGATGGATGCAGTGACGGACGACCCGGCCTGGGACCACGGCGACTACACCACGCAGCCACCGGGGTTGCGGACCTCGCTCGAAATGATGCTTATCATGGGTTCAAGCCCGTTGCAGATGCAGAAGAATTATCCAACGGCCAAGGCCGCCGATGCATTTCTAGAAAATTATTTGAGCACTCACATGAAGACCATGGACGCGAACGACATGGTCTATCAGTTCAATGCGTCGCGCGATTACGATCCCTCCGGTAAATTGAACACGATCAAGGTCCCAGTGATGTATATCAACTCCGCCGACGACTTTATCAATCCTCCGGAACTAGGCATCGCGCAGAAGGAGATCAAGCTGGTCCCGCACGGGCGCTTCGTTCTGCTGCCCATCACCGACCAGACGCGCGGCCACGGTACGCACACCATGGCTGCAATCTGGCAGCAATATCTTGCTGAGCTGCTGGCAGAGTCCGCGACGCACAACGGTGCAACACGTCCGATGAACGGCCAATAAATGCGAGAGATTTCTGGCCCGGTTCGATTCGTCTGGCTATCGATGCGCGGTCATTGGTTGCGCCCGTGGCGCAACCCGTACCTGCGCTGGCGAATCGAAACCTACTCTGGCATTCCTGCGGAGACCATCGACGCGCGCATTTTCTGGAAATTCGTCTTTACCGAAAAAGGCCGCCTCGCGCACTTTCTGCGCTGGACCGCCGAAATGGAAGCGCACAAAAAAGGATAAAGGGCCACTCGTGATTCGCTACGGCATCGTTGGGTTTGGACATCATGGCAGGAAGCGCCTGGTCCCGGCGTTTGCCGATGCAAAGGCGTCACAACTCGCTGGCATCTGGCGCAGGGATTTTAACAAAGCGCAGGTCAATGCCCGGCAATACGGTATCGAACACGTTTTCGCGTCTGCCGAAGAATTGAGCGCCTCGCCTGCAATCGATGCGGTGTTTGTCACTTCTCCCGATGCTTTCCACATGCGCGATACCTTGCTTGCCTTCAGCTACAACAAGCCTGTGTTGTGTGAGAAGCCTTTGGCCATGCATGTCGAGGAAGTGGAGAAAATGCTGGCCGCATCGCGGAAAGCGAATGTGCTCTTCGGAGTGGCGCAGAATTTTCGGTATAACCGCAGCGTGAACCTGGTCCGCGATTGGGTGCGGGCAGGAAGAATCGGCAAGCCGGTTTTCGCCACTGCACATTTTTATTTTCAGAGCGAGCAAAGCCCGCGTGCATGGATCTACGATCCAGCCCTGGCGCGCGGTGGTCCCATCGGCGATGTCGGCATTCATTGCCTGGATACGCTGCGATTCATCCTGGAAGACGATGTGGCGGCGGTCACAACGATTGCCCGTTGCGATGCGCAATCGGGAGTGGTGGAAGCAAGCGCGGCGCTTTCTTTGGATTTCACATTGGGGACCATCGGCTCGGTGATGGTGAGCTTCCGTTCCGGCTATCGGACGCTGGTGGAAATTGTCGGGGAAAGCGGCATGATCCAGTCGGAAAACTGCTTGAACGTCGATGAGCCGGTGGAGATTCGTTTATTGCAGAGTGGCAGGACCATCGACAGCCAGCAAGTCTCGAACTCCGATGCCTACAGCCGGATGCTGGATGCTTTCAGCGCAGCCATCCAAGGACACGGCAGCTACGCCGCAACTGGAAAAGATGGCCTGAAAAATCAGCTCGCGCTCGACGCCGCCTATGCAAGCTGGCATTCCGGGCGAAAAGAAATTGTCTCCTACCCGTAAGCACGCAGACGGACGCTCACTTGTTCAATTGGAGAGCAGTCCCCTGCTCATCCGCCTGTTTGGCGCGCATTACAAAGATCACGCTGCCCAGCACCAGCGCCGCTCCGGCGATTGCGCTCCACGGCACGGCTTCCCGCATGAACCAGGCCCCTTCGGCGACTGCGATGATCGGCACGACAAGTTGCAGGCTGGTCAACTGATAGGCTTCGATCCGCTGAAGCAGCCAGTAGTACAGCGTAAAGCTAAGCGCGCTGGAAAAGATGCTGAGGAAGACCAGCGCCACGACGGACTGCGTGCTCCACACCGACGGCCTGCCGCGCTCGAAGATCAAGCTGGCCAGCGCCAGCCAGATGCCGCCAAGAAAAAACTGGAT
>DAHUZH010000233.1 GCA_027306695.1 Acidobacteriaceae bacterium
AGGACCGAGCAGCGCGTAATCGGAATCTTTGTCTTTGCCGCCGAGAACCAGATGGACCCCGCCGGGAAACGAAGCGATGGCCTTCATGGTCGCATCCACATTGGTCGCCTTGGAATCGTTGTAAAATTCGACGCCACGAATGCGCGCCACAAATTCCAGACGATGCTCGACGGCGCGAAAACCGGCCACGGCCTTGCGAATCACATCCACTGAAATTCCAGCCAGCTTCGCCGCACAAACGGCTGCCAGGATATTTTCAACGTTGTGCTCTCCCTTCAACGGAATTTCGCCGACCGGAAAAATCGGCTCCAGCGCGGCCTGTTCGTCGGCGCGCCAGACCACGGCATCCTGATAGACGAAGGCTCCCTGCCGCACCGGACGATGCACGCTGAACCAGAAAACCTTGCTATGCGTGCGCGCCGCGAGATGTTGCGTCTCCGCATTTTCTGCGTTGAGCAGGAGAAAATCCTCAGGCGTCTGGTTGGCAAAGATGCGCTCTTTCGCGGCGATGTAATGTTCCATGCCACCATGCCGGTCGAGATGGTCCGGGGTGATGTTCAGCACCACCGCAATCCTGGGATGAAAATCCACGATGGTCTCCAACTGAAAACTGGAGACTTCCAGCACATTCCATCCCTCATCCTGACTATGCCCCACCAGCGAAATCACCGGCACGCCGATGTTTCCGCCCATCTGCGTCGGCTGTCCGCTGGCGCGAAAGATTTCTCCACAGAGCGCCGTCGTCGTTGTTTTTCCATTGGAGCCAGTGATGGCGAGAATATTTCCGCGCAGAAACCGCGCCGCAAGTTCCAGCTCTCCGATGACGGGTGTGCCAAAACTGCTTGCCTGCGCCAGCTCCGGCGTGTCCAATGGGACGCCGGGACTGACCACGATCCAGTCCTGACGGCGAAAGGTCAACAGCCCATGCCCGCCGGCCTCCACCATCACGCCAGCGTCCAGCAGCGCGGGCAACTCTGCAGCCAGGGCCTCGACGCTGCGCACATCGGAGACGGTGACTTGCGCGCCCTGGCTGCGCAGAAAAATAGCCGAGGCAAGCCCGGACTTGCCCAGCCCGACCACCAGTATTTTTTTGCCCTTCAACTCCATCCATCTCTCATTCTTGGCTGCGAATTGATTGTCCCATGTTCTCAGGTTTGCTGGTGCATTGTGGCCGCAGTTTATCGCAGTTTCAGAGTCGTCAGCGCAAACAGTGCGAATACCAGCGCCGCAATCCAGAAACGGACGATCACCTTCGACTCCGACCATCCCATCAATTCAAAATGGTGGTGAATTGGCGCCATCTTGAAGATGCGCTTCTTGCGCAATTTGTAGCTCCCCACCTGGAGTATGACGCTGACCGCCTCCAGAACGAAGACCCCGCCGATAAACGGAAGCAGCAGTTCCTGCTTGAGGATGACGGCGACCGTACCGATCGCGCCGCCCAGCGCGAGTGAGCCGACATCGCCCATAAAGACCTCTGCCGGATGGGCGTTATACCAAAGAAAGCCGATGCTCGCGCCCACCATCGAGCCGCAGAAGATGGTCAACTCAGAAACCATGGGCATGCGCTGCAATCCAAGATAATCGGCGAAGACCACGTTGCCGCTGATATACGTCAGCAGGGTCAACGCGCCCGCGGCAATGATGGTGCAACCGATCGCCAGACCGTCCAGCCCGTCCGTCAGGTTGACGGCGTTGCTGGAAAACACCAGCACCAGCATGGTAAAGATGACAAAAGGGGCGAACGCCAGCGGCCATAAATGATGCGGAATATGGCGCACGGAACCGATCGCCAGGTCGGGTCGAAAGCGCTTGAAGAATGGGACCATCAGGCGAGTGGAATATTCCCCTTTTCCATGGAGTACAAGCAAAAAAATGGCGATCAGTGCTGCCACACCCATCTGCGCGGCCATTTTTGCGCGCGCCGTCAGGCCCAGATTTCGCTTATGGACGATCTTGATGTAATCGTCGGCAAACCCGATGCCGCCAAACCCTACCAACGCCAGAATCGCCAGCCACACAAAAGGGTTCGACAGGTCGCTCCAAAGCAGCGTGGGGACCAGAATCGCCACGCAGATCAGCAGGCCGCCCATCGTCGGCGTGCCCGCCTTTTTCTGGTGGTCCCTGGGGCCGTCCTCGCGAATGAACTGGCCAATCTGAAACTCGCGCAGCCGGTCGATCAGGAATGGGCCAATCAACAGGCCGATCAGCAGCGCAGTCAGGGTTGCAAACGCCGTCCGAAACGTCAGATAGCGGAAGATGCGAAACGCGTGGATATAAAGAAAGAGCTTTTGATAGAGAAGCCAGTAGAGCAAATGACCTCCGCGCTGTTTGTGTTCCGGGGACGCAATTGAGAGCGCTTTTCTCCCGCTATAGTAACCGCTCGCGCCGCCGCTGTCGCCGATCGCGGAAAATAATCTGCCCCAGCGGTTCCAATCCAGTCACGGGCCATGCTGTTTTGCGTGCCGATTTCAAGTGCGCCCACCCTATTGTCGCGCCGATCCTGGCGCTACTGTGAATTAATAGTTACAGTGTCCCAATGACAAAAAGAGTCGCTGAATGGAGGTCGGCGTGACGACCGAAGTGAAGAATCCAGAAAATATTTGCCTGGGTCGCGTCGCAATCACCCTCTGGATTCCCATTCGACTCGCCCGCGGCTCGCTCAGGGCAGGCTTTCGTCGTGTTGCTCCTCAGAATGACTCTGCAGGAAACGATCAATTTTCGTTGCCAAAGTTCCGCATGGCTGATATTCGTGGAGTGCCCGTACAAAGCCTGCCAATGCGACGTTTCCGGTTTGCTCTTTTGCTTTTGCCGCTTCTTGCTCTCCATGCCTCCGCGCAGAGCACCACTCCTGCGCAAGCTCCGGTCACGCAGATCACCCTCGGCCAGT
>DAHUZH010000234.1 GCA_027306695.1 Acidobacteriaceae bacterium
TTACCCGCATCGTCATTGCCCACCGGCCGGAGACCATCGCCAGCGCCGGGCGGGTCATCGAACTACGCGATCCACGAATCACGGAGGGGACACCGCTGACGCGGTGCGTCTCGTGAAGCCGAAGCTGGGACGGCACATACTCTCAGCATTACTGGAGAAGCAAAATGCGTAATTTAAATTCGTTCGAAGTGCGCAATGTTTCTGGCGGTGAAATGACATGTACCGCAGGCACGTCTGGAGTAAATTGCACTGGCACTGCAAGCGATTGGAAAAATGCCTATAACAGTGCTGTTGACTGGGTTAGTCGCAATGTTTTTAGCGCATTGTTGAACCCAGCTTCAAAGTGACGTTGGATCTGGGTAGGTAAGCATGACGAGTGGGTAGGAATACCCACTCGTTTTTGGGGTTGGACAACATGAAAAGTAACGCGGTCGACTTCCTCACCGGCATGGGCGCATCACTGGCCGTAGGCTTGATAATTAATCTAGTTGAGGTCATTGGCATTGATCATGGCGTTGCAACGTTTCTTGCCGTTGCTGCAATCGACGTAATTCTATTAGTGACATACAATGAACAATTTTATATGCAAGGAAGAACATTGATTTTCCCATTGATCGGTATAGTCGCGGCAAGTGCATATTTTATTTTTGTTTATTTTATTCATAATATACATATTGTGATTTCAGCTCCAGGTGGATTTTTCGACTACGTGGTCTATTTTATAAACATTGCCATTTTGATGCCACTATTCGAAGAAATTACAGTGCGTCGACTGATGTTTATTGGAGCATCACATTATATCGGTCCGACGTTTTCCGCGTTTTTTGTATCTGCCTTATTCGCCGCCACACATAGTGGACTATTTCTATTTGCATTTATTTTTTCCATTATTATGTGCCTGATGACATGGAAAGGTGTAAGCACTTACAGCAGAGCTATTTTACATGGATCATATAACGGAACACTTTCGATGTTATGGATCATTTTTGGAATAGACGCGGTGCGACAATAACGCGATCCGGCAATAAGGAAGCCAAAAGCTTGAATCCGTGACCACTCGCTTGTCGGTAAGGGACCGATAAGGGGTGCTGTACGCCGTTCTTACTACCGTCGCGCTCGTTGCTGCTGACTTGATGACATTGCGAAAGGTTTTGCCAATAGTGTTGCTGACCACGATGAAAAGAGATGAGTCATGAATATCTTGTCGAAAGAAGAAACAATGCAAGTATCGGCTGGATCGAGCAATGTTTGGTACAACATCGGCCATACGATGGGTGGTTGGTACGCAGGGGCTGTTGATAAAACAGCGGATTTTTTCGAGTGGGTTGATGGGCTGGACGGTAGCGTTTCTGACTAACGCGGGGTACACATCATGTCAACCTTGCCGAAGGTATTTTTTAAAAAAAAGACTTGGCTGTTAATCGGCCTGACAACAGTGCTTTGCTTTGTTGTTTTTCATTCGGCCGGTAACTTCGCTCGAGGCTTCGCAGACGGCTGGAATGCTTCGCACTGAAACCTGTGGGCGGGCAATTTGCCCGCCCATTTTTCGACCAGACACTTATTGGGACCTCGACGTGCAGACCGTCGCGGTCTCCTCCGCCGGCCGACGCCCGGTCAGTTGGCGCGTGCCGGAGGCATGGGCCGATCATGTGATCAGTTACGTGCCGGATTTGGACCTGTATTTGGATGCCGGAATTCCATTGGACATTCAGAACAAATCGCTGGAGCAAGAGCGGTTTCACTACGAGATGGGGCTCAACCTTGCCACCGGCGAGTTCGGTGTCATCCGATAGTCGAGCGGTTTACAAAACCGCTCCGGCACATGGATGTGCCGCCGCGACGAGCACGCAAGTGCTGGTCGCGACAAAGGTGGCGCGGCTTTGCCGCGCCCGTTTGCTTGCAAACCGCGGCAGGATGCCCGGTTTTGCAAACTGATCTTGAGCCCCTGGCCACGACCGCGGGCCGCCTTGATTCAGCCGTAGATCGTGCAGCGATGCATGCCGAAACGGGCGATGACATCACGGGGACGCTCACTCTCGCGCACACGCTGAACCGCCATCTCGTGGATGGCTTCCAGCATCGTGTGATCGTGCGTGCTCCGTCGCGTTTCATCGTGAAACGAATAGCCGCATATTCGCAAGGTGTTGTCTGACTTACCGACCCATTGAGTAACACGTGGTCAATGCTCATCGCGCGGCAACAGCCCGGTCCTCCAACCTGTTTCTACCGTGTTTACGCGCATGGGCGATCTTTATATACCGAATTTATGCGCCGGCAACTAGCCTCCCGCCAGTGATTTTTCGGTGGAGATGGATCATGGATTTGTTCTGTTTGGGCCTGGCCACGGTGTGTTATCTGGCGCTGGTGCTGCTCGTGCGCGGCTGCGAAAAACTGCAAGCGAGGAAGTGAAATGAACGCACTCTATGTGTTGGGCAGTGTCATCACCCTGCTGCTGTTCCTCTACCTCGGCTATGCGCTGATCCGCGCGGAGGACTTCTGATGACGCTCGAATTTTGGGCGCTGCTTGTCGCCCTGCTCGTCGGCTTGGGGCTTGCCATCAAGCCGCTGGGTCTCTACATGGCGGCCATCGCCGAAGGACGCCTGCCGCGCGCCCTGCTGAGCTTCGAAACGCGGTTGTTTCGATTGGCCGGCGTCGATAGCTCCCAGGAAATGGGCTGGGGTGCCTATGCCAGAGCCCTGCTGCTGTTCAATTTTCTTGGCGTGCTGGCGGTGTATGCGCTACAGCGCCTGCAGGGATGGCTGCCGCTCGACCCGCAGCAATTCGGCGCGGTCGGTCCGCGCTCGGCCTTCAATACGGCGATCAGCTTTGTCACCAACACCAACTGGCAGGGCTATGCGGGCGAAAGCACGATGGGCAACCT
>DAHUZH010000235.1 GCA_027306695.1 Acidobacteriaceae bacterium
GGCGTCGAGCCCTTGATCGATGCCTTTCGGCAATTGCCGCAGCCGGATGCAGAGCTGTGGATTGCCGGCGCCGGCAAACCCGGGTACGAGGCAAGCCTGCGCCAGCGGGCGCAGGGGGATACGCGCATCCGCTTCCTGGGTCGGGTGCTGCCGCGTGCGTTCTATCCGCAAGTTGACGTGGTGGTGGTGCCGTCGCTCTGCCATGACAACTTGCCGGGCGTTGTGGTCGAGTCGTTCGCGTTCGGCAAGCCGGTGATCGGTGCGCGGCGTGGGGGCATACCGGAGCTGATCAGGGACGGGGTGAACGGCTGGATTCTGGAGCCGGCACAGGCGGGAGCGCTCTACGAAACGATGAGTCATCTCGCCAGAAATAGCGGTGTCATCGAACACATGGCGCAGACAGCGAGGCAGGATGGCATGAAATTCATGGACCCGCGGAGTTGGAATAATCAATACCTGCAGGTTTACTCGGCAGTATCGGCTGACTCATGTTCAGCGGACCCGCAGCACCAGCAGCGGTCATCGCGAGCAGGCGATGCGTAAACCGAGCAAACTGTCAGTAGCCAACGTTGTTTACTGGTTGACTGCGATATTTATCGCATCCATCGTATTGGATGGTCCGTTCAGATATTTCTTGAATAAGATTGGACTGATTAATTTCGCCTATGTACCAAAAGTTCTTTTTTTACTTGCACTACCAATTTTGCTTATTGTCCGCGCGAAAACGAATAAAGGTGTCCTTGTCGGGCTCTCTATCGTGATGCTCTCTCTGTTTTGGGGGATGGACAACCTGCCGAGTGCGAAGCAGGCTTTGTTCGGATTATGGGTATTGATTCCCTTCATGTTCGGCTTGTTGTCAGCGCGTTACATACTCGGCGCACCAGGGAGATATTCCGATCTGTTCTTGATAATGTTCATCATCGTCGTGGCTGGTGTTTTCATGAATCTTATCGCACACTTTCCATGGACCGGACAAATACTCGAAATCGGAAGACATGCTGTTGTTAACTCGCGACAGTGGAGCGCTTTTGGGGTGGACAGATATGCCGGATTTTCGCGTGCATCTTTCAACGCGGCATCACAAGCATTGATTTTTGCGACCTGGCTCGTCGCGACGAGGCACTCGAAGTTGCTCAAGCTTCTGGTCTGGTTCAGCGCTGGCGCGGCTATTGCAGTGACGACATCAAAAGGTCCGTTTGGTGCCTGGATTGTCTTGGGAATGTTCTTTCTTTCAAATGCGATCTGGCGATCGCGCTTGATCGCAAGACAGGCGTGGGTCGCGATCGTATCTGTCGTACTCGCCTTGAGTGTCTTTTTGCCCTTGTCAACTTTGCATGTTAGGTATCACTTTGCTGATACCAGCCTGACAACTCAATTCTTGTTCAATAGCTTTGGTCAGCGTCTAAACTGGATGTGGCCGAACTCGCTGCGTCTTCTGAGGCATCCCATTGAGTGGATTGTTGGTAGAGGACTGGGTGGTATTGGCGCGCCTCAGCAATATTTTGAGCCGATACGTTATCTTGCTGCAGATAATTTGTTCGTTTATCTTTGCGTTGATCTGGGTTTGCCTGGCGCGTTTTTGGTGCTCAGCTACCCGTTTTTCAGGATTGCATCAGCGTTCTTGCGTGAACGACGGATGGTGCTGCCGTTCGCTTTGCTGATGGCTGTGATCACGTACGGAGTTGTTGTGAACGTATTAGAAGATTCACTCCTATCCTTCATTTTTGCTTTATGTATGGCAACAAATTTTAGCGTGAATGATGAACAGTTTGTCTAACATCCATAAGTTCATCAAGCTAATATATTTCTTCATGAGAAAGCCCGTGAATATGTACTTGTGGAGCGCGTCAGGCCAGGAATCGCATCGATGAAGGTTCTGCTGATTTCGGTGCGCGCTGACCACGGTGGGGGCCCGCGCCACCTCGAGATGCTGCTCGATGGATTGGGTGCGAACGTTGCCTGCTTCGTCGCGTGCCCCAACGAACCTCCGTACCAGTCACGCTTCGAGCGACTTGTCTGCGGGCCCGTCTTCAAGCTGCCGCACCGAAGGTTCCGCATCGGGGCTGCTGTCGCGCTGATCGAATTCGTGCGCCGTCAGGGCATCGAGTTGATCCACGCTCATGGAAAGGGAGCGGGGGCGTATGCGCGGATTGTATCCGCCGCAACCTGCGTGCCCTGTATCCATACGCCGCATGGTGTCCACGTTGGCGAGTATGGCGTTTTGAAGCTTGCGATGTACCGAGCCTATGAGAACTGGACTGCTGCCGGTTCGGTAGACACCACCTTAAGCTAATTGCATCTGCTGCTCGAACTGTAGTGGGCTGACGTAGCCGATCGTCGAGTGGCGTCGCCGGCTGTTGTAGAAGCGCTCGATGTAGTCGAACACGTCGGCTTTGGCATCGGCTCGGGTGCGGTACACCTTGCCATCGGTGCGCTCGGTTTTGAGCGACTTGAAGAAGCTCTCCATTGCTGAGTTGTCCCAGCAGTTGCCCGACCGGCTCATGCTGCACGTGATGCCCAGCTCATCCAGCAGTCGTCGGAACCGATCGCTGGTGTACTGGCTGCCACGATCGGAGTGATGCAGCAACGCAACGGGCTGGCCGCGGCGCCAGATCGCCATCATCAGCGCGTCGGTCACCAACTGGGCCGTCATCTGCGACTGCATCGACCAGCCCACGGCGCGCCGTGAATACAGATCCAGCACGACCGCCACAAACAGCCAGCCCTCGGCAGTCCACAGGTAGGTGAAGTCGGCGACCCACTTCTGGTTCGGCGCGGGCGCCTGGAATTGGCGATCCAGCAGGTTGGGCGCGATGGCACCGCCGGAACGGTCGCCACGGTCCACCGGCAGGCCACGTCGCCGTGGCC
>DAHUZH010000236.1 GCA_027306695.1 Acidobacteriaceae bacterium
TGTCCGCTACCTGCGCATGTGCATGCGTGAATGGCTGCCGCAGCCGCAGCAGACCGGAAGCGATTGCAACCGCATGCGGCCCGGAGAGCCGGACAATGCCGATCCCTCCACGCCCAGGCGGGGTGGAGATGGCAACGATGGTGTCGTTCTCAATGTTTCTGGAAATTGCCGAATGCGAAGGCTCGCTCACGGATTGATTCTACTGACTGTAATTGGTCTCGACGGTTACAGAGTTCTGAATCCGCGCCTTACCCGCGCCCGAAACTACGTGCCCGTGCAACACCGCCCGGCTGTGCGGCCTGTGGCTGCCAGCTCTTCGGATAGACAACGACGTAGCGCCGCATTCCTTCTCCGCTGCTCTCGCTGCGGAGGTCTTCGTAGTTGCGCAAAACCAGATGCAGCATCCGCCGCTCTCGGGAATTCATCGGCGCAAAATTGTATGGCTGGCTAGTGCGCCGCACCTGCTCTGCCGCCGTGTCGGCAGCCAAACGAAGCTCCACGGCGCGCATGGCTTTGTAGCCCTGGGCGTCGAAGGAAACCAGATCGTGCTCCTCCGGTTCCAGGCGCAGTGCCTTCGCCGCAACGTGTTCCAGCGAGCGCAACAACTCCGCGTTGTGTTCCAGCACCAGATGGATGTCCGGCCCTGCCAGCTCGACATAGACCTCTCGTGACTCGAATTTGTTGGGGTCGGCAGCGCCAGCGCCTGCGGTAATGCGATACTTCAACCGCAGACCGCCAAGGCCGGTCAGCGTCTTCAAAAGTGCGTCAATTTTTTCTACAGCAATTTGATAGTTTTCAATCGGCATCGTTCTTCCGCCTCGTTTCAAAACTCGATATACTTCCCGCGCGATGGGTCATCGCCGGACGGCAGCCATTTGCTTGCCGCCCTTTTTCGCAGCGCGTCTGGCTTGAATCTCCCGCAATTCCCGCCCCAGTTTGGTCCGGTTGATGCCCATCTGCTGGCCGATGCCGATCAGGTTGCTGCTCGCCCAGTACAGCGCCAGGCCAGAGGCATAATGCCAGCAGATAAATCCGCTGAACAGCGGCATGGTGAAAGCCATCATCTTCTGCTGCGCCGCATCGACACCTGGCGAAGGAGTAAACAGTTGAAAAAAGAACTGCGACACAACCATCAAGATCGGCAGAATATGATGCGGGTCGGGTGCGGACAAATCATGCAGCCAGAACCAGTGCGCATGCCGCAGCTCAATGGCGTTTTCCAGCATTTCATAAAAGGCAAACAGCAGCGGCATCTGGATCAGCATGGGAAGGCATCCGCCAAACATGTTCACGCCTTCCTTCTTGTACAGCTCTTGCATTTCCTTGTTCATGTCCGCTTTGCGCGGGTCGTCGAACTTATACTTCTTATATTTTTCCTTGATGAAGTTCATCTGCGGCTGAATGCGCTGCATCTTGATCGACGACTTCATCATCGTGAAACGTGTCGGAAACATGGCCAGCGTGATGAACAGGGTCAGCACCAGAATCGCCCAGCCCCAATTGCCGACGATGTGCGCATGCACCCAGCGCAACAGATAGAAGAGCGGTTTGGCAATGAACGAAAACACGCCGTAATGCACGATCGGCATCAGGTTCGGCCCCGTCTCCTTGCCGTCCGCGCCCATCGCGTGGATGGATTTCAGAACGCTGAGCACCTTCGGTCCGGCAAACAATCGCACGGAAGTTGTACCACTCGCCGCACCCACTGCGGCGCCGAGAATGGGTTGCGGAGCTACTTTGTCCGGCTGCGGATTCTCCGGGTCCTTCGGTATGTCCATCGTCTGGTGCAGCGCAACAAAAGCGCTAGTCTGCGGGCTGTCCGGCAGGAAGATCGCGGCGAAATAAAGATCGCTCACGCCGCCCCAGTCCAATGGGCCGGTCTGCGTCTCGCCATCCACCACTTTCTTCGGCGCAATGCTGTCGGCCTTGCCGCTGCTCGACCGATCTATTTTCTGGTCCGTCGAGTAATCTCTTGCCTCGCGCTGGTCGCCGAACCCCGACGGCCACGCCAGCAGCGCTTCCACCGGCGCGCCATTCTGCGTCACCGTCACATCCGCTTTCAGGACATAGCTGTTGTCGAAGTGAAAAACCTTGCGAACTTCCAGTCCACCTGCGGAATATTCAAAGGTTAGCTGAGTAGGCGATACGAGATTGCCGGTGGCCGACGGCACATAGAGCGCCTGCGCCAACTGTTGACGCAAATTCGCGTCATAAGTGTAAACCGAAAGCGGATAGCCGAACTTCTTCGCCGCCGCTGGGCTTACCAGATCGAGCGGCTTGCCGGCGAAGTTCGTATACTTCTTCAAAATCCACGAGGTCACCTGGCCACCGCGATTGCTGAACGTGATCCGGTACAGCTCGTTCTCTACCGTCGTCATGCTTTCATTCGCTGCCGCCACCACGGGCGTCGCTGAGGAATTTGCCACTGGTGTGGCAACGGCAGGAGCAGCCGAATTTACGGCACCAGCCTGCGTTTGCCTGGCTTGCTGCTTCGCAGCAGGCGCTATCGGCGTCTTCGGGCGAAAGATTTGCATGCCCAGCAAAATCACCGCGAAGACCATCGTAAACACCAGCAGGGAGCGCGAGTCCTGCCCACCGCCTTGCTGGTTGGGGTTCTTATATTCGGCCAAGGGACTTCCTGTTGCTATCAATCTCCGCAGTGCAATGTCGAGCGCGAATGCTTCCAGTTGTGCCTGGGGTTCATGCAGATTGCGGGTGCTTCTATCGTACCGGTTTTAGCGGCAAGTTGCAGTCCCTTCGCGGTAACTTCAAGGCACGGGATCGAAACCGCCGCGTCCCCAGGGATGGCAGCGCAGCACCCGCCGCATCGCCATTACAGATCCGCGCCCC
>DAHUZH010000237.1 GCA_027306695.1 Acidobacteriaceae bacterium
TTCGGCCAGCAGGGCCGCATGATCGGCGCGCAGTTGCTCCAATTGCACGGCCACGGCCTGGGTGTGTTCCGCGGAAATAAAGATTCCCATCTGCTGCTCTGTCGTCTGGATGCCAGCCTCCATGCGAGGAATTTCTTCTTCAAGCGCACCGCACCGCTCCTGCATTTGCCGCAATCGTATGGGATTGATGCGTTTGGCGCGCGTGGCCTCATCGACTGTGCTCGCCGACGGAAGAGGCGGCAATTCTGCGGATGTCACAAGGCCATTCGACGTTTGCGCTGCGCAAACCACACCGGTTGCATGCTGCGTTTCGGCCTTGCGGGAGATTTGCCAGAGATAGTCTTCGTAATTGCCGGTGTAGGCGTGGACCGCGCCATCGCGCACCTCAAAAACGCGGGTGGCGAGCGCATCGATGAAGGCGCGATCATGCGAAACGAAGACGACGGTGCCGGAAAAATTCCGGACCGCTTCCAGCAGGACGTCCTTGGCGCGCATATCGAGATGGTTGGTCGGCTCATCGAGCAGCAGAAAATTTGCCGGGCTGACCAGCAGCCGCGCCAGCGCGTAGCGATTGCGTTCTCCTCCCGAAAGCACGCCGAGCGGCTTGTACACATCATCGCCGGAAAACAGAAAGCAGCCGAGTAGACTGCGCAATTCTGTCTGCGAAATTTTCGGCGCGCTGCGTCCGATATCGTCGAGCATCCGCGCCTCGGCGTCCAGTTCCTTGTACTGGTCCTGCGCGAAGTATTGCAGGACGACGTTGTGTCCCATGCGGATCGTCCCGGAAGTTGGCATTTCAAGCGCCGCCAGCAGGCGAATCAGCGTGGATTTTCCCGCGCCATTGGGGCCGACCAGGGCCACGCGCTCTCCGCGTTCGATGGTGAACTGGACGCCGGAGAATACGTGCTTGGCTGCGAAACTTTTGCTGACCTCGGTCGCTTCGGCCACCATGCGTCCGCTGGGTGGCGGCTGCGGAAATGTGAAGTGGACGGTGGTTTCCTGCGGCGGCAATTCGATCAGCTCAATGCGTTCCAGTTCCTTGACTCGGCTCTGCACCTGGCGCGCCTTGGTAGCTTGTGCGCGAAAGCGGTTGATAAATGTTTCGAGGTGCTCGATGTGCTCGCGCTGGCGTCGATAGGCGGCCTCCAACTGCTCCTGTCGCTCCGCCTTCTGCTGCAAATACTTTTCGTAATTTCCGCTGTAGGCATACAGGCGCTTGTTCCATAGCTCCACAATTTTATTGGTCGCGACATCGAGAAAAAAACGGTCGTGCGAAATCAAAATGTAGGCATACGGATAAGAATGCAGATAGTCTTCCAGCCAGTTGCGGGCTTCGAGGTCGAGATGGTTGGTCGGTTCGTCGAGGAGTAAAAGTTGCGGCTTCGCCAGCAGCAGTTTGGCCAGCGCGATGCGCATTTGCCAGCCGCCGGAAAATTCCTCGGTCTTTCGCGCCCAGTCCTCTTTCGAGAAACCCAGACCGCTGAGCACAATGCCGACGCGCGACTCGATGGTGTAGCCGTCCTGCGCGTGAAACTGTGCGTCGCTGCGCGCAAGTTGCTCCGAAACGGCTATGTACTCGGCGGTCTCCGGTGGCAATTCGGCCAGCCGGGAGTGAAGCCCATGAATGGTCTGTTCCAGCGCGCGCGTCGTGTCGAAGGCAGACAGGCATTCTTCAAATACGGACCGCCCGCGCAGTTGCAGGCCGTCCTGCGGCAGATAACCGAACGTCAACCCACCCATGCTCTCCAGGGAGCCATCGTCGAGCGATTCCATTTCTGCCAGAATGCGCAGCAGCGTCGATTTGCCAGTCCCATTTCCGCCAACCAGCCCGGTGCGTTCTCCGGGAGTGATCTGCCAGTCGACTTTCTCGAAAAGGAGTTTGTGGCCGAAGCGTTTGCCGGCGGAGTTCAGTTGCAGCATAAATATGTGGTCCGAAGCGTCCTGAAAGATACGACTTCTATTGTCTATTGTCGCATCGCCAACTGGCGGCAAAGAGAACATGCCGCGGTTGGTATACTCGCTACAGAATTGGGCAACTGGCCAAAAGCTGCGAAACCGCAGCGTTTTCCCGCGTGGTCCATTCTGGCGGCACTCTAAATTTTCCGAAAGCGGCCAGTTTTCAGCATGACGAATTACCTCGAATTGCCTATGGGGGACGAAGCCCCAAACCTGGTCACAGCCGTTGTCGAGATTCCACAGGACAGCATCAATAAATACGAATACGACAAGACGCTGCACGTCTTCCGCCTCGATCGCAATCTTTACAGCCCGGTCCATTATCCCGGCGACTACGGCTTCATCCCCCGCACGCTGGCAAAGGACGGCGACCCCCTGGATATTCTGATCCTTGGAGACGCGCCCAGCTTTCCGGGTTGTGTCCTGGTTGCGCGGCCCGTTGGTCTGTTCCGCATGCTGGACCAGGGCATTGAAGACGAAAAAATTGTTGCGTTCGCGGCCACCAATCCTACCTTTAGCCAGATTGAGAACTATACTGCCGTCTATCCGCAGATTTTGCGGGAAGTCGAACATTTCTTTTCCATTTACAAGGACCTGGAAGGGAAGCGGACGCAGGTCATCGGGTGGGAAGATGTCGAAGCAGCCAGAGCGATGATTCTTGCTTGCCACGCTCGCTATAAAGAGGCATCTCCGGCATAAAGTTGGTTTTGCAGATTTCCAGGTAGATCGTGCGCATACCGTATCCAACTCGCATCAACATCAACCATGTGCTGATCGCGGTCCTATTTCTCCTGTTTGCGCAATTGCTGGATGGCACCGACCCAGTCTTCGCATTCCTGGCCTGCGTGGCCATAGTTCTGAGC
>DAHUZH010000238.1 GCA_027306695.1 Acidobacteriaceae bacterium
AGATTTTCCGGCGCGGTGATGAGCTCGTGCTGCGCGAACCTTCCGGCGGACTCGCGCGCGCGTTCGACCTGCTGGCGCAATTGCCGGATGACTTCCTGCCCGATGGCCGCGATGACACGCCGCCGCAGCGGCGCAAGGGGCTGTGATGGCGGCACGCTATCTGCTCGACACCAACATCTGCATCTACATCCAGCGGCAACGGCCGCCTGCGGTGCGGGAACGGTTCCGCAGGCTCAAGCCTGGCGAGGCGGTGATCTCGGTGATCACCTGGGGCGAGCTGGCCTATGGCGCGGAGAAGAGCCGCCAGCGCGACAAAGTGCTTGCGCTGCTTGAAGAGTTGGTGACGATGCTGCCGGTCATGCCGCTACCGGAAACGGCGGGACAGGCCCATGGTGCGATCCGCGCCGCGCTCGAGGCGAAAGGCGAGCCCATCGGCAACAACGATCTGTGGATCGCCGCGCACGCCAAGGCGGCGGGGCTCATCGTGGTGACCAACAACGAGCGCGAGTTCAAACGCGTGCCAGGGCTGCAGGTGCGCAATTGGGCGACAACCGCAGACGCTGCTAGGGACTCACTCGAACAAAACGCGCAAAGCATTGATGTCAAGTGACTCTAAGCACAAGCGTTTCCGAAGTTACCGCCAAAGATACCGCCAGCGTGGCGTGACACCCATCGTCGAACTGATCGGACAAACCGCGATGGGCATAGGCCGACGCTCGGCTGATCACGATCGTAGACGCGCGCGCCAACTACCCACGCTGATCACTCGTTGTGACCGGTGCTTCGAGAAACATTGAATATGCACTTGAAAACTTGTTTTCAGCGGAGGCTGCCTTGATAGCATTCGAAACATACTTGGCTAAATCCGCTATAGCATTCGTTGGCATTGAAATTGTAGTTATCGACTTAATGAGCCCAGTGGAAGGATCTTGTGTTCCAAGCGATAACTTGCTTATGTATGGTCCAATGCCGACGTGTACCAATGAATCTGCATAAATGTCACTTGCGTTAGGGATCAGACGTGTAATCGAGTTCGCTATATCTTCTGGCTTTGTAGTGAACGCAGTGGGTGTAATTTCTGGTTTTTCCTTTCTCGACGTTTTCTTGGCGTTCATTTTCACTCTCCAAGTATTTCTTCGCTGAAGCTTTGAGCATAAAGATGGTCTTCCGAAAGAGATCTGCTCTCTCTCGCAAGAGTCGAGTACGAAGCAAATTTAACGATTAACGCACAATCAAACGAATGTGCAACCTTTACAAGCTGCTGCAGAGAATGTGCGCCGTACTCAGGATCCTCCATGCGGCTAATGGAAGATTGTCTTGTGCCAATGGTATCGGCGAGCTGCTTTTGCGTGAGGCCGCGGCGCTCACGATTGATTCGTACTTGCCAAGCAATTCCCTGTTCAACCGCAGCCTCGGCATAAGCTTGGCGATATTCCTTATCCTTCCATTTTGCTTTTGCTATTAATTCTTTCTTTTTGGTCTGGATGTCAATTGTAGCAGAATTGACAGGTGCAAGCTCTGAAAATTGGACATTATTTACATTTACAAATTCCCATGATGGTTGAGTCACCAATTGTTGTTGTACTGGAATTACAGAAGCAAATCCGTGCGTGTTGGTCAAAGTGTTGTTCACACTGTATTCTGAACTTTGCAGCGCGGTCACCAGCATCGATTGGTTCATATCTATTATCTCTCTCTGTGGCGATGATCGACATCACAAACTTGTTGTGCAATGTGTCGGCGTGGCCAAAAATTCGCCATTTCTGGCTTGCCTCATCTTTGAAGCGTATCACATATATGTGATCCTGTTGCACGTAGGAGGCGGGTGCCGGTTTGGACCATGCTGTGATCGGAAGAGCCTGTAGCTGATCCCTGGCCCGGTCGAAATTTGCCTGTGCCTTCTTGGTCAGTCCGCGATACCACTTGCCGATGATGTCCATGTCCCGGTCGAGTCGGCAGTACCAGTGCCACATCACGGATGCTGATGTCTCGTCGCCTGCAGCGCACGATGCCTGTTTTTGCGGAAGCGAGCGCCTAGCCATGCGCGAACCCAGTGGTCGGTGAGTTGTGCATGGCAATAGCAACCCCCTCTGAGAGGAACGTTGATAGTCTTGCACGCCGCGTCAGTGGCTGCGCAACAGAAATATGTTGTGTACACCGAGGTGTGGGCGCGGCGGGAACGTTGGCGTGATGGACTGTTGCTCCAAGTAAGCGTGACAACCGATAACGGCGGCATGCGCATAATTCACGGACGCACAAGGCCGCGTGCGTGTGCCACGGCGAAGAAGTTGGCGCAGGTTTCGAGAGAAGAGAGGGCGGAACAGGAGCGAACCGGGCGCGTCGTGGCCCCTTGTCCATCGACTGGCGGCACACGCAGAATGGCTCTGAAACCCGCGCGGCTTGCGGAATCCGCAAATGAAAACACCCAACCGAGAACGGTTGGGCGCTGAATAGTGGTGGCCAGGGACGGAATCGAACCGCCGACACGAGGATTTTCAGTCCTCTGCTCTACCAACTGAGCTACCTGGCCGGAAGCGCACGGCCTTGCGCCGCGAGCCGCGTATTAGACCGGCGCGGGGGAGATGGCGTCAAGCGCGGCAGGCGCATGAACGCGCGGCGAACGCATACATGGCGTACACGCCGGCCGCCGGGCGCGGGACTACCATGGTTTCGCAGCCGCGCGGGTGC
>DAHUZH010000239.1 GCA_027306695.1 Acidobacteriaceae bacterium
CTTGCCTTGCCCATTCCATGCTCCTTCCATACCAGTTTGTCTCACTCCCACTGGTTCAGAATTTGCCGGGCAGGCCAAGAGCGTCAGCACTTTCTCCGTTCGGGCGTGCAAGACACTGTGAGCGTACTGCAGACCACGAGCGCCGCCATGACTAGCGCACAGAAGGAACTCTCCACCGCTCTGCGCACGCTGTCAGATTCGCATGGCGGCGTTGTCGCACAAGTGGAACGCGCAAACAATCGCATCGAGTATTCGCTGGAGAGCCGGGTGAAAACGATGGATGCGCTGCTGCATGAGTGGAAGAGCGATCTGCTGCGCATTTGGATTCCCATGGTTGCCGGAGCTTGTATGCTGATGGGGCTGTTCGGTGGCATGGAGATTCAGGGCTGCCGCGACGCGCCTGCGGTTACACCATCGACCACAACGGCGGTGCCAGCAGCTCCGCCTGTGGCTCCTCAAGCCCCGACGAAGACCCCAAAGACGCCACGAGCGCAAAAGTAAGGTACACAAAAAAATGAACAGCTTAGCTCGCCCGCATCCGCTACACCTTGAGTTGTCAACTCATAGGTTGACAACTCGTAAACTGACGACCCATAATAATGGCGCTAAAGCAAAGACTCCCAATGCCTAGTTCAACTATCAAACCTGATCCGTTTTATGACCGCACGGTCGAACTGGCGGCGCTTGATCGCGCCTGGAAGCGCCATGGAAACGGCGGGCAAATGCTGCTTCTTTATGGCCGCAGGCGACTAGGCAAAACCTTCCTTCTTCAGCGTTATTTCACGGCGGGAGCAACCGGCAATGAGCCGGCAAAGCCGCATTGCTACTATCTGGCCGAACAGTCCACGGCGGCAGCGCAGCAGCTTACCCTAGCGCGCCAGTTGATTGCGGCGCTCCCCGCCGAGGGGGTCACAGCAGAGGAAATTGCAGTCTCCTGGAATGCACTTCTGCGCTACGCCTCACAGCAGGCGCAGGCTCGCAAAAAGGGCACGGGGCGCTTCGCCCTGATCCTTGATGAATTCCCCTATCTGATTGCGCAGACTCCTGAGCTGCCCTCCATACTGCAAGCGTGGTGGGACCGCGAAGGAACTCACTCTCCCCTCTTCGTGGTTCTTTGCGGCTCACAGCTCTCGGCCATGGCCGCGCTCGGCGAGGAAAGCGCGCCGCTCTTCGGGCGCTTCAATGCCGGGATCTTTCATCTCGATCCGCTTCAGTATGAAGATGTCGCCTGCTTCTACGCAAACAGCCCGCACTATGGCGTCGTCGAAAAGCTGCTCATGTACGGCGTTTTTGGCGGAACACCGCGCTATCACGCTCTGGTCGATCCGTCGCACCCACCCGCCGAGGAGATTGTCGCGCTGCTGATGCAGCCGCGCGCCATCCTCGAAAACGAAGTCCGATTTCTCTTGGGCAGTGAACAAATCCGCGATCCTGCTCCCTACAACGCGATTCTCGCCGCGATTGCTGGCGGCGAAACGAAATTCAATGGCATTCAACAGTTGATCGGCGTGGAACGCGGGGCGCTTTCAAAGTCCTTGCGCACCCTTCTGGAACTGGGTTGGATTCGACGTGAATTGCCTTTCGAGGAGCATTCCGAACGCCGCGCACTGTACCGCGTTGCCGATCCGTTCCTAGCTTTCTGGTATCGCTTCGTCACGCCGCTTGCCAGCGACTTGCAGTTTTCTGACCCTACCGCTGTCTACGCTGCCCACGTAGCACCTCGCCTAGCGGAATACATGGGCTGGTCGGTCTTCGAGGAAATCTGCGGCCAGTGGCTCCAACGCCACGCCAAGGAACGGCTCGGCCTGACCATTCGCCAGATGGCGCGCTACTGGAGCCGCGATGGTCGTACGGAAATAGATCTCATGGCGGAACTCGCCCACGGAACCCACCTCTTTGGTGAATGCAAATGGCGCGCTGATAGCGTAATGCGGTTGGGTGATCTGAGCGCTCTCCAAGCGAAGGTTGCCAGCCTCCCAGAGGCTCGCTGGCGGAACAAACCCAGCTACATTCTTTTTGCGTTGGGCGGTTTCTCTGCTGAACTGAAGCAGCTTGCTGCCGATCCTGCGGAACGGCTCCATCTAGTTGCGGAAGCCGATATGATCGCCTCATAGATGGTCATTTACTTGTTGGTCTATCCATGTGAAGTAAGCGGGGTGGAATATGAGCAAAAACCTTCGGAAGCTAGGTCGTAGCCTTGGCCTCATCATTGCATTCTTGGTTGCCTTTGAAGGGTTCGTGTTCCTCCGCTGGACATTCTTCAACGGGCGGGAGCCATCGCTGCTGCATGATGTGCAGACAGGACTCGGAATACTAATTTGCCTGTGGGCAGTAACCAAGATTGGGGGCTGGTTCGAACGAAGAGAGGCACGCGACAACGAAATCGCTGATAAAGTCCGCGCCATACACGCTCGGTTTGCAGATGCGGACACTAATATCGCCGATAGAATCCGCAACATGGACACTCGCATAGAGGCCCTCTACAAATGGGGGCCGCTCCGTTTTTCGGGCGATGACGAGCAAGATGATGACGACTGGGAATCCGACCTTGACGCCCTGGCCTGTCCGGAAATTTGTAGCAGTGAGATTGTTAGTGTAGCGCAGCGGGAGAGGGAGTTATCTGCCCGTC
>DAHUZH010000023.1 GCA_027306695.1 Acidobacteriaceae bacterium
GCAGCACCGCCTGATCGTCGAGCTTGTCGAGAATCGGGTTGGCAAATGCAGGCAGAAAAATCTTGCCAATCAGATCCGCCGTTAACTTTCCACCGCTGCCGTGTCCGAGCACGATGTTCTTATGTTCAAAGATTGGCAACGGACAGCTCCCCAGCAATGGAGATCGCATCTCGACAGACTCGTTTGTTGCGTCTGTTTTCGAGCTTTGCTCTTTCGTCATTGCTTTCGGTCGACTCATCCGATTGCAGCCTCCATGTTCGCTCCCTTCGATTACGAAGCTGCTCCCACCGAATGGGTTGGCACGTCGACTTCTTCTTTTTTCAGATGCCGGCCATAAGCGTAATATGCCGCGCAAGCACCCTCGGCGGAAACCATAGTCGCCCCCAGCGGGTGTTGCGGGGTACACGCTGTCCCAAAGGCGGGACAATCTTTCGGCTTTTTGATGCCACGCAAAATTTCTCCACTGATGCAAATCTCCGGCTCTCGCGTGTCGATCTGGGCCACATCGAAGAGCTTCTCCGCATCGTGTTCATGGAATTCCGGCCGCAGATGATAGCCGCTCCTGGGAATTATGCCGATGCCGCGCCACTTGCGGTCGCCGACCTCAAAGACGCGGAATACCAGGTCTTGCGCAGCCTTGTTGCCATCGCGATTCAGAATGCGCGAATACTCGTTTTCCACTTCGGCGCGTTCCGTTTCCAGTTGGCGGATTGTCATTAGCGTTCCCTGCAGAATGTCCAGCGGCTCAAAGCCGGTAATCACAATCGGCGCGTGGAAGCGCGCACTGATCGGTTCATACTCCTCGTACCCCATGACGGCGCAGACATGCCCTGGTCCAAGAAATCCCTGCACGCGGTTCTGCGAAGACTGCAAAATTGCCACAAGTGCCGGTGGAACCAGCACATGCGAAACCAGCAGAGAGATATTTTTAACGCCTTCCTGTTTTGCTCGCCAGGCCAGCATCGCGTTCGCCGGCGCGGTGGTTTCAAAACCAATGGCGAAGAAGACGACCTTCCTGTCCGGGTTGGTGCGCGCAATTTTGATGCAGTCGAGCGGAGAATAGACCACGCGAACGTCGCCGCCCTCGGACTTGATGGTGAACAGGTCGCCCACCGATCCTGGCACGCGGAGCATATCGCCGAAGGAGCAGAAAATCACGTCCGGCATGCGTGCGATTGCGTGCGCCTTGTCTATCATTTCAAGCGGCGTGACGCAGACCGGGCAGCCCGGTCCATGCACCAGCTCCACACCCGCTGGAAGCAGATAATCGATGCCGTTTTTTACTATGGAATGGGTCTGGCCGCCGCAGACCTCCATAATCACCCAGGGCTTGGTTTGCACACGGTTGATTTCGTCCACGATTTTGCGTGCGACTCTTCCGTCGCGATATTCATCCAGGTATTTCATCGGGTGTCCTCCTCGTTGCCTTTCTCATCGACCACCGGCGACAGCAGTTCAGTAAGCTGGTCCATCTCCTCCAGCAATTGATAAGTTCGCGCTGCTTCCTCTTCGTCCACCTTGCTGATGGCAAAGCCGACGTGGACCAGGACATACTCGCCGACCTTGGTGTCTGGCACATACTCCAGGCAGGCCTCGCGCACAATCCCGCCGAACTGCACCTTCGCCATTCGCATACCGTGTTGATCGAACGCATCGATAACCTTGCCGGGGATAGCTAGACACATAATGGAATCTCCTTACTTTTAGAACGGCTTCAGAAACCTGCGGCGAAAAAATATGTTCGTCATTCTGAGCGCAGCGAAGAATCCAGAAGGTGGTGGCGTTATCGATTACGCGAATACCCTCTGGATTCTTCACTCCGGTCGCTTCGCCGCGGCGAACGACCTCCATTCAGAATGACTCCCATTGCATACACTTGCACTTGCAAACATTCCGCTCTATTCTTCTTGACGCAAAATCTCATTCGCGATCACCGCCTGCCCGAGAGAGATTCCTCCGTCATTGGGCGGAACCAGCGCGTGCAAATAGACTTCAAACCCACAACCATATAAGCCCTTCACGGTGCGTTCTAGCAAATACATATTTTGGAAGACTCCGCCGCTAAGGCAAACGCGGGTCAATTTTTCTTGTTGACGAAGGCGCTGGCACACTTCCACGATGGCGGCCGCCACGGTGTTGTGAAAGCAAGCCGAAATATGACCGGCTGCCTTGCCAAGTGCAATGTCCCGCGTCACTTCTTCTATCACCTGCCGCATATCGAGTTGCATCGGCTCGCCATCTTCGACGCAGAAAGAATACCTCTGTTCAACGCCCGACTGCGCAGCGGATTCCAGCGCAATGGCGGCCTCGCCTTCAAAGCTGACTTGCTCGCCCAACCCGACCAGCGCAGCCACGGCATCGAACAGCCGCCCACAGGAGGAGGTCGCTACAGTCTGGATGCGCCGGGCTATCATCGCATCTACCAGCGCAATTTGTTTCTCCGGCACGCGCCCAGGAAATCGCAAAGAGCCGGGCAGCGCGTCCGATCCGAATGTATCGCGTAAATAGCTGAGCGCCATGCGCCAGGGCTGCCGCACCGCCGCATCGCCCCCGGGCAGAGGGACATAGCGCAGGTGGGCCCGCCGTTCAAACCCGGCATAGTCGGCAATCAAAAACTCGCCGCCCCAGATCTTTCCGTCTGTCCCGTACCCTGTCCCGTCGAGCGCGACGCCGATCGCTTTGCCGTGCAAATGGTTTTCCGCCATGCAACTGGCAATGTGCGCGTGATGATGTTGCACGCCAATCTTGCGCTCAATCGGCAGCGCGAGGGCGAAGCGGCTGCTCATATAGCTGGGGTGCAGGTCATAGGCCACGGCCTGCGGTTCCACGCGAAAAAGTTTTTTCAGGTTCGCCAGTGTCTCCTGAAAAAAAACGAGGGTCTCGTAATTTTCCAGGTCGCCGATGTGCTGGCTGAGAATGGCGTAGCGGTCTTTCGTCATGCAGAAAGTATTTTTCAGCTCCGCGCCGCAGGCCAGCAATTCGCGCAGCGGAATGCCAGGGTCTATAGAAAGATCAAGCGGTTGCGGAACATAACCGCGCGAATATCGCAGCACGCGCTCGCGGCCCTGAAACGTGCGCACCACGGAGTCGTCGGTGCGCATATAAATGTCGCGGTTGTGCAATAAAAACCAGTCGGCCACCGGATGCAGGCGCTGCCACGCTTCTTCGTTCGCAGTGACGATCGGCTCTTCGCTGAGATTGCCGCTGGTCATCACCAGTGCTGGAAATTCTGGTGCTTCCTCCGGCGAATCGCTGAACAGCAAATAATGAAGCGGCGTGTACGGCAGCATCACGCCGATGGAGTCATTGCCGGGAGCGATGGCACGCGAGAGATTTGCATCCGGCCGCTTCTCTAAAATCACAATGGGTCGGCGCGCGCTCTGTAGTGCCGCGCGGTCCGCCTCCGTAGTCACACAAAACGATTCGACTGCGGCGATGTCGCGCATCATGATCGCGAAGGGCTTGTCGCTGCGGCGCTTGCGCTGGCGCAGCAACTTTACGGCGGCATCGTTCTGCGCATCACAGGCCAGTAAAAATCCGCCCAGCCCTTTTACCGCGACGATGCACCCCTCGCGCAGCAGGGCGCGTACCTGTCGTAAGGTCGCAAGAGAAGAATTTGCAGCACTGGAAAAGTCGCTGGCACTGGGCAAATGCGATCCGCTTTGCGCCAGCACCACGCTGGGTCCGCAGACCGGGCACGCATTTGGCTGGGCATGGAACCGGCGATTGCCCGGGTCTTCATACTCTGCCCGGCAAAGTTCGCACATGCGAAACGGGGCCATCGTCGTTTTCGGGCGATCGTACGGAATGTTCTGAATGATGGTGTAGCGCGGGCCGCAGTTGGTGCAGTTGGTGAATGGATATCCATAGCGGCGGTTCGACGGATCGCCAAATTCACGCCAGCAGTCATCGCAGGTGGCAACGTCCGGGGAGATCAGCACAAATGCATGGTCTTCGGCAATGCTGGCACGGATCGAAAAACCGCTTTCCCCCTGCAAGGAGATTTCAGTCAAAACAATATCTGTGATCTGCGCCAGTGGTGGTGGGCTATTTCGCAGCGTATCGAGGAATTGTTCGATCGTGTTCTCTGCGCCTTCAATCTCCACCGTGACCCCGGAAGACGAATTCAAAATATAGCCACACAAACCCAGCGACTGCGCCAGGTTGTACACAAACGGGCGAAAGCCGACGCCTTGCACAATGCCTCGAATGAAGATTTGCTTGCGTGCAATCGGGAGGGATGGCGTCGTGGCCATGGGAGTCACCGGATTAAGTACAGCAGATACCTGTTAGAATTTGCGGTCTCGCGCGATTGGGGATGGGAGTTGTGGTGTGTGCAGCTTTCACCGCGAACGGAAAAGGGAAGTCTTCGCTATCGAAACCGGGTCTTCTTTCTCCAGGCTGTGAGCATAACACTTGCCGTCCAGTTTGCGCTGCGAGAGCTACTGGAGAAGCACCACAAGAATCTTTCCATCGCTGTTAAAGCTGCCACCCGTCGCGGTGCGGGCCTCGCTGACAGGATTGGTGGGCAGGACATACGCGGCAGCCTTGGCTGCGCCCGCATCCTTCAGGCTGGCCAGAATAAAGTCCCGTTCCTGATCGATGTCTGGATCGATGTGGTGAGTGACGTTGCCATTGCGCTGGTCGGTTTCAAAACCGTTGTCGTGGGTCGCCGAACCGACCCAGAGCGGCAGCCCATCGACGGATTCGGTTGTTTTCCAAAGTCGCATGTGGTTGCGTGTTGCTGCCACTGCAATCATGTGCGCGCGGGCATAGGCCATGTCCTGTGGACGCCCAAACAGATACAGCGTGCTCATGGGTACTGCGGTGTAAGGCTGACGGGAAAGAGTCTCCAGTAGGCCATGGAACAGGGCGTCGGTTGAGTTCGCGTCGGTGGGGAGCCATCCCGCTTTTGCCAGGTCTGTTTTCACCTGTTCTTCCGTACCGATCAGGGCAAAATTGACCATGTCTCCCATGTTGCCGAGTTGGTCGCTGACGCGGCGGGGAACAGCGGCAAACAGGGCCGGAGAGAGTCCGGCGGCGAACGCTTGCGGCGTCTCCGTAAACTTCGAGTTCCCCGGCTTCGCGGCATGCAATTGGATTTTGACTTTGTAACTTCCATCCGCTGTCAGGTCCGGGCTGACATTGGCGCGTAGGTACAGTTGTCCGCTGGAAGGTGCTGTCAGCTCGCGGCTGTTGCCGATCAGGAAAGGTAATGCCGCATCTCCACTTCCGATCCGGCCAATCAATGCGCCGCTGTTGGCGCTGCCGAGCGGGTACAGCCGCAGAAGGTCCTTCCAGCTGCGCGCTACTCCATCGGGCTTGGAGACATGCCCATCGCTCAGCGTCATTTGGCCGTCGGCGTGGAAGTCGACTTGATCGTCGGCGAATAAGGAAATCGAAGTTGCCTGCCAATCGTCGCCCGTCACTGTGATCTCATATTTTGTCTTGCGATGTGCCTTCTCGTCTTGGCCGTTGTCGAGGGGTATGGCCTGCACGCTCGTATTGGCTGCGGAAGAATCTCCTGCCGATGCTGGAGCCGCAGTTTGCGCTGCTGCCGCGGCAGGCAGCGCCCACAGCCACACGACACCAAGGGCCGCGAGAAAGGTGCAGGCCCACAAGGATTGCCGATTGCGACAAACTCGAAAGATTTTCCTGCGGCCAGGACTGTTTTCGTCAGGCTTCTTTCCCATTCCGATATTCTCTCTCCCCTACCCACTTCTCCATTCTTTGCGTTGGATGTCGCCAATCCGTCGGCCCGTCGGCTTTTGGCGGAAAATATGGGACAAAGCGGCAAAGCGCTTGCCAACCCGCTCATTCTGGAGCATATTAGGTCATTTACTAAACTTAAGTAATCTAATTAATTAAGCTATATAGTGACAAAATACATACATTTGTGATTATCCGATTGAAAAAGTTGTAAGGAACCGGCAAACTCGGTTTAGCCATCTGCATCTGCATAGGTATCAGCGGACCAGATGCAAACCCACCCGGCAGTCTGCCCAGGATAAGAGGAAGCTGCATCAGTCGGTTTGAATTTTGGATATCGAGCCAGCGACGAATTCAGCGACGCAATATGCGTTACGGTTTGACGCCTTTTCCCCGAAGGAGTGGATCGGAATATGATTTTCAATCGGCATGATTTCTGCGGAGTCTTTACCTTGACTGTGTCCCTGTTCCTGCTGGGATGTGGGACGAATGGCAATAGCTACGTGCGTACGGTTAACGCATCGCCGGGCTTGGTGGACTACACCGTGCAGGTTGCTCAAACTGGGATCGCGTCCAGCCTGCCGTACGGTACGGAAGGCGTGCAGCAGCCAGGTCAATACGCAAGCACCGACACTTCTGGGAATTATCGTCTGATCGGCGCTGGGGCCAACCAGGAAATCGTCGTGTACACTACGGCGGGCAGCCCCCCCCTGACTTCCCAGACACAGTCGCTGCTCAAGAATTCGTATTACACGATCATGACACTAAACCCGGCGCCGAGCATCTCGTTGCTGACCCTAACGGACGACAACACTGCTCCGGCCAGCGGAAACTATAATCTGCGTTTTGTTCAATCATCGCCCAGCTCTGGAGCTATCGACGTCTATCTGGTGCCACCCGGAACGAACCTCGGGACGGCCACGCCGACGCTGAGCAACCTTCTGTTTGGCCAGGTGACCATTCCCTACTTGTCCCTCACGCCTGGGACTTATGAATTGCAGGTCACTCCGCACGGCAATCCTGGAAAAGTCCTGGTCAGTGTAGTATTTTCTCCCAAGGCGGGCAATATCTATTCGGCGTTTGCATTGGATCCAGCTCCAGGCTCCAACAATTTTGGATTGCTGATTACGACCGATCCGGTGTCGACGACAACAACGATGGCTTCGGGAACGGGTGGTTAGAGTGGATCGATAGTTTTAATGTAGCTGGATGACAAAAAAGAGTCATTCTGAACGAAGGGCGCTGCGCTCAGAATGACTCATCTCGTTTTTTGAATACAGTATCTGTAAATCCGCTATGGCCACAGGCATTTTTGTGGATGCTAGTTTGTGCTTGAGACTTATGTGCCTTCGGACCAGCCTGCAAGATACTCTTCCTGTTCGGGTGTCAGGCGGTCGATCTTGGTTCCCATCGATTCCAGCTTCAACCGCGCCACCCGACGGTCCAGTTCCTGGGGAACGGAGAAGACCTTGGGTTCCAGCTTGCTGTGGTTCTGCACCAGATACTCCGCTGCCAGTGCCTGGTTGGCGAAGCTCATGTCCATTACCGATGCCGGATGTCCTTCGGCGGCAGCCAGGTTGATCAAGCGTCCTTCTCCCAGCAGGTAAATGCGGCGGCCATCCTTGAGTGCGTACTCTTCGACAAATTCGCGTGTCTGCCGTTGCGAAGAGGCCAGACGTTCCAGCGCCGGAATGTCGATTTCGACATTGAAGTGGCCGGAGTTGGCAATGATCGCGCCATTTTTCATGTGCTCGAAATGCTCCTGCCGCAGCACGCCCTTATTTCCGGTGACAGTGACAAAAATGTCGCCGATCTTGGCGGCTTCGACCATGCTCATCACGCGGTAGCCATCCATCACTGCTTCAATGGCGCGCACTGGATCGATTTCGGTCACGATCACATCGGCCCCCATGCCGCGCGCGCGGGAGGCAAGGCCGCGTCCACACCAGCCATATCCAGCCACAACGAAGCGGGAACCAGCCAGCAGAACGTTGGTGCAGCGGATGATGCCATCCAATGTGGACTGGCCCGTGCCGTAACGGTTGTCGAACATGTGTTTGGTCAGCGCGTCGTTGACGGCCACCACGGGATAGCGCAGCACACCCTCTTTGGCCATGGCGCGGAGGCGAATGACGCCGGTGGTGGTTTCCTCGGTGCCCGCCAGCACGCCTTCCAGCGCGTCTTTGCGCTTGGTGTGCAGAATGGAAACCAGATCGCAGCCATCATCCATGGTCAGGTGAGGTTTATGGTCGATGGCGGCCATAATGTGCGAGTAATAGCTGTCGTTGTCCTCGCCCTTGATGGCGTAAGTCGCGATGCCGAAGTCGCGGGCCAATGAGGCGGCGACATCGTCCTGCGTGGACAGTGGATTGGAGGCGCAGAGTGCGATGTCCGCTCCGCCGTCGCGCAGGGTAATCATCAAATTGGCCGTCTCCGTAGTCACATGCAGGCAGGCTGCAACGCGCATTCCTTTGAGAGGCTGGTTTTTGATGAATTCTTTGCGGAGGGTCTGCAAAACGGGCATGGACTGGTTCGCCCATTCAATACGGCGCCGGCCCTGGTCGGCCAGCTCAAGGTTCTTTACGTGGGACGGGACAGCAGTGGAGGTAGCCATAGGGTCCATTTCTTATTGGGTTGGATTGCTTCGCAGATGTCTGCGATCTTCGACGGATGCCTCGGATCGGACGCAAATGGCCGCCCAAGTCCTATGTCAGGGTAACACTTCCAACCCGCCGCGTAACAGATCGATTGGCGTCGGCGGGTGGATATTTGGGTTGTTGCTGAAGGCGCGCAGTTTCCTGAAACCTAGAGCGATTTCACGGTTAGCGTAGTGTCATGGGTGCCCCATCCTAGCGAAACCTCCAAAGATTGGGGCTGCTGTAGATTTCGCCTTCGGCTAGCTCCGAACGATCTCTGTTTTGACCCTTGAGCTTCCAGCGGGGATGCGGAGTCGCAGAAACTTCGTTCCGTCAGGGTGGAATTCGTTCGTCTCCTGACCGCAAATGATTTTGTAATTCTGTTTCGGCAGACCCGCGACCGAAAGCTGCACCTCACCATTGCTCGTGGTCTCGGTCTCCAGCGTGAAGAGGAACCTCTGCCGATCGGTGGACCATTGGATCGGCTGTTCTTTGGCGAACCGCGCGCCTGTCAATTCAAAATCGATCTGCTGCCCGGCTGTTCGCAGGTGCAGACGCCGGCGTACTCCATCGCGGGGGACGATCTTCAGGGACGTCTTCTCGGCGTGCATCTCACCACCGAAGCAGAAGCGCCCAAAGACTGGGTCGTCCGCAACGATGGTGGAAGCGCTTCGAAGCCCGCCACAGTAGCCCAGGTCCGTCTCGCAGGAGTAGTACCAAGGGCCGCGGTGATGCGGCTGTCCAAGCCAGGTCATGCCGTATGCTGCCGGCTCGAAGCCGCCGCCCGTTCCACCGTCGTTTGCCTCACCCGGAAACCAGTATCCAAAGCCAGTCTCCTGTGTGCCGGTATTCATCAAAGACCACGAACTGAGGTAGGAAGCGTATCCCAGGCGTATCGTGGCGTCGGGATCGCCGCGATCGTGCAGCGCATGGTTCAGCACGCCCCAGCCACCCATCTGCGACATGTAGGAAAGCGTGAAGGCATCGCCCGCCCCTGCACGATAGTCGCTGCCGTAGTAGTAATACGCCTTCTCGATAACGCCACGGCAGAAGAGATTGGCCCGAATCTGCGTTGTTGCGAACTTCGCTGCGGCCTCCGTCGTAATGCCCGGTGTCGCCCGATGATTGAGCGCGTACCGCGCAATGGCCTGCGTCGACTCGAAGCCGGTGGAGTCAAAGGCATACTCCGAACCAAACAGGTTCGGACCGCCGCTGACGAAGAACGCCACCTTCTTCTCCCAATGCATGCGCAACTGCGCAGCCTCCTCGTGTTTGCCAACGAGGTCCAGCTCTTCAATGAGATGCGGAATCACAACCTCGTTATAGAAGCCCGTCTCGTACGCGGACCAGCCGACGACACGCATGGGAATGGTAAACATCCCGAGCGCTGTGCCGTATGCCCGTTCCAGGTAGGTCGCCCGGTCCAGCGTCATTTTCATTCCCGGATTGTCGCGGGCGATACGATACATGCTGAAGTACATCACTACGATGTGTGGATAATCGTAGGGCCGCCAGATGTGGAGTTGGCCCTTGCTTCCAGGATCGCTGCTGTCGCGATTGTGCTTCCAGTCGGGGATGCCATAGATGCCGTAGCTGTAGGTCTCTTCTGTGGTGCGCTGTAAGCCGCCCCAGACGAAGTGCTCAATGTAGTAGTCCAGCGCTTCAACCTCGGCCTGATTGGGAAACTCCGCGTTCTTGCTGGCTAGATAGGCTGGCTTGCTCAGCCCGGGGTCGTCACAGGTCACCTCATAGATGCGCCAGCCGCGGATGCGGTCGTAGTTATCGGGGCTCAGCATCGTCTGCGAGTCCATGTTCCACTCCGCAAGCAGGCCAGTGTACCACTTGGCTGAATCGCGGACCTGGTGCTTGGCGATGAACGCAGCGCGTTTGTGGATGAGCGTCTCCAGAGGCTCGGAAGCAAAGAACTCCAGCCGCGTGGCGCGGCCCGCGCCCTGGTTCACCGTCAGCATGTTCTCGCCGAGCCGCTCAAATTTCACCCGATAGAGCTTGCGACCCTCCCTCTCACCGAGGGGTTCAATCGTCGTCTGCCCAGGATGCTCGGCAACGATGCTCTGGATCGGGTCACGCGACCGGATAGCAATGCAGGTGGACAGATCGGTTGGCACTGTCATGCCGGGCGCGATCTCCACATCAATCAGTCCAGCATCCACCAACCTCTGCCGCACGCCTCCGTAATCCTGCGCCCAAGCCAGTTGAAAGGCATACTGACGCTTGGCTCCGGCTTTGCCAGCGGGCGCTAGCGTGACGCTCGTGCGCGGCTGACGCCAACGTCCCCCGGCGGCCTGCACTGTCTCGCCCACGGCCACGGAGTGTATATACGCCCGAAACGCGTGGCGCACACCGTTTACAGGCGGCAGGTGGTCCCAGTATTCCAGGGAGGTGTTGCGCTCCGGCGTCATCACCAAGTACGGGCCGACACTGTTGGAACGCATCCAAAATAAAAACGAGCCATGTCCGGAGATGAAGCTATGCTTCAAAACCGAAGCGGTCTGAGGCTCTTTGCCATTGAAGCTGGAGTGCATCGGCAGCGGAAGGGCCATGTCACCCACCTCGATCGGATCGGATGACGGGTTGGACAGCGCGATCGTCCATCGGAGCAGGCTGCCCTGCGGCGCCAGGCGAACGATTGCGACGAGTGCCTCGCCGCGATCATCCCGTACATGATACGTACCTGTAGAGTCTTGAGACGCCGTGGCCTCCGCCGAGTGGAACTTTTGCCATGGGCCATTTGGACGTCGCCACGCGATTTCGATGTGGCCAAGTTTCTGCCCCGTCGCCACATAGTTTGTCGGAAAGGCGTCTCCAGCGAATCGAAGACTCGTTAGAACACCTCCATCGAACTCGAGAAGAAACGGCGAGGCTGCATGGGCAGTCTTTGCCGAAGCTGCTGTCTCGGCGCTGTCTGCCGCAAGAGCGAGTGACGAAAAGGAAGCGTTGGCTGCAAGAGTGGCAGCTCCCAGCAAGAACTCACGACGGTTCGCGGCCATCAGCAACCTCATTATAAATTTCGTATACAAAAACGTATTCGATTAAGGGAGGCCTGTCAATGCGACAGCGCGTAGAAGTGTTGCTCCCACATGCCAACCGCTAACGATGAATGGCAACAAATACGCATGCCGCCAGGAATGGTTTCCCGCAATGTCCTTCGCCTTCGGGGCATGGCCAGCAAGTTCCAGCTTCAGGCAAGTTGGCTCACGCTGTCCTGTCCGTCGAAACCGACTAAGCTAAACCACTTCCTTTGTGCTCCATCGCCAGCAGCTTTTGTTTGTGTTCCACTCCCCAGCGGTAGCCGGTCAACTGGCCATTTTTGCCAATTACGCGATGGCAGGGAATGACCATGGCGACCGGATTCTGGCTGCATGCCCGCGCTACGGCACGCACGGCCTTCGGCTGGCCGATCGCCTGCGCAACCTCTCCGTAGGTCCGGGTCTCGCCGCGTGGAATCTGCTGCAACGCCTGCCAGACGCGGTGCTGAAAAGCCGTGGCGCGAATGTCGAGCGGCAGATCCAGCGCAACCGGGTGTTCCGTCATCTGGGTGAGCACCTGTTGCACCAGAGAGCCGAGACCCTGCTCATCCCGACGAATGTGCGACAGCGGAAAGCGCGCGGCAAGATCGTCCTCCAATTCACTTTCGAGCGAGCCGAAAGAAGTGGCGCACAGCCCAGCATCGGTGATGGCGACGAGCATTTTGTCCAGCGGCGAATTGCCGATGCTGTAGCGAATTTCGATGCCCTTGCCGCCCTGGCGCAACTTGGTCGGCGTCATGCCCAACTGCTTGCCAGAATTTTCGTAAAGACGGCTGTTCGATCCGAATCCTGAATCGTAGATGGCCGCCGTGACGCTTTCACCTTGGGAAAGCTGTTTGCGGAAATGCTCCATGCGACGCGCCCGCTGGTACTGTTGGGGCGTAATACCCAGGCAGCGGCGAAAGATTTTTTGCGCGTGGAACGGGCTCAGGCTGATGGCCTTTCCCAGTTCCTGAAGTGTGACAGGCTGGCCTTCATGCCGGTCGAGGTAGTCGCAGGCAGCGGTCAAGACACGAAGCTGCGGGTGTTCCCGCGCGGGAGTGCAGCGTTTGCAGGCGCGATATCCGGCGCGCTCCGCCAACTCACTGGTTGGGTAAAACTCCACGGAAGTGCGCAAGGGCCTGCGACTTGGGCACGAAGGACGGCAATAGATGCCGGTGGTGCGCACCGCGTAGACAAACAATGCGTCCGCCGAGGATTGACGCTCGACGACCATTCCCCATACACGGTCCCAAATCTGTTCTCCAGTCACCTGCTTCTCCTTGCCTGGAGACGATCTTCGCGCATGCGGGCGGTTGGCACACTCCGCTTCTTGCGGTTGAATTTTTGTTCGCTTCGCGTCATAATTTTTTGACTGTCCATAATCGGACACTTTCCAAAAACGAAGGGCAGGCTCATCGAGCTTGCCCTTCGTCGGTGTTTCGCGTAATAAAACGACGTTTCGCGTAGCAAAACCTATTTCTTAGTGGTCGCCGCTTCAGTTTTTCCTTCCGCCAGTTCGCGGAGTGCCTTGGCTTTGTCCGTCGCTTCCCAGGTGAAGTCGGCGTCATCGCGTCCGAAGTGCCCATAAGCCGCCGTCTTGCGATAGATGGGACGGCGCAGATTCAGGGTTTCGATAATTTCCCGTGGTGTCAACCGGAAGCTGGTGCGCACCAGTTGCTGCAACTGCTCTGCTGGAAGACTTCCCGTGCCGAAGGTGTCGACCAGCACGCTGACCGGTTCGGCCACACCGATGGCGTAAGCAAGTTGCACTTCGCAACGGTCGGCCAGGCCAGCCGCCACGATGTTTTTGGCGATATAGCGCGCCATGTAGGCTGCGGAGCGGTCTACTTTGGTCGGGTCCTTGCCACTGAACGCGCCGCCACCGTGACGGCCCATGCCGCCGTAGGTATCGACGATGATCTTGCGGCCGGTCAACCCGGTGTCGCCCATGGGTCCACCGATGACAAAGCGTCCGGTGGGATTGATGTGATATTTCGTGTCTTCGTCCAGCAACTCTGCCGGGATGGTGGCCTGGATGACATATCGCAGAATATCTGCGCGCAACTCTTCGTTTGAAATGCTCTCAGCATGCTGCGTTGAGATGACGACGGCGTCCACGCGAACCGGCTTGCCTTCTGCGTTATATTCGACCGTCACCTGACTCTTGCCGTCCGGGCGAAGGTAGCTGAGCTGGCCGCTTTTTCTGACCTCAGAAAGCCGCCTGGTTAGCTTGTGCGCCAGGGAGATCGGCATCGGCATTAGCTCCGGCGTCTCGTTGGTCGCATAGCCGAACATCATGCCCTGGTCGCCTGCGCCGCCAGTGTCCACACCCATGGCAATGTCGCCCGACTGCTTGTTGATGCTGGAAATTACCGCACAGGTGTTGGAGTCGAAGCCGTACAGGGCATTGTCATACCCGATGGAGGCGACGACACCGCGCACCAGCGATTGAAAATCGACATAGGCCTGGGTGCTGATTTCTCCGGCGATGACGACCAGTCCGGTCGCCGTCAACGTCTCGCAGGCCACGCGGCTGTGGGGGTCTTGTTGAAGGCAGGCATCGAGAATCGCGTCGGAGATTTGATCGGCGATCTTGTCGGGATGTCCTTCGGTAACGGACTCTGAGGTAAATAGAAAACGGTCGCGAGTTGACAAAAAATCCTCCTGCTGCGGTCCGTGGTCCACATTCGGACGCGGAGCGACAGACATACTACATTGAGGCTAACAAATTTCTAAAATCAAGGGACAACGGAAGCCCAGCCAATGGGGAAGATAAGGCTATGGTATGCGGATTAGCGCAGTGAACGGGGCGGCCTGACGTGTATGCCATTGCGGAGGAACGACGGCACTGGAAATGGCAGCCGAGCGCGCAGGCAAAGTGTTTTGCACGGACGCGGCACGTTCATGAACATAGCCCCACACAATCCAACCAAATCCGGCCAGCAATAAGAGCAGGGCGACCACGCCGGCCCAGCGCAGCTTCGTGTCCGTGATCCCACCACCCCGGGTAGTGGAGACGTTCAGCGCAAACTTGACCCAGTCCCGGTCCTGCGTGGGATCCGGTTCGGCTTTCTGTCCACTGGCGTCCAGGAAACGCTCGACCCATTCGCTTTCGTCCAGTCCAAGGCAGCGAACGTAGCTGCGCACAATGCCTTTACTGAGGATCCCGCCGGGTAGCTGGTCGAAGGCCTCCGACTCCAGGGCCTGCAGGCTGCGGACGGTTACTTTGGTGGTCTGGGCAATGTCTTCGAGCGAGACAGCACGACGCTGGCGCTCGCTACGGAGCGCTTCTCCGAAGTGGTCCATATGTGTCGTGCTAGCAGTCAATGGGGGAGACCCTGTCACTCTTAGCGCTGATTTGTAAACACTTGCAGCTTATGCCTGCCCTATTTATGAGTCAAATGGAAATCAAGTTCTATTTCCACTCGAAAGTCATGGAGGAACCTGTATGGTAATGCCTGGCATCCCCTAGAAAAGCCGGTTAAAACACCCGATATACTAAATTTTAGATAACGGAAGTTGAAATGTGCAAATATCCCACCTATGAATAAACTTGTCTTCGGGAACCTGGTTTACCGGCCAATTCGATCTTTGCTTACCCTGACCGCAGTCGCCATTGAAGTTGTGATGATCCTTTCCGTGACGGCCATTATGCTGGGCATGCTGAACGACTCCAAAGCGCGCACCAGCGGCATTGGCGCGGATTTGATCGTCCGGCCCGCCAATACCAGCTTCCTTGTGGGCGTCAGTGGCGCTCCGGTCTCTGCGAAAGTCGCCAATGTGTTGGGCCGTCTGCCCCATGTTGCCGTCGCCGCACCGGTTGCCGTGCAATTCGTGACGGGAAAATCGCTGGAAAACATCTTTGGCATCGATTACGGAACCTTTAATGCGCTGAAACCTTTTGTTTTTCTGGTGGGGACCCCGTTTCAGCACCCCTTCGACGCGATTGTGGACGACATCTTCGCCAAGACCGGCAAAAACAAGGTTGGCGATGCAATCTCCATCATGAACCATCAGTTCCGCATCTGCGGCATCGTGGAACATGGCAAAGGGGGCCGAAAATTTGTCCCGCTGACAACGCTGGACCAGTTGACCGGCTCTCCCGGCAACGCATCGCTTTTTTATCTGAAGCTCGATACTCAAGACAACGAAGCCCTGGTAGAGCAGGAGATCAAGAATACGCCGGGCATGGACGCTTATCAGGTGCAGACCATGCAGGACCTGCTTTCTCAGATGTCGCCCAGTCGCTATCCCGGACTGGAGCCTGCGCTGGATACGGTCATCGGCATTGCACTGATCATCGGATTTCTCGTCATTTTCCAGTCCATGTACACGGCTGTGATGGAACGGACGCGCGAGATCGGCATTCTGAAAGCGCTGGGCGCATCCAGTGGCTATATCGTGTCGATGGTGATGCGGGAAACGGGCATGCTGGCCCTGGGAGGAATACTCCTGGGAGTTGTGCTCAGCTTTACTGTACGCGAGGGCGTAATCGCCAAATTTCCCACCATTGCATTTTCGATCACCGCGCATTGGGTCATCCTGGCGACAGTATTGTCTCTGGTGAGTGCATTGATCGGCGCCGTTTATCCCGCGTATAAGGCGGCGCGGAAAGACCCCATCGATGCGCTAGCGTACGAATAGATTTTGTCGATAGCGGTCCTATGATTGCTATACCCAAAATGTTGCCATCCCGAGCGTTGCAGTGGCAGTGGAACTGCATCCGCGTAGCGAAGTGAAGGACCTTGTGTTTCCTGTGCAAACCGCGAGATCCTTCGCCTGCGGCTCAGGATGACAAGCCGACCTTTGCGGCGGCCTCTTCCATCTCCGGCGCTTCCGGCTCCACAGCCATGCCATAAAGGAATGTCTTCTGCTTCCATCGCGCGATAGGCCCCTCAAAATAGCGCCATGAAAGCGACGACACTACCAGCGCGACGGCCAGTGCAGCAACCAGCGCGACGCTGTGCGGCAGATAATTTCGCAGCGCCAGATAAATAGGGTAATGCACCACGTACAGGCAATAGCTGATTCGGCCCATCCAGCGAAGCAGAGGATGGCGCAACAGCCGCGGCGTCAGTCCACGAGTGCCGCTGGCTGCCAGCGTCACCAGCAACAACAGCGACCACGCCAGCCAGAGCACGGTGTAGTCGGTGGCATTGAAAATGCGCAGGTCATGCACGCCGCGCTTGGCGATGCCAGTGGCGAAATCGATCCAGATGGCCAACGCGATCAGCCCGGCCACGCATCCATACAGCAAGCTCGCGTAACGTTGTACGGTTGGCCGCCAAACATTTCCATGGTCGTGCCACAGGAGGCTGAGCAGGCAGCCTGAGGCGAGCGAATCCATTTGCGCCAGGAAAAGTTCCTGTCCGCCTTGTGGATCGGGATAGAAGTATCGGAGCCATGGAGTTGCGCACAACGCCAGCAGCAAAGCCGCAATCAGAATGCTTCGCCGGCCGCGTGTCCAGGAAACGAAGGGCGCCCAGAGAACATAGAACCATTCTTCAACAGACAGCGACCACAGCACGGCCAGGCCCATGACCACCCACGCTGGGTGAGGCACGATCTGAAGATGCGTGACCAGTGGCGGAATGAAGGCCTGGAGAAAAGTTACGTAGAGGAAAACGGTCTTAGTGGGCTGGGGTGTTCCCACGCTGGCCGAGGCGATAAAGTACACCAGCAAAGCGAGAAAATAAAGCGGGAACAGGCGCAGAGAGCGCCGGGCATAAAAGATTTTCAATGCGCCGGGCTGGCCGGTCAGCCGCAGTAAGATCGACGTGATCAAAAATCCTGAAAGGACGAAGAACAGGTTGACGCCCATCCATCCCCACTGCGGCCCGAGAAACAGAAGGCTGGGATGATGGACATAATGGCGCATCAGCACCAGCAGGACGGCGGCTCCGCGTAACCCGTCGAGTTCAGGAATTCTCTGCATCGTAGCTTTCACTGGGGAGGGAATGCCCTGTTCCATTCGGCGGCCTGGATACTTTAAGCCAATCGGCAGAATAGCACCCGTCGGACCGGTGTAGCGGATGGTTTTGCATATTGCCGGAACCCCTTGCAGCAGATAGCATCCGAGAAAACATTGTTGCTTCCGAGATACATACGAGACAATAAGTCAGGCTTCCACTGAACCACTACCTATATCCATGAGTAAAACAGCAATTATTATTGGTGCCGGCCCTGCCGGTCTGACGGCCGCGTTTGAATTGCAGCGGCATTCGGACATCCACCCGATTGTTCTGGAGGCGACGGACGAGATCGGCGGCATTTCGCGCACGATTCGATACAAAGGCAACCGTATGGACATCGGCGGCCACCGCTTCTTTTCAAAGTCCGACCGGGTGATGGAATGGTGGCTCGATGTGATGCCCGCCGTGGGTGCGGCCGGGGAAACGGGCGCGGTCCCGATCAGCTACCAGAACAAGCAGCGGACTGTTCCATCCAAGGGACAGGATCTCGATCCTGAGCGCGATGATCTGGTGATGCTGGTGCGTCCGCGCAAGAGCAGAATTTATTTTCTGCGAAAATTTTTCGATTATCCCATCAAGCTGACACCGGAGACGCTGCGTGGTCTGGGCCTGCCGCGCACCATGAAAGTCGGGTTCAGCTATCTGCGCGCGCGCGCTGTCCCGCGCAAACGGGAAACATCGCTGGAAGACTTCATCGTCAACCGTTTCGGCAAACAGCTCTATCAATTATTTTTCGAGTCGTATACCGAAAAAGTTTGGGGCGTGCATCCGCGCCACATCAGCGCGGAGTGGGGCGCGCAGCGCATCAAGGGCCTGTCGCTTACCAGCGCAGTGAAGCACTTCATGAAGCAGGCATTTTCTGGTCCAAAAAAGAACACGGGCGATGTCAGCCAGAAGGGTGTCGAGACTTCGCTGATCGAGCGTTTTCTTTATCCCAAATTCGGCCCTGGCCAGTTGTGGGAGCACGTCGCATCCATGGTGCAGAAGAACGGCGGCGAACTGCACATGCAGACGCGCGTGACCGAGCTTCGCGCCGAGGGCAGAAAAATTTCGGAAGTTGTCGCGGTCGATTCTGCGGGAAAGACGCATACATACCCGGCAGACTATGTGATCTCGACCATGCCGATCCAGCACTTGATTCGCAGCCTGGTCGCAGGGGCGACCCCGATACCGGCGGAGGTGAAGGAAGTCAGCGAGGGACTGATCTATCGCGACTTCATCACCGTGGGCCTGTTGGTGAATAAACTCCTGGTGACTGAACCGGACGGCAGTCCACTGAAAGACACATGGATTTATATTCAGGAGCCGGATGTAACCGTGGGGCGTTTGCAGATATTCAATAACTGGAGTCCGTGGATGGTCGCCGACCCCACAAAGATGTGGATTGGCCTGGAATATTTCTGCAACGATACGGACCCGCTATGGAAGATGGCCGACGAGGACATCAAGACGTTCGCAGTGACGGAGATGGAAAAGATCGGCATCCTGCATGCATCGGATGTGCTGGACGGCCATGTCGTGCGCGTGCCGAAGACCTACCCGGCATACTTTGGGACGTACGATCGGTTCGATGTGATCCAGAAATTTACCGACCAGTTCGAGAACCTATTTCTGGTTGGGCGCAATGGCATGCACAAATACAACAACCAGGACCATTCCATGCTGACGGCGATGGCGGCGGCGGAAAACATCATGAACAATGTGCGCGACAAGTCCAACCTGTGGGCCGTGAATACCGAGCAGGAATATCACGAAGAGAAGCGCACCTCATGATGGCACAGGCAAAATCCGCGTATGCGCAATAAGTCGCGTCTTCTATGGCTGGCATTGGTTCTGGGCCTGTTGGGACTGCGGCTGTGGCACATCCGCGCGGACTTTCCTTCCTACCATTTTTACAGTCAGGAAGGCGCGCAGTTTACCGATGAGGGCTTCTACACCGGCGCCGCGCTTAGCCACTTCACGCTAGGCCATGCGTATATTCCTGGCGGTTGGAATCCTGGCGTGTTTATGCCCGTTTGGCCGCTGATGGTGGGGCTGCTGTTTCACTTCACTGGAATCAGCGTGACGGCCGCGCGGTCCCTGGCGGTGGTTTGCACATGGCTGAGCGTACTGCTGGCCTACGCGGTGGCGCGCCAGTACCGATCACAAACCTTTGCGTGCATCGTTGCGTTTTTGATGTCTGCGAATGCGCTGGGATTTTTCTACAGCCGTCTCGCCATTCTGGAACCTGCGCTGGCGATGTTTCTGCTGCTGGCGATTTATCTGGCAGGCCAGGTACGCGCGGGAAACTATGCTCTGGCGGCGGCTGTTGGCGTGGTTTTCGCGGTCATGACGCTCACCAAAACGACGGGGCCGTTTGTATTGCCCGCCGTGCTCTATCCCATCTGGGCCAACAACCGCGAGGCCGGGGACCGTCAGGACCGCGCCGCCGCATGGAAGCTGGTCGCAGTGGCGCTTGCGACGGCGATTTTTTTGCTGGGTTGCGCAAAATGGGTCTGGCTGCATCACTATGCCGCGGACTCAAGCATCATTCTGGGCCTCAACCCGATCTGGCAACTGAAAAATTCACCGCCTCGCCTGCTGCGCTTTTTCGGGCGCGGGACATGGATCGATCCGGTGTTGTTTCCGCTGGCGCTCGCAGGCTTCATCGCGGCCCTCGTCAAGCTGCGATTTTTATGGCGGGACACACTGTTTACCACGGCCTTTCTGTGGGAGACGGGCTACGCCGCGTTTATCGTCTTCCATATCGACGGACCGCCGCGCTACTTTGTGGCGATGATTGCGCCAACGATTTGGCTGGCACTCATCTTTACAGAATGGTTGTGGCGTCAACATCGAAGATTCGGCGTGGCCGTGGTTGCCTGCATTGCGGTGTCGGTCATGTGGAACATCGCTTATATCGGAAACTATCTGCTGCATCCGCGCTATACGTTGCTCCAGGCCAGCCAGGGGATCAAGCAGGCGATCGAAGCGCAGAGTGGGTCGTATCCGAACAATTTACTGATCGGTCGTGGCGCGGATGAATTTTCTCTGGTGAGTGGAGGATTTCCCACCATGGACAGCGACGGCGCAATGCCACTCGCGGAAAAGCTGGACGTCTATCGGCCCGTCTGGTTTATGAGTTGGACGGGCGATGTGCCCTTGCGCATGGCAACGGTCGCGGGAAAACGCCAGTTGGTGGAGCGGGCGAAGTTTTATGCACTCGACCCCTCTGGCCATACCGCAGTGACGCTGTATCAATTGCTGCCGCGCTAGATGTGACAGCTTGCGACGCCGCGCTTCTCCAGATACTTCTGGTGATATTCTTCAGCACGCCAGAAACTTTCCGCAGGCACGATCTGGGTCACAATTGGTCTGGAAAATTTGTGCTCCGCATTCAGCCGCGCAACGGTAGCCGTCGCAGCCTGCTGCTGTTCTGGAGAATGATAGAAGACGACGGAACGATACTGCGTGCCGTGGTCCGGCCCCTGGCGGTTCAATTGCGTCGGGTCATGCGCGGTGAAGAAAACGTCCAGCAGTTGTTGATAGCTCACACGCGCTGGATCGAAGGTAACTTCCAGTACCTCGGCGTGGCCGGTGCGGTCGGTGCATACATCGTGATAGGTTGGATTTTCGAGTTTTCCGCCTTCATAGCCCACCGCCGTTTCAATCACGCCGGGAATGCTGTCGAAGGTCGTCTGCACTCCCCAGAAACATCCTGCTCCAAAGGTCGCTTTCTCCATGGGCATACTCCTCTTCGTCTATGTCCAGTATAGCGAGCGCCATGAAGGAGCGTGAGCAAGAGTCATAGCCGATTTACGGATGCTGTAGTTGAAAATAAGATGAGTCATTCTGAGCTCTTCGGCTACGCTCAGGGTAAACTCCGCGAAGAATCCAGAGGACGACGGCAGCGATGACCATGCGCATATCGTCTGGATTCTTCACTCCGCTGCGCTCCGTTCAGAATGACTCCCTTTCTCAAATAACTACACCAACTGTCAATCCGCTTTAGCCTTTTGGCCGGGCAGCCTGGCGAAATGTACGCTTCGACGGAGTTGCAGAACGCGGATTGGTGCGTGGTTTTGCTTTTGGTTTTTGAGCAGTGTCCATTCGCGCGTTGGTAGGCAGTGGCAGCTTTACCGCGCGGTAGAGCGCCTGCACTTCCTGCGATGTCAACTCACGAAATTCGCCAGGCTCGACATTGAGCACCAGCGGCCCGTACTCCACGCGGCGAATTTTTTCGACGTGGTGGCCGATCTCCTCAAACATTTTGCGGAGCTGGCGATTGCGTCCTTCCGTGATGGTGATCTCATACCAGGGGTTTTCACCCTGCCGGAACAAGCGGACCTTTGCGGGCGCTGTACGTACCCGGCCAGCATTCGAGTCCGGCGCGCCGAGCGGAATGGAGACGCCGCGCCGCAGCGCTTCGATGGCGGCCTCGGCTGGAACGCCGCTGACTTTTACTAGATACGTTTTCGCCACATGGGACGCGGCCCGCGTCAGGGCATTCGCGAGTTCGCCATCGTTGGTGACCAGCAGCAGCCCTTCACTGTAATAGTCCAAACGGCCCACGGGAAACATGCGCAACCTAACGCGCGAAAAAAACTGCATCACTGTCGGGCGGCCCTGCGGATCGCTCGCTGTGGTCACGTATTCCTTCGGCTTGTTCAGCATGTAGTAGCGATGCTCTTCCGCCGGATGAATCAGCTTGCCATCGACACGAATGTGGTCGTGGACGGGGTCGGCCTTGCTGCCCAGTTCCGTGACCGTCTGGCCGTTCACCTGGACGCGACCCTGCACGATGAATTCTTCCGCTTTGCGGCGGGACGCGATACCTGCGCTGGCTAGAATCTTTTGCAGCCGCTCGGGCCGGGATTCGGTTTTGGATTCAATCTGGCACTCAGCCTTCGGAGCATCCAGCGGAGTTTTCAAATCTTCCAGTTCAGGGTCGGCGGCAGGAGGTACTTCTCTCGGCCGCTTCATGAAGAGGCCCCAGCATCAGGTCCAGCGGTCTGAAATTCCTCTGTAACCGATTCTGTTACAAATGCCTCGCTGCTGGCAGCATCGCTCGCTTCTTCCGACACATTCGCTTGGGAGATAGTCTCAGGCGGCGAAGGATACATCTCCTCGGTCTCCGGCCCGGCCATGTCGGCGGCCATCTTTTCAAATTCTTCAATGCTGGGCAGCTCGCCGACATCTTTCAGGCCGAAGCGCAGCAAAAATTCCTTGGTGGTTTTGTACAGGATGGGGCGTCCGATCACCTGCTTGCGTCCAGCCGTGGTGATGAGCTTGCGGGCCATCAGGCTGCCCAGCACGCCGGAGGTATCGACGCCGCGAATTTCGCTGATCTCCGGCGCAGTGACGGGCTGCTTGTAAGCAATGACAGCGAGAGTTTCGAGCGCCTGGAGCGAAAGCTTCATCTGCGGCTTCAAACTTTTTACAAACGAGCGGACAGCATCGTGATATTCGGCCTTGGTCGCCATGCGATACCCGCCAGCGATTTCACGAATTTCCATGCCGCGTTCGCCGCTGGCATATTCACGGATCAATTCCTCGACAATTTGCCGCACGGCCACGCGCGCTTCGCGGTCGCGCAGACGCGACTGCTTTTTGACTTCCGTGTCTTCCGGCAGGAGAGTGGACTCGGGTTCTTCGCTGGAATCCGGCTGTAACATCCCAGGTCTCAGAGGCGAGACCTCCACCCCACGAACGAGGACCTGTTCATGGGGACCCCGGATCTGGGGCACCCCGGTTTCGTTTGGTCCTGCGGCTTCCGTGTTTTCAAAGGGAAGGCTGGCCGAAGCGAGTGCCTCCTCCGCGAAGATTGCGGCCAGTTGCGCCAGCGTGATTGGTTCCTCCGCTGCGTAGATGACTGCTTCAATTTTGGCTTTTAAGCTCATTCGTTTTTTTGAAGCCTCTGGCAACCTCTTAGGATACCAATCGCGTGCATGACTGGTTTTTAGCGCCAGTCGTCGCGGCTTTCCATCATGGTCGACTCAAAATTTTCGTGTTTCTTGATGTAAATTTCGCTGAAGCTGCCGCTCTGCCGCAGCAGGATTGCCTGGAGCCGCACCAGCTCCAGCAAAGCGAGGAAGGTGCAGATCAGCGCCCGCTCCGACTGCACATGTTGCAGCAGGCGGCGCAGCCCGACGGGCCGGTCTTCCATGACCAGGCGGCGGCGAATGTAATCGATCATCTGCGCAACGGTGACGGCATCTTCATTCACGTCCAGCACGGGCCTTTGCCGGGCACGGTCGAGAATCTCGCGGAAGACGCGCACCAGATCGACGGTGTCGGCGGCAATCTCCGGCTCCGTCCCTTCGTCGTCGCGAAATTCGCGGATGGCCGGATTGCTCCAGGAGGACTCTTCCAGCATTTGTTTTTGCAGCAGCATTTGCGCCGCGCTTTTGAAGCGTTGGTGTTCGAGCAGCCACTCGACCAGCTCGCGGCGCGGATCGTCTTCCGCCGCGTCGATGGTTCCGTCGGTGCTGCGCGGCAAGAGCATCTTGCTCTTGATGTGGATCAGCAGCGAGGCCATGTAGATGAACTCACCCGCGCCATCGACATCGGACTGCTTCAAAGTTTCGACATAGGCGAGAAACTGCCCAGTGATGCGCGCGATTGGAATGTCGTAGATGTCGATGTCCTGCTTGCGGATCAGGTCGAGCAGCAGATCGAGCGGCCCGTCGTAGACCTGGCCCACCGTGACGGCGAACGGGAAAGTGTTGGCTTCCTCCTGCGCGGCCTTTTTTTCGGCGGCGCGTTCGGCGGCCCGCTCCGCTTTTTCCGCGGCGTCGGGAATTTTATTTTTCGGCTCGGGAGCAAATGGCGGGTCTGCGGGCAGGTCAAGCTGCTCGGGTGGCGCAGGCTCCTGTGGCTGCTTCTGTTTGCCAGCGTCGAGTTGTTCTGGATCGATCATTGCGCTGCGTCTGCCGAGGACAGTTTTGTCTCTGGCCCACTTTGGACCATGTGCATGGCGTCGCGTACCTGTCGCATCGTTGCTTCCGCGCGCTCGCGTGCTTTCGCCGAGCCCGCGCGGAGAATCTGCCAGACTTCCTCCGGCTTCGCCTCGTAGGTGCGTCGGCGTTTCTGGATGGGAGCAAGTTCCGCGACGACGCCATCGGCCAGCCAGCCTTTGCATTCAATGCAGCCAATGCCCGCGGTGATGCAGCCTTCGCGAGCCTCCTGCTGTGTCTCAGTAGACGAAAAAATCTTGTGGAGGTCGAAGACCGGGCAGACGTCGGGGTTGCCTTTGTCCGTGCGTCGCTTGCGGTCTGGGTCTGTGACCATGGTCTTCAATTTTTGCCGAATGACTGGCTCGGGATCGCTCATCAGCACAGTGTTGCCGTAGCTTTTCGACATCTTGCGGCCATCCGTGCCGGGTAGTTTGGGAGATGGCGTGAGCAGGACATCGGGTTCGGGAAAAGCGTACATTAGTTTTTGCAATGTACCTGTGCGGAGCATATCGCCTATTAATTTCTGACCCTGAGCTTGTTGTCGCTTGTACATGCTGTTAAAACGCCGCGCTACTTCGCGGGTCAGCTCGACGTGCGCGACCTGATCCTGGCCGACGGGAACAAAGTCCGCCTGATAGATAAGAATGTCCGCCGATTGCAGCAAGGGATAGCCGAGGAAGCCGTAGGTGCTGAGGTCTTTGCCGCCTATTTCCACGTTGCCGATCTGCTGCTGCTGCTCCTTGTACGTGGGCACACGTTCGAGCCAGCCCAGCGGCGTAATCATGGAGAGGAGCAGGTGCAGTTCGGCGTGCTGCGGAACCCAGGACTGTACGAATAGCGTGCAGCGCTCTGGATCGAGGCCCGCGCCCAGCCAGTCGAGCGCAACTTCAAGAATATTTTCTTTCACGCGCGAGGTGTCGGCGTAGTCCGTGGTGAGCGCGTGCCAGTCGGCGATGAAGAAATAACATTCGTACTGGTGCTGGAGGCGCTCCCAGTTGTAGAGCGCGCCCCTATAGTTGCCGAGATGCAGCTTTCCCGTGGGACGCATGCCGCTGAGCACGCGCTTCTGCCCGGGCGTGGATGGAATCGGTCCTGTCATTTGCGCAGATGTTTCCTATCTTTCAATGGTATCGGAAGTGCGGGGCAAGATGCCAAGACTTAGAGGCTGAGCAGAATATGGTTGAAGACCGCCAGCATCGGACTGACGATCATGCCGATGAAGCGCCCGCCGAAGAAGAAGACCAGGACCAGGCCGATCATGCCGATCGAGTCATACACACGCAGCCAGTTGTACGGCAGCATGTGGCGCACGACGTGGCTGCCATCGAGCGGCGGCAGCGGGATCAGGTTGAAGGCCATCAGGACCAGGTTCAGCAGCACGGCGTAATAGAGCAGCAGAGTCAGCGGAAACAGGACCGGGCTGCCATTCATGACGGTTGGATCGACCATCCCCACCTGCGCCGCCATGACGGCGGTCAGCACGGTGGTTGCGTTGATAAATTTCAGGACCACCAGAATCAACAGGGCAGCTATCGCGGTCAGCAGGTTGCTGGCCGGGCCAGCCAGGGTGGTCAGAATGTCGTCGCGCCGGATGTTTTTGAAGTTGCGCGTCGTCACCGGTGTGGGCTTGGCCCAGCCGATCAGCGGAAACCCTGCGTAGACGCAAAGCAAGGGAATCAGGACGGTCCCGAACGGGTCGATATGTTTCAGCGGGTTCAGCGTGACGCGGCCAAGCATGCGCGCCGTCGGGTCTCCGAGCCGCCAGGCCATCCAGCCATGCGCCGCCTCATGCAGGCTGATGGCAAAGAGTAAAACTGCGATTTGGAAGAGAATCAGAACTACGTGCAGGCTCATGCGTTCATGCCGATGGTAGCACGCGCGGGGACGGCTCTTTCGATCGGTTGGTCCGGTGAGCTTGCGTTTTTCTGCCGAATCATAAGGTCCTTCACTTCGTCCGCCGCGGCGGACTTCGCTCAAGACGACAAACAGTTTGACGGCGAGTATCTCGTCGAATGCAGCCGCGCGGTCTTTAGGCTCTGTTTTCCTTCTGCTTAATGGGCCGTGCGGGAATCCCTGCGCTGACAGTCGAGGGCGGCACATCTTTGGTCGCGAGGCCCATGGCGCCCAACATGGCGTCTTCGCCAATGTGCGTGCCTGCCAGCACCGTAGCGTGGTACGTGATGCGCGCGTGAGGGCCAATCTCGGTCGGGCGATTGGTCACGTCGGAAGCGTCATGGATGTCGTGCGTGTGGGAGTAGACATTGGCGTAGTCCGAGATCGACGACCCCTTGTGCACGATGATTTCGCCCCGGTCGTCGAGCAGGACGTATTTGTGGATGGTGCAGTTGTCTTCAATCGTCAGGTTGTAGCCGAAGGTGAACTCGACGCCGTGAAAAATCTTCACGTTTTTTCCGAGGTGTTTGAAAATGTGACGGCCCAGCATGGCCCGAAAACGAAAGCCCAGCCAGTGGTTCAGTCCCACCGGAGAGCGGTCGAACATCTGCCAGAACCAGATGAGCGGTTTGAGCGCCGCATACTTTTCCGCATCGACGTCGCCATAGTACTCCGGCTCCAGCGTCACGTTGCGCGGGTCGAGCGTCAGTTGCAGCACGTTGAAGGGCAGCTCCGTCACCATGGTGAAGTTGAGCTTGCCACCATGCGGCCGTCCAAGATAGAGCTGATGCAGTTCATCGCGGACGATTTCGCTGCGCAGTTCCGGCTTGTGATGGCGCGTAAATTCCGCGTCCAGATGCGCAATCCAGCGCAGGTAGGCTTCCTCGGCATCGGGCGGCAGTTTCAGTTCGCGATACGTGTAGTGGGGCATCGGTTGGCTCTTAGAAAAGATTACCAGCCTGCATGGTCTTCGTCCGGCCCCAATTTAGTTGCGGATTACTGGATCGCGAATACGGCGTAAACGGTGGCGGAACGTTGGATTTTATGCGGGTGAATGCTCAATGGTGCCGGAGCGGATTTTTCGGCCAACGTGCCGCCAATGGCCATCCCCATTACGCCGGCGCTTCGCATCATGGGGCGCGGTTCAGAGGCCTGATTGCTGGCGTAAAGCAGGTCGCCGAGTTTGATTCCAAGGCCCTGGGCCATTTGCGAGGCAACTGCGCGCGCACGAGCGAGGGCCTTGCCCGCGGCCTGCGCTTCCAGGGCATTTTCGTCGGTCACGGCCCAGGTAATCTGGCCGCCCTGGTTGGCCCCGGCGTCGATCGCAAGATTCAGGATTTTTGCGGCGTCGTTGGCTTTGGTTTTGACCGTCCAGCTTTGTTGCACGCGGAATTTTCTCTGCGCCTGCTCCGCGGGCGGCAACTTTTCCTGCTCATATGGCTGCGTTTCCGCAATGCTTTCGGAGTCGCTTTCCATGGCGTCCTTGGCGACGCCTGCATCGGTAAGGGCTTTGGCGATGGCATTGGATGTCTTCGATCCCTCGGCGTAAGCAGCTTGCGCATCCGGTGCGTAGAAGACGAAGCCGATATGGATTAGCGCAGTGTCTGCCATGGTTTCCGCACTGTCGGTTGCGGTTACGGCAATGGTTCGATTGCTCTTATCGATTTTGATGTCCTGGGCGCGGACTGCTGGAAATAGCAGGCAGCCAATCGAGGCAATTGCAAAGGTGCGTGCGAGGATGGGCCAAGCATTCATGGAAATCTCCTGACTGGCGAATGCGCCAGGAATTGACTTCTGATCTATAGACACCGTCATCGGCAACTGCGGCGGAGCCGTGCAAATTTATTTTTGCGTGGCGAGCGTTGCCTGCCTGCCAAACTCCACCAGCTTACTCAAAATTTCTCTCGCGGCCCCAGAGTCGATGGCCTGCGCCGCGCGTTCGGCGCCTGCGCGAAAATCGCTGGCAAGGCCGGCGGCCATTAAAGCGGCGGCAGCGTTGAGCAGAACGATGTCGCGACGCGGACCTGTTTCTCCAGCGAAGATGGCTTGCAGGATGGAGGCATTCTCTGCCGCATCGCCGCCCTGTAAAGATGCAAGGGGCGCGCGCGGCAAACCTGCGTCTTCCGGAGAAAATTTCCCGATGCGAACTACGCCATTTTTTACTTCGGCAATTTTGGTCTCTTCACTGAGCGTCATTTCGTCCAGGCCGTCGGACCCATGGACCACGAAGCCATGCCGCACGCCAAGCTTGACCATCGCCTCCGCAAGCAAGGGCACGAGAGGTGCGGCGTAGACGCCGAGGACCTGCGCGGGGGCATGCGCGGGGTTGGTGAGCGGGCCGAGAATATTGAACACGGTGCGGATGCCGAGCGCGCGTCGAATGGGCTGCACGCGTTTCATCGCCGGATGCATCAATGGCGCGAAGAGAAAGACAAATCCAGTGGCGCGCAGGCAGGCAACGGCCTGTTCTGGAGACAGTGCTGTGGGAACGCCCAGCGCGTCCAGCACGTCGGCGGAGCCGCAGCGGGAGGTGAGGCTGCGGTTGCCGTGCTTGGCAATTTTGGCCCCTGCCGCTGCGGCGACCAACGCCACAGCAGTGGAAATGTTGAAGGTCCCGCTTGCATCGCCGCCGGTGCCGCAGGTGTCTACCAGCGTAGCGCGTTCTGTGTCGGAAAAAGGCAGCGGTACAGCGGTCGCGCGCATGGCGTCCACAAAGCCAGCCAATTCTTCGGCAGTAACTTCGCGGGCCGCCAATGCTTTCAAAAGTGCGGCGATTTGCATGTCCGGCAATGCATTCTGCGTGTCTTCGAGGATGGTCTGCATCACGGCGCGGGCCTGCGCGCGGCTGAGGGTCGCGTGCTTTTCGGTCAGGAGGGACAAGGTTTCCGTGAGTGATGTCATGGCCATGGGCGCGGGAAAATTTGTCGGTCGAGCGGCCCAGAGTTTGCTCGGCTCCCGCTCGTCCGATAGTATCGAAGGTTCGCTGTCTTTTGCTCTTTCTTGTGCGCGGCAGGCGATTTTGCTGCGGAGAGAATGGGCCAGCGGCCAGGACAACCGAGACATCCTCATGAAAATTCACGAGTATCAGGCAAAAGATATCCTTGCGAAATACGGTGTCGCCGTGCCACGCGGCGAAGTCGCCAACACTGTCGAAGAAGCGGTCGATGTGGCAAAGAAGCTGTTTGCCGCCGGGGCGACCGGCGTTGTGGTCAAAGCCCAGATCCATGCCGGTGGGCGCGGCAAAGGCGGCGGCGTTAAGGTGGCAAAAAACCTTGCCGAAGCCGAGGAGTACGCCAAGAAAATTCTCGGCATGCAACTGATCACGCACCAGACCGGCCCCGAAGGGCAGAAGGTCAACCGCCTGCTGATTGAAGAGACGGCGGCGATCGATCGCGAACTGTATCTGGGCATGGTGCTGGATCGCGCGGCGGCCAAGCTGGTCTTTATGGCGTCCAAGTCTGGCGGTATGGAGATTGAAGAAGTGGCGGCGAAGGACCCGGACGCAATCTTCAAGGAATATATCGATCCGGCGGTCGGCTTTCAGCCGTATCAAGCGCGCAAGCTCGCCTTTGCGCTGGGATTGAAGCCGACGCAGATCAGCCAGGCGGTGCATTTTATGACCGGACTCTACAACGTTTGTATGGACACCGACGCCTCGTTGATGGAGATCAATCCGTTCATCACGACCAAGGACGACAAGCTGTTCGCGCTCGACTGCAAGATCAATTTCGACGACAACGCCATGTTCCGGCACAAGGACCTGAAGGAACTGCGCGACACCCACGAGGAAGACCCGCTGGAAGTGGAGGCGTCGAAGTTCGCTCTGAATTACATTCGACTGGATGGCAACATTGCCTGCATGGTGAACGGCGCGGGCCTGGCGATGGCGACCATGGACATCATTCAATACGCCGGCGGTTCACCAGCAAACTTCCTCGATGTGGGCGGCGGCGCCAATCAAGAACAGATCGAAAATGCCTTCCGCATTCTGCTCTCCGACAAAAACGTGAAGGCCGTGTTCATCAATATCTTCGGCGGCATTTTGCGCGTGGATACGCTGGCGCGCGGCGTGGTCGAAGCTGCGAAAAAGATGAACGTCAAGGTCCCGGTAATTTTGCGGCTGGAAGGAACGAATGTTGAGCAGGGGCGGGAGATTTTGAAAGAATCAGGTCTAAATTTTCTGATCGGAGAAACCATGAAGGACGCCGCAGAGATTGTGGTGAAGGCAGCCAAGGGTTTGACTTCTGCGAACGCATAAACGATGAAATCGCTAACCATTTCGATAACGATCGCGCGGCCATTGGAAGAGGTCTACGAATTTCTCTCAATCCCGGCGAACTTCAGCAAGTGGGCTGCCGGGCTGGGAGAGTTGGAGAAGCACAATCACGAGTGGTTCGTGCAAGCTCCGGATGGCCGCATGAAGGTCCGGTTTTCCGAACGCAATTCTTTTGGCGTGCTCGATCATTTTGTGAAGCCGGAGAATGCTGAAGAAATTTATGTTCCCATGCGGGTTGTGGCAAATGGCGGGTTTACGGAGGTTGTTTTTACTCTCTTCCAACAACCTTCAATGTCGGATGTCAACTTTGCACACGATCTCGAACTTGTACGTACAGACCTCAATGCATTAAAGAAGCTTTTGGAATCGACCAGGAACTAAGGATTGGAGATTAGAAGATGTCAGTGTTGGTTGACAAGAACACTCGCCTGATCGTGCAGGGCATTACGGGAAAAGAAGGGACCTTCCACGCGAAAGGCTGTGCGGAATACGGGACCAAGGTTGTGGGTGGCGTGACGCCGGGTAAAGGCGGAAGCACGCATGAAGGCTGGCCGGTGTTTAACACCGTGCAGGAAGCTGTAGAGAAGACCGGCGCCAACGCAACGATGATTTTTGTTCCTCCGCCGTTCGCCGCCGACGCAATTCTGGAGGCCGAAGACGCCGGTCTGCCGCTGATCGTCTGCATCACTGAAGGCATTCCTACGCTCGACATGGTTCGCGTGTGGGAGAAGCTGAAGCATTCCAAGTCGCGGTTGATCGGGCCGAACTGTCCGGGCGTCATTTCGCCGGGCAAATGCAAGATCGGCATCATGCCGGGCCGTATTCACAAGGAAGGCTCAGTCGGCATTGTTTCGCGCAGCGGCACGCTGACGTATGAAGCGGTATATCAGCTTACGCAGCGCGGCATCGGGCAGTCGACGGCCATTGGCATCGGCGGCGATCCTATCATCGGCACGACACATCTCGATGGAGTTCGGTTGCTGAATGAAGACCCCGACACGGAAGCGATTATTCTGATCGGAGAAATTGGCGGGACGGCGGAAGAGGCCGCTGCCGACTACGTGAAGCGGCATGTGAAGAAGCCGGTTGTGGGCTTCATCGCCGGGCAGACCGCGCCGCCGGGCCGTCGCATGGGTCACGCTGGCGCGATCATCTCCGGCGGTCAGGGAACGGCAGCGGACAAAATGAAGGCGCTCGAAGCCGCCGGGATTCATGTCGTGAAGTCTCCGGCATTGATCGGCGAAACGCTGGCCCGTGTCATCGGCAAAGCGTAATTTTTATTTTCAACAATTTCAAGGAGAATTCTTTTGCAGCGCACGTTCAGCATTATCAAGCCGGATGCAGTCCGCAAGGGCCAGACGGCAGCCGTCCTCGCCATGATGGAAGCCGCAGGCTTCCGCATCGCGGCCATCAAAAAATTGTCGATCAGCAAGCAGCAGGCTGCGGGTTTTTACGCGGTGCACGCGCAGCGTCCGTTTTTCGATTCGCTTACGACATTCATGTCTTCCGGGCCGATCTTTGTAATGGTGCTGGAAAAAGAAAATGCTATTGCCGATCTGCGCAAACTGATGGGCGCGACCGATCCGGCCAACGCGGAAGAAGGAACCATTCGCAAGAAGTTTGCCGGCAGCATCGAAGAAAATACCGTTCACGGGTCGGATGCGGAAGAGACGGCCGCGTTTGAGATCGGATATTTCTTCGCAGGGTACGAACTGGCATAGCGATGGAATATACACAGATCAACGGTGTGCGGGTTTCGCGCATTGGACTGGGGACCTGGGCCATTGGCGGTCTGGAGTGGGGTGCGGTCGCAGATCGCGAGTCCATCGACACCTGCCGGGCCATTTTCGAGCATGGAATCAACTGCGTTGACACCGCCTTCATCTACGGCGACGGCCACGCGGAACGCATTGTCGCCAAGGCCATGGCGGAGCACGGACGTCGGGAAGATTTCTATATCGCCACCAAAGGCGGCCTGCGGCGAGGAGGTGACCGGGTGGTGGCCGACGGCCGCCCCACACAAATCCAGCAGGAGATCGAAGACAGCCTGCGCCGTTTTCAGGTGGACTATATCGATCTCTATCAACTTCACTGGCCCGATCCGCTGGTCCCGATTGCGCAGACCGCGAACGCCATGCGCGAGATGTATGAGACGGGGAAGATTCGCGCACTCGGCGTCAGCAACTGTTCCGCTCAGCAGATGGCCGAATTTCAGGCTGTCGCCCCGCTGCACGCCAGCCAGCCTCCCATCAATCTTTTTGAACGAGAAGCGCAGGAATCGATCGTCCCGTATTGCCGCAAGCATGAAGTTGCTGTGCTGGCCTGGAGCGCGCTGTGCCGAAGCCTGCTGACCGGAAAAATACGGGCCGACCAGACGTTTCCTGAGAACGACATTCGCTCGGCGGACCCAAAGTTTCAGCCGCCGCGGTTGGCACAGTATGTTGCCGCCGTTGATGCGCTGGACCGCTACGCGCAGGAGCACTACGGCAAGCGAGTGCTGCATCTGGCGCTGCGCTGGCTGCTGGATCAGCCGGACGTGTCCGTCGCCCTGTGGGGCGCGAGGCGTCCCGAGCAGTTGGCCCCAGTGGAAGAGATATTCGGCTGGAAACTGACAGCGGTAGACATGCAAGCCATTGACCGCATCGTTTGCGAGACCGTGAAAGACCCGGTCGGTCCGGAGTATCTCAAGCCAGGCTTACGGCAGTAGATGCGTGCCCGCTGCATTCTTGGAAATCTAGAGAAAATTCTAAAAGCAAGGCAGGAAGAGCGCTTGAAAGGGCACCAATCAACACCGATCAAGCAAGCGGGCGGGGAAACGTCTCAATGGTAATGGGGGAGGACCAGAATTCCCGTCCGCTTGATTTTGATACTCATTCCCATGTCAGGGAAAGTCAAAGTACGAAAGACGGCAAACTTTAGTCACATACTAAAACGGATTGTGGAACCAGCGCCTGTGCCGCGATCCATGATCGTTGGAAGCGGTCGGGGCCGTATTCAGTTTTCCCAGCCGGAAGACGGGGCCCACGGAAAAGCTGAAGTTCTGTTCCATCGTGCCTCCGTAATGCGTCATTAACATGTCGGGCTGGATGCGGAAGGCGATCCGCGGCGTGTAGTTGTAATCGAACGTGCCGCCGAAAGCGCTGCCAAAGGTCCACTGGGTGGCGAACAGGCCGATGGTTTGTACATTCAGGCCCTGCAGATGCGCTGAATCAAAGACTCCATAGGCATTGCCGAACAGGGTGTGCGCGGTACCAGAAAATTTGGCCTTACGCAGAAAGCGATACTGTGGCCCCATCATAAAGTAATACTGCATGATGCGCGGGCCGGTAATGGTGCTGGGGCCATAACAACTGTTCTCGAAGGGTGGGCAGACGGGATTGCGGTTGCCGCCGTTGGCGTTCGGGAAAACTCCAGATGTGCCGATATACATGCGCGCCTCTCCCTGAATGCCCCAGTGCCAGTTCAACCAGTAGGTCCCGGCAGCATCGAATCCGCCCATATTCGAGCGCTGGATCAACGCCGGACCGGCCAGAAAATTGGTATACGCTGCGCCCGCGTAAAGGTCCCATCGGCGGTTGTAATAAATCTCCGGGCCGGAGGGCGGTGGGGGCGGAATATAGTTGCCCGTGCTGACGTTATGCGCCTGCGGATTGTTGATCGGTGTGTTGTTGCCGGTATTGCCGCCGCCGTTGTTGCCGGTCTGTGCCAGTCCAACCATGGAGGAACCCATCAGCACAGCGCACAAACAGACTCCCAGCTTCAGGCGGATAGCCGCCCGAGGAAGAAAGCAAAACAAATTCATCCTGATCTCCGTAGTTCTCAGTGTATCGGAAGCCTACGGTTTCGTCTGGTGTTGCAGCGGGAAAGAGGGCGCAAAATCGTCATAGGCTTCCGGGAGAGCCTCGTTGCGCCAGCGCGGCGGCCGCGGCGAGCAGGTCGGCCTCAGTATCAACGCCTACAGTATCGAACTCCACCGGCTCGACATAGATGGCAATCCCGCTATCGAGCAGCCGCAGTTGTTCGAGCCGTTCGGCGGATTCCAACCGGCTGCTCGGCAGGCTGGGAAAGCGATCCAGGATATGCCTGCGATAGGCGTAGAGGCCCAGATGCTTCCAATACGGGACATTGCCCTGTCCATCTCGATCGAATGGGATAGTGGCGCGAGAGAAATAAAGCGCTTTTCCAACGTGATCGACGACGACTTTGACCACATTTGGATTCTGGACGCCTTCCGCCGGGCACATTGTCATCACCGTGGAGACCTCGACCTCGGCGCGCGCGAAGGGCCGCAGGAGCGCATGAAAATGTTCGGGGCGCAGCAGCGGCTCATCTCCTTGGATGTTGACGAAGATGTTCTCTTTGGAGGGCGTTGCCGCCGGGGATTTCTCCCCAAGGTGATGGTCAAGTTGCTGGGCGACGGCGTGGACGCGGTCTGTCCCGCTGGCCAGCTCTGGGGAAGTCAGCCTGACCTCCCAGCCATGGGTGCGGCAAACGTCGGCCACTTCTTCGGAGTCCGTGGCCACCAGCAGCCGGTCGAAGACGCGGGCGCTAGCGGCGGCTTCATAGACCCAGGCCAGCATGGGTTTGCCGGCGATCTCGCGCAGCACCTTGCGCGGCAGACGGGTAGAGGCGAGGCGCGCCGGAATCACGCCAATGACCTGCGGTTTTGGAAAACTGGAAGATGCCGACATGCATTGCCAGTCTAAACGAGCGGCGGGTGCGCGGGGAGAAGCCAAGAATCAAGAAACTTTAGAGAGCAGGTCAACTTCCAGGTTGGTGACCAGTCGGGAACGCACATCCATCAAAATCCTTGGTCTCAGAAGCGAGACCTGGGTCACCCGGCGATAGCTCGTGTAGAAAAATGCCAATGACCCGCAGTGATTCAATTTCTCAGTCTTCTTGCGGCAGCACAAGAAGGGAATCAGCGGCTGAAACGCTTGAACTGAATGCTTTGCCGGGAAGACGATAGAGCAGTAAGCCCAGCAGCAGGCAAGCGGCGATTCCGATTCCTGCGTCGATGGCGAGGCTTCCGGCGACTCCGCCCATGGCATAACCCCGGCCGTCGACGTACATCATGTAAGTAACCGGAACGTTGGTGGCTGCCACCAGGAACGTGAACGTTGTTGCGGCAAGCGGATTGTTCCGCCCGATCGTCTCAAAGATGATCCCAATCTGGATAGAAAAAGAAACTGCCTGGAACAGGTATTCGCCTACCAGGGCGAGGGTAAAAGTCCATGGCGCATGGGGTAGCAGTACGAGGCCCAATGTAAAGAGGCAGCCGAATATGCCATTGGTTAGGTAGAGAAAGCGCAGCGGCAGTCGTTTGGCGACAGCCGGAAACAATAGGCACCCGAGGATGCCTGGGAAGAATGCGCCCGCGCCGCCAGCAAGGCTCACCATCGGTGCCGAGGCGTGGAAGTCGCCGCCCAGTCCTCCAAGGATGTTGGTGAGCGCGAAAGAACTGCAAGGGGAGACGAAGAAGAGCAGGGCGATGAGCACTTCGCGGCGGCGCAGCAACGCCAGGATTTCGCGATTGAATTGACGGAAACTTTCCCCCGCCAGCCGCCGGTCGGGACCAGGAGCGGGAATGATGAGGAAGATAGAGGCGGGAAGAAGAAGGACCGCACCCAGAAGACCCGCCGCAAGCCACACCGGCAAATGACGAACCAGTTCGCCGCCAATGGCGGACGCAACGCCAATGCCACAAATGACCGCGATGTTGAGCCACGCGCTGAGATTGTTCTTGTTTTCATCGCGGCAGACTGTTGAGAGCCAACCGCCCAGGGC
>DAHUZH010000240.1 GCA_027306695.1 Acidobacteriaceae bacterium
TGCATGCGTTGAAGCCTGTCGTCGATAAAGTATTTCCGTTCTCAGAAACAGTGGCCGCCTATCGCCACTTAGAGGACGGAACACACTTTGGTAAAGTGGTGATCGCACTCCAGTAATACTGCAAAGAATTGCACATCCTTGCCCACATCGGGCACACAACTAAAACCTTCAGAACGCTTCTTCACGCAGAACCAACAACATAGCCCACGGAACACAAAATTATCGGGCCCATATGGACTTTGCCAAGCCAATTGCATCTATATGATTTAGCGATTCCGTAACTACTTAAGGATCGCACCGGAGGCCAGGCATCCTCGGCAGAGAAACGCTGGATGCTTGCGACAATCGATATGTCCTGGTTACGTGCAATTTACAATTTTTTTTATGAAATCTTCTTTGGTTGCAGTCACGATCATTTAACGCGCCCCTTCACCCTGCATGCACACAGCTACAAGGTCTGCCTGGACTGTGGCAGCCAATTTCCTTACTCGCTCGATAAAATGCGCCTCTTGCATCCGTGGGAGATAGCCAAGCAGCAGCCTCGCGTCACGGAGTTGACGCCAATTCCTACGCATCCGCAGGCGCAGGAAGACTATAGCCGCACCAAGGCGATTGCGTAGAAACTTTCCAGAAGCTCCATTGCGTGGATGGGAACGGACTTCAAGGCCGCCTGTGGTCTTGCTACACTATGGCAACACTTTAGGAGATATGTGTCGCCATTTCTCGGCCTTCCTCCAACCGAATGATTGTCTCAATCGAGTCGCTGACCAAGATCTATGAGGCTCGGCAGCGCGTAGTTGCGGTGGGAGGCATCGACTTGGCCGTGCCCGAAGGCGGAATCTTCGGCCTGCTGGGGCCAAATGGCGCAGGCAAAACGACGACCATCAGTATCTGCACCACGCGAGCACTGCCCACCTCCGGCCGCGTTTTGATTGCAGGCCTCGATGTTGTCGCAAAACCCGCACTGGCGCGGCGCAACATCGGTGTCGTCCCGCAGTACAACACGCTGGACCGCTCTCTGACGGTCTTTGAAAATCTCTTCTTCCACTGCCGGTATTTCGGCACGAGCGATTCCAGGTCCAAGGCGCGCGCACAGGAATTGCTGGCGCAGTTTCGCCTGACAGAACGCGCACAGGCCATGCCATCCGAGCTGTCCGGCGGCCTGGCGCAGCGTTTGTTAGTGGCGCGCGCCATCGCGCATCGTCCCGTGGTCCTGTTCCTCGATGAACCCAGCGCCGGTCTCGATCCGCAGAGCCGTCTGGCAATGTGGGAGGTCATCAGCAGACTCAAGGACCAAGGCATCACGGTCATGATGACCACCCATTACATGGAAGAGGCCGAAGCGCTCTGCGACCGCGTCGCCATCATCGACCATGGAAAAATTCTGGTGGAGGACACACCGGAGCGCCTCAAAAATGGCCTGGGAATCCAGACGGTCTACGGACTCGACATTCAGCGCACGGAGGACCGCGAGCACCTCGCTGTGGAGTTGCGAAAAGCTCCCGATGTCAGCTCCGTCGAAACGACGCCCACAGGCGTGCGCGTTTATACGCAGGGCGCGGAAGGTCTGCTGCCTGCCATCGTGACTGCGGCCCAGGCGTACGGCCTACGCGATATTTCCATCTCCGAGCCTTCGCTCGAAACTGTCTTCATCCACCTGACCGGGAGAGAGCTACGTGAATAGTTCCACCCGCGCTTCCGCGCGACCCGATGCTTCCAATTCCAGCAGCACAGCCATGCTCTACTTGCAGGCGTTCTGGGGTCTGCTGCTCCGCGACTTTCGCGTGCTGCGGCGCGAACTAGGCCCGTTCTCCATTCGGGTGGCCATGAATCCGCTGCTGTTTCTCTTCGTCTTCACGTATATTTTTCCGCGCATCGGACAAAGCTTCGGCAGCATGTCAGGCAACAGCACGATGAACTTCGCCACTGTGCTGCTTCCCGGACTGATGGCCGTGGCGATCATGTTCACCGGCATCGCCGCCGTCGCCTTGCCACTGTCTTCAGAGTTTGGAATAACCCGCGAAATCGACGACCGCGTTATGTGTCCACTGCCCGTGGCTGGCGTGGCGATTGAAAAAATCTGCTTCAGCGGACTGCAAAGCATTCTGTCCGCACTGATCGTATTTCCACTGGCGTACTTCATCCCTTCGCAGCCGGTCCACGTCCACGTCGCCAGCTACTGGCTGCTCGCCTTTGTCATCGTCCTGGCCAGCCTGGTCTCGGGGGCATTGGGCCTCACTATCGGCACCTCGGTCGAACCGCGCCAGATCGGCCTGATCTTCTCCGTCGTCGTGGTCCCCATCACCTTTCTCGGCTGCGTGTATTATCCGTGGGCGCTGCTCGTCCATGTGCGCTGGCTGCAATATCTTGTGCTCTTGAACCCTATTGTGTATATGAGCGAAGGACTGCGCGCGGCGCTCACTCCGGGGCTGCCCCACATGCCGTCGTGGCTCATCCTGGGGGCGCTGCTTCTGTCTCTGCTGCTGCTGGGATGGGCCGGCATTCGCGGCTTTTTGCGCCGCGTAATCGGTTGAAGGTTGCAGAGTTAGAGCATTTTGTTAGTTGCTATAGAGTGCCGAAGCGGAGCCGGAACCAAGCTTGAGCATTTTCCGGGGTGATTTC
>DAHUZH010000241.1 GCA_027306695.1 Acidobacteriaceae bacterium
GATAGGCCTGCTGGAAGCGGTCCATCTCCGCCTGTGTGCCGACGGTGATGCGCACACGCGACGGCCAGATAGGCCAGGTGCGCCCGATATATACGCCTTTGGCGGCCATCGCTGCGACTACGGCCTTGCCATTCCTTTTGGTATCGAGCATAAAAAAATTCGTCTGCGAGGGAATGTATGAGTACTTCTGCTGGTCCAGCCATGCGAAGACATTGGAGCGGACATCCGTATTGATCTTGCGGCGTTCGGAAACCAGGTTGTCCTCACGCAGGCTGGCGATGGCGGCGGCCACACCGGTCGTCGAGAGCGGGTTCCATCCCTGCATGTCATACAGATTCGTAAGAATCTGCGGCTGCGCGACGGCAAATCCGCAGCGCAGACCGGCCATGCCATAAATTTTTGAGAAGGTCCGCAGCACGATGAGATCGTTGCGGCGCTTGACCAGGTCGAGGCAGGAATGCATATCGGTGAAGTGGTAATACGCCTCGTCCACCATCACGAGAGAGCCAGCAGGCTTATGCGCCAGTAGATATTCAATCTGTTCACGCGGCGTCAACGTGCCCGATGGATTGTTCGGATTGCAGACGTAAAACAGACCGGCATCCGGAGCCGCGCGCAGCATCGTCGGAATGTCGTGCGCATAGCTGGCCGTCAGCGGGACCTTCACGACACGCGCCTTGCTGACCAACGCCGCTCGCATGCCCGCCTCATAGCTGGGGTCGGCGGTCACGTAGCTTTTGCTGGGCGAAGTATAGGTCAACACCGCATATTGCAGCGGCGCGCTCGATCCGGCGAAGGCACGCACATGGTCGGACGGCAGGTTGTTGTTCTCGCAGAAGGTCTGCACCAGCTTTTGCGACAGCTTCAGGTTGTAACGTCCGCCATGCGGGGCCATCTCCACGATGGCCTGTCGCGCCTTGGCGGAAGGCCCCAGTGGATTTTCATTGGCATCGATGTATACCGGCGCGAGAGATGTGGAGTGCAGCGTCTTCGGCGCTTGCGCGGCGGCCAGTTGACCTTCAGAGAAGATGGGCATCGCCAGCGCGGCGGAAGATGCGGCCGCCAGTCTCAGAAAATTGCGGCGTGAAACATCGTTCATAGACCCTCCAGAAAACGCCAATTGCCGAATGGCCATTCCGTTTGGCGTTACTTTAACCCACCGCTTCGTACATCACAACAAAAAATGCGGAATGAAGTTTTTGAGTCTTCCACTCTTTGCGCAGCAAGGAACGGGAGACTCGCTAGAATCAGAAGCATGCCCGTTGCCCTACGCCCATGTTTTGATTGGAAACTGCGCACGCGCTCCATCGCGCTGGGCACGCGGACGCTGCTGGTGGGTGTGGTCAACATCACACCCGACTCGTTTTCCGATGGCGGCCAGTTCGCAACCACGGATCAAGCCGTCGAGCATGCCTTGCGGTTGCTCGACGAAGACGCGGACATTCTCGACCTGGGCGGCGAGTCCACGCGACCGGGTACGCGACCCCTCGTTTCCACGCAGGAAGAACTCGACCGCGTGCTGCCTGTGATGGAGGCCGTGTTGCGCGAACGGCATGATGCCGTGATTTCCATCGACACTTACAAGGCAGCGACGGCACGCGCAGTCATCGCGGCAGGCTCGGAGATCGTCAACGACATCAGCGGATTGCAGTGGGACGAAGCGATGGCCAGCACCTGCGCGGAACTGCGATGCGGCGTGGTCCTGATGCACACCCGAGGCCGCATGCACGAGTGGCGCACGCAACCGCCGATTCCCAGCGATGAAGTCGTCCCGCTGGTGCTGCGCGAATTGAAGGAACGCTCTGCGGCTGCGCTGGCCGCAGGCGTCGAACGGGCCAGCCTGGTGCTAGATCCCGGCTTCGGCTTCGGCAAATCCTTCGAGGAAAATTATCCCTTGCTGGTGCATCTGGCTGAACTGCACACGCTGGGTTTTCCGATTTTGGCTGGCACATCGCGCAAATCTTTTTTAGGAAGAACATTGGCGCAGATTTATGGCCACGACGCACCACCTGATCGACGCGGCAATGCCACGCTGGCCTCCATCACAGCAGCCGTGCTGGCTGGCGCGCACCTGGTCCGTGTCCACGATGTCAAAGCCGCGCGCGAAGCCGTCGCCGTCGCCGATGCGATTCGCAATGGTACTCAACAATAATCTTCTCTCACGCAGCAACGGTTCCGAACAGCGCTCCCACGCCTGCGGTGATTGCCATGGCTAGCGCGCCCCAGATCGTGACCCGGAGTGCGCCCGATGCGGTGTTACTCCTTGCTGCGTGCGGGCATTATTCCTCCGGAGTTTCCTCAGATGCCGCCAGCGCGATGGGTCCCTCCCAGTGGTCCGACTGCAGGGCGCGCGTTGCGGTTTCTATCGGCATGACTTCGGTAATTTCTTCCTGACCGATTTTCAGTTCATGCAGCTTGGCGGCGAGCGAAAATACACTGCCGCGACCTTCCACCGCGCCGACCAAATTGTTGAAGTGTCGGACAGAGCTAGTCAGAGCGTTGCCCATTTTGGTGAAATGTTCCTGCGTGCCTGCCAGCTTTCGGTAGAGGTCGTCTCCGGCCTTGCAGATTTCGATGGCATTGCGCGTAATCTCCAT
>DAHUZH010000242.1 GCA_027306695.1 Acidobacteriaceae bacterium
CTCCGCCTCATTCAGGGTATTCGCTGAGAAGGTATGCGTCTCATTGCCTTGAAATGAATTCGTGTTGTACGCATTCGTTTCATCGAAGGCGGGCCGGATCGCTGGCCCTCCCGTGCTCAGGGTCGTTCGGTAATAGTTGCCATAAACACGGTCATTCTTGAAGTACTTGTCGATACGGGTGTTCCACTGTAGACCATTGTGGTAGTTGGAGGCATTGAATACGGCATGATCGAATACGGGAGTGGTGCAGGGCAGGTTGCCGCTTGCAGCCGTCCCGCAGGTCGTCGGAAAGACCTGCTCCGCAGTCTGGGCCACGCCGGTAATCGTCGCTGCCGTGGGGCCGTACTTTGTCAGCAACGTGGTCCCCAGGGTATTGGGATACGCCTGCTGGGCGAACTGGGTGAATTGCGGTGCTTCCACCGTCGTTGTAGTGTTGCCCGCAGGCTGCAGTGAAAGCAATGGTTCCACCGACCCGAAGAAGAAGAAGCCCTTGGACCTCCAGATTGGGCCGCCGAGCGAAGCGGAAATGTTGTCGCTATGGAACGGCGCATAGCTATGCACAAACTCCGTGCCCGCCCATAAAGTCTGATTGGTGAAATAATCGCCTACATTGCCATGGAAATGTTCGGTCCCGTACTTCGTCGCCATTACCATCTGAATGGAACTGGCGCGTCCATAATCGACCGTATATGTGTTTGTTTCGATGGTGGTTTCCTGAATGCTGTCCGGATTAGGCACGAGATTGGAAACTGAGGGTGTGACAACACTGGTGACGTCGAGTCCGTCCACAATATACATATTGCCATTACCTCCGGCGCCGTTAGCGCTTTCAAACAACTTGATATCTGGCTCGTACTTATTGCTTGAATCACTCCCCGGTAATCCACTTCCGCCAGCGCCAGCCGCGCTTCCGGTAACCCCCGGTGCAAGCGTGATCAGGGAAATCATATTGCGCCCAGACAGTGGCATGGATTGTATAGCTTGCGTGGAAAGGGTGAGTTGGTTCCGTGTCTCCGCGGTATTGAGAATCGGAGACTGGGTAGTCACCGTGACGGTCTGCGATACGCTGCCCGCCTTGATGGTTACAGGGACGTTGAGCGTCTGGTCCGCCTGCAGCTCTACATTGATCTGCGATGGAGCAAATCCCTTTGCGCTGGTCGTGATGGTGTAGTTTCCAGGCACCAGACTCACAAAGCGGTATCCTCCACTGCCATCGCTCTTTGTCGTCTGCGTTACCTGGGTTTGCGCATTGACAATCGTTATTGTCGCGCCGGGAACCACGGCGCCGCTGGCATCCGTTACAGTCCCCTGCACCGCCTGACCAAACTGTGCGCGACCATACTGGAATGCGCAAATCAGCATTGCAAAAAACAAAACACCGCGAAAATAGAATGCCCGCCGAGCTGTCATTGAGCTGCCCCTTAAAATTTTCCCTGTTTCCAGTAAACGATTTATTGGCATGCGGCTTCCCGAGAGCCAAAATCTTGCTAAGGATCTGTATGCACCGCTAACTGCTTCCCGCCAAACAGCGCTCCACAGCGCTGATGTTGCCTTGAATCTTCGAGCGCACAATCTTCTTCCGCTGCGGCCCTTCCCGTGTAACGTTTACTCGGGCTTCCAAAAAACCGAAATCGAGCTTCAGAATTCTTCAACGTATACAATCACACGTACTTTATGATTGTCAAGAAATTAGTTGAATTAGTTGACGCGGGCGGGGAGCGGTCACACGCAGTCTGGCCGGTGCTGGCTTGGGAGCGCGTTTCCGTCGGCCACCACAAACGCTGGTCCCGAGGCCACGGCCAGCGCGAACGCCTGCCGCCTCGCTTCCAGACAGCGGTGCAGGTTGCTTTCGTGGCCATAGACCTCATCCCCCGTCACCCAGCCACAAGGCGTGCCCGCATCCAGCGTCCGCTCGATCATCGCCGCGCCAATTCCCGCTTGGTGGTTCGATTCCACCCGCTCCGGGATGCCTGCCTCACGGCAACGCTCGCGGTCTTCGATCCATTCCTGCGGGACATACAGCTCCCGATCCAGCAGAGACGATCCGCCTTTGCCGGCATAGCAGAGAAACACGCCGATCTGGCTGTTTTCAATCCGCCCCGCCGTGCCGCTGTACTGCCGCTGCACTCCGGCAGAATGGGAGCCCTTCTTCAGAAATCCGGTCTCGTCCAGAATCAGGACCGCATCCGGGCTGCCCAGCTTGTCCTCGACATACGCGCTCAGCCGCGCCTGCAGCGCATCGGCGTCCCAGCGTGCGCGGCCCAGCAAATACTGCATCCCGTAGGGCGACGCATCGCCCACACACTCGGCCACCTGCCAGCCGTTTTTGCGCTCGCAGCCGCTCAACAGACCTTCCAGATAGGCCAGACTGCGCTCCCGCACTTCGGATCGCGCAAACAGATCACCCATCCCCTGATGCGCACGCATCAACTCGTTCTTCCACCCTCGGATCGTTTTCTCCATCGCCTACGCGGAGAGCCTACCTGAGCGTTTTCAGTCTATCATCTAGTTACAACTGTGGTATTAGTACTACAGTTGCACTTAATGGATTTCCCCTGATTTCCATTGCGAC
>DAHUZH010000243.1 GCA_027306695.1 Acidobacteriaceae bacterium
GTTCCCCATCAGCAACGTGCGCTGTCTCTAGCCTAACGCCAACATAGACGTTTTTTGTCTATTAGCAGCCTGTTTTCAGTAAGTTCCCCAAGCGTAACTTTTAGTTACTCCACAGCATCCATTCCGGGGTGGAGTGTCACCCCCTCAACCCCATGCGCAGCATGGCCGCACTTCTCCGCCTGCTCCCCACACCGCAGACAACTGGGAAATGCCGCCTGCTACTTCCCCGCGAACGCTCCAGGGTCGGCCTTCCGCAGCTCGCCGAGGAACTGCCGGTATTCCGCCGCGCCGCGCTTCAGCTTGCTGTAGTCCACGTTTGGGTAGTAGCGGTTGATGTAATCGACGGCGTATGTCGCATACCAAGGGAACGAGTCATTGGGCCTCAACACCTGCTTTGGAACGGGCTTGCCCTGCGCCGCTGCCCATGCAAACGGTGCCTCCCGGATGTCGTAGCCGGTCTCGTACATTCGATTGATGCCGAGCCGCATAGTTTTTTGATTGAGATTCCGTATGAAACGCCCCGTATACTTTGCGTTGTCGCTTCCATTCTTTTCATTGTTAAGGCTCCACCGATCTGGTCGGTAAGCCTGCACACGCTCAAGATGCTCGATCATCCGCTGGTGAACTATTGCTAGCTCGTAAGAGAACAGGGCTGCACATTCCGCTTCATTGTTCAGATGGGCCAGTACCGTATCGGGGACAAGCACGGTGCCATCCGTTCTAAAAATGATTTGCTGCACGATGGAACCAGCACTTGGGTTGCGATAAAAAGCCCACCCATACATATCTATGCTGCCGACAAATCCGTCTATGGTTTCAAAATCATAGTTGCGCTTTACCTTAAACGGTTTCACCACGTAGACATTTGCATCCTCGTTTGCCTCAGCTTGAGCGGCTTCCGTTGACGAGGGGACCCTTAGCAGGGATTCGAGAAGATGTTGGATATAGCCACGCACATCGGCGTCGCACACCACCGAGATCGGGTCTTCGTGGGGATACCTCAGTTCATGCGGCGCTCCGGAAGCGCACGGCGCTTGGCGATCTGGTACAGGCGATCCGTTGTCACGAGGTCGGCTCACTGGAGCGCGATCTTGACCCCATACGTCGATTCTCGTGCCTGCAACCTTCCCATTCGGTACCGCACTCCCCTCGTACTGCAGCCATGCGCCGCCGTCCAATCCGCGCGGGTCCACGTCTCGACACGCGACCGAGGCTTCGGGCTGGGTGACAAGCTGCCCATTCCGAGTAAGAGTTGCACCAAATTGCAGAGCAGTGCGGTGCCCGCAAATCTGCGTTTGGGCCGATAGAGTGATCGGATAGCCATCGATCCAGAAGGTCCCAGACGTGCGCTGCACCAAAGCGCGGAGAACGTGTTTGTTCCGTGTGAAATATGTCCCGGAAATTTGTTCTGTGCCGCGTTGGGCTGTCATGTCCTCATGCGCAATCATTCCGGCAAAGACTGGATACGCACCGCTGAAGGACAGGCATAATGACGCCATTATGCCCATACAGGCTAAACCCCGTCCCGCATGACGCCCAACGCGAAGTACCTTAGCCAACGCAACCGACGTCATGGCCGGACGAATCCAGGAGAGGGTATTGCGCTTGTGGACGACGACCCACCCAATAGCTGCTGTGTTGTGAGATTCTGGTTCGGTATCCCAATCGGTGCGGTTCCCAAGCCGCCAAGATCAGACGGGCGCGGCAGCAGGCTTCCTGTAAATTGTGGTGGGCCAAATAAGTCCCAGAAAACAGAGAACAAGTCATTTCAATCGTGTAGATCGCATACCCTATACATTCTGGGCTTGTAGGACCGGTAGCGCATAGGATTGCACCTATGACCGCAATACTGTCGCCAACCACCTTGCCCCCATTGCCTCCGATCAAGACACTTGTCCAGCCTGTTTGCCCACAAAGGTCTGAGTTGGAATCGATGCTACAACCGATGGTTATGGCTGCTCCCACGGCTGCGGATATACCAGCCAAGGTTCCATTCGTACTCCAAGCGCCTAAGTTACTGGCGATGCTGCCCGCTTGAAAGGAGGCACTATACGCCTCGATACCCAGAGAAATTGCCGACGCTACAGGGTCACAAGGATTGATGTACAGACCGTCGCCGATAGGTATCCCTTTGAAGCCTCGAAATATCTTGCAAGCACTACCTCCGATCCCAGTAAAGACTCCTGCTCCTGCCAATCCACTCGGGTCAGTAAACCCCAGTGGATTGCCGTTGACATACATGTATCTGTTGAAGCTTTGTGGGTTGTTGAGGTCGTAGCTGCCGTTGTAGGGGTCGGGGCGCAGCCAGCGGCTCTGTTCGGCGGAGTAGTTGCGATACCAGGCGCTATCTCCGCCATACTCTGTGTCCTGAAACAGATTCTCATACAGGTATGGGTCGGTGGTGCTGGAGGCCATCAACTGCCCATACGGAGCGAGCAGATTGCTCCCCGTCACGTTGCCCGATCCGTCCGTTGTGGCGACCAGCGAGCCTTCATGGTCCAGCAG
>DAHUZH010000244.1 GCA_027306695.1 Acidobacteriaceae bacterium
CCGCAGTTAGCCTGCGCGTGAACCCTATTTCCGTAAAGGGTGGCGCTAAAATTCCTAGGAGCCTGTCCGAGTAATCGCCGGGTTGCGACGGCGTGATTTTTGGCTACCATCAAGAAGCGGCGACGATGGCGTACCTGACACGGATGGTACTCCGAGGAGCCGCGCCGCAGAGGGGGGCCAAAAAGCACACCGCCCCGCGGGGTGGGCCTGAAATGCCCCGTCTGCTTTGTTGTGTAGAGTAGAGGACTCAACCTCTTGGCCGCGGACGAGCCGTGGTTACGTAGGTTGAGTCCCCCCTCGTCAAACCGGACGGGCAGGTTTCCTGCATCCGGCTTCCTCGGTATCTGTCTTCCGCAATCTTTGGCAGGGCCGCACGCACCATCTGCCGGCCTGGTGGGTGGAGCTGTTTCCAACCCAGCCGCTGGAGATGGGCATACCAACTCACGCCCGTGGGTGGACGGTAGGCACGTTGGCTGCGACGTTGAAGGTGCCGGGTCAGTCGTTGCAGGACATAGCTGTTGATCTTGCGGAACGCTTGCGCCGGGTAGCCTTTACTGAAGTAGTGCCCCCAGCCTGTCGTCTGCCGATTGGTGTCACCAATGAGCATCGTGATGGGCTTGAAGCATTGTTCCGGGCCGGTCATGGCCTTGATCGCCGCACACTGGCGTGCCAGCGACTTGGCCGATACCGTCATGTTCAGATACTTTCTGGGCCTCCCAAGAAGGTCCCGATCATAGCGGAACATGTATCCCAGAAACTCCAGCGTTGCACGCGGTGCATCGACTTGCACGGTGCGAGTCTTTTCCTGATTGATCTTCAACTGCATCCAGCTTTCTAACGTGGATTCCACGAAGTCCTTGATCCGGGGACCGATGTGTTTTGCCATGATGACAAAATCATCGGCATACCGAATCAGCCGGGCATTGGCCCAGTGATAGGGTCCATCGGCCCGGTGGAACAACTTGTCGAACCAGTGCAGGTACAGGTTGGCCAACAACGGGGATATCACGCCCCCTTGCGGTGTGCCCTGCTTGGGACGGCTGTATTTCTTACCACCGCCCTTGCCTGCCTGATTCTCCACCACAATCGCTTCCAGCCACATGCGTATGAGTTTCAGGACGCTGCCGTCCGTCACCCGCATCCGCACACAGGCCATCAGCTTGTCATGGGGAATTGTGTCGAAATACGACTGTAAATCCGCGTCGTATACTTCCCGCCTGCCTTCATGGAGGTTCTTTTGGATTGTTTCCAGTGCCTGATGGGCACTGCGCCCGGGACGGAACCCGTGCGAGCAATCCAGAAAGTCCGCCTCAAAGATCGGCTCCAACAGCAGCAACACCGCCATCTGAACCACACGGTCTCGCACCGTGGGAATGCCCAGTGGCCGCATCTTGCCGTTGGCTTTGGGTATGTACACACGCTTGACCGGTTGCGGGCGATAGGTTTTGTGGATCAACGATGCCTGAATATCCTTCAGGAATGCCGATACACGTTCAGGGGAGCTTTTGATCCCTTTGATCGTCACTCCGTCCACCCCGGGTGCTCCGTCGTTAGCGCAGACCCGTTCCCAAGCCGCCTGCAATACCTCCATCCCGTAGACCCGATCATACAAGGCGTAGAATCGGAACTTCGGTTCCTGCTTGGATTTGCGGTACAGCTTCTGCCTCAAAAGAAAGACTTTCACCGGCAAACCCGCCTTGTTGATCTTAAAGACCTCCGGCAGATCGCTGGCTTCTTCCGTAGTGTCAGGATAGCCCTGCAAGCGGCATCCTCCTTCTTCTTGCATTTGCATGATACCGACAGGGGCCCTTGGCTGTGCGGGCATTACCCCGCTTCATCGCTACTACGGCCCCATCCGACTTCCGAACCCATGCACTGCCATGGTTATGGATTCCCACACAGTGGCGGGGCACGACCCCCGATGCGTTCGGACCTCTCAGTTCCCATCTGTCTCTTTCGACATGTGCCGTCCCCTTAGACCCCGGAGAGTCCATCGGCTGCATTTATCCGCTGCTTCACCGAGGGTGCTGGCTTCGTCTAATCCGACTGCTTGGCCACTCTCATTGGCGTAACGAGGCTGGTTTGGGTTCACTTATCGTTACGGCTCACGTCTTCGCCAAGCCGGGGCTTCGTCGCGGGGATTGCTCCCGACAACGCCCGGTTGACTACATGGCTAACGGATCATTCCATGATGAACTCCTTTCAGTTCATAAGACACAGACGGTTTCACTGACGCACCGGATCTCGCAGACTCATTATTAAGAGTCGGCTCGATCCTCCGCCGCGCATACGGGACATTTCAGACCCATCGCAATCCCGGCCATTACTCGGACAGGCTCCTACAGGTCGGACTGGCAGGCCTGAAGATATTTCGCAAAGATGGCTGCGAAGAAGAGAACCGCATTAATAGCGGCTATCACATACGCTAACAGTCTTAGTGCCATAGCTTCTCCCAACGGGCTCGCAGGTGGCAGGGACGGTGC
>DAHUZH010000245.1 GCA_027306695.1 Acidobacteriaceae bacterium
TACCATGGGATTTCCTTGTCGGGGTGCTTCGAGTTGATGACAGGATTGCTGACCGGCTTGCCCTGCGCCACCGCCCAGGCAAACGGCGCTTCCCGGATGTCGTAGCCAGCCAAATACATCTGGCGGATGCCAATGCGCAGCACTTGCTGGTTCCGAAAGAAAGAAACTGTACGGATGACCGATGGATTCCCGTCAATCCTCGCGGCTTTATTGATGAATGGCCAAGCGATAAAACTCTGCTTTTGTATTACTGCTGTAACAGCATATGACAATAGAGCAGCTAGTTGCGCACGGGTTTGCAATCTTACTAGGGCGATATCCGGTACTAAGATAAGTCCATTCGGGAATGCAATTATTGCATCGTCATCAATGTTTTGCTCGCCCCCATCGTTCACGTATATACGAGCATTACAGCATTTGATTGGCTTTGTAACCACAAAATAAAAATGAATTTTTGTTGCGTCCTTATCTGGTAGGTCTCTTTGAAATTGAGGAACAATTCCAAGGCCAACCTCAGAAACAAATTCCTGACTCGCGTCACTTGGAACGACTTTGACCGTCATACGAGCCAATCTGATACCGTCAATCCACGCTGCACTAAATTTCAGATTGAGCGGGCGCCTGCTACTAAATGGAAATCCTTGAGGTGTAAATTTACGCGAGAAATTCATTTGTTTTTCGTCACAATAATTTGGCCACAATCGCAACTTAGTTGCGTCAATGCTGCCGTCTTGATTTCTGTTTGCATGATAGACAACGTAGTTATTCTCCTGTGGCATATACCGTGAAGGCAGTGCCGTGCTTGCAGGGGCACTGACTTGTGAAACAGTTAGATACGCATGATTAAGGTTTATCGCATTTCGATAACCAATTGACGTATTCGCAGGAACTGCGATAATCGTAGTGTTAGGTGCTTTAGCTATTGGATATCCATCGATCCACAGAATACTATGTTGGCTATCGTCGCCGATTCTACTTTCTGGCTTTTCCTCCGTAATTGCCGCACTCCTAAGCTTGGCTTTCGAAACTCCCGAATACCTTACGATTGTTCTAGCCAGAATCTTATCTGCTCCATACAGTTTTCCAGTTATGCGAACTCGTGAGCCAATCGTTAAGTGTAAAGCGTTGCAAGACGTAGGTACTGCGCTTGTGGATTTATTATTTGATCGAAGGAAAGGTTGCGCGTAGGACACATGGCCCGACCAAGGCTTATATAGGTCTGCGGAGTAGGTTTCGGATACGCACCGTGTTTGCGAATCAAGTTTGAAATGCCATGTGGCGATGTCGAATGACATTATCGATCCAGAATGCGTTATAAATCCATCTGCCGTGATCGCAAAGGATGTGGCGGATAAAAGCACATGCGCAATTGCCTGAAACACGATAGGCTTTGGCCATCTTTGCATGAAAACACTCTTATTAAACCATGGAGGACGACAGAGTTTCATGGAGTGTTCATTCCAGGAGACTGCACTACTCCACGCGACGGCTGTCCAAGTATGCCCTTAATGGTTAAATTCTGGTTGGGAATTCCGATTGGAGATGTCCCTAAACCGCCAAGATCCGAGGGGCGTGGTAGCAGACTTCCCGTAAATTGCGGCGGTTCAAATAAACCAAGCCCAGCCAATACATCTGTCACTGCCGTGTATATCGCGTAGCCAAATAGGACCCCGCAGGCGACGGTATTTCCGGTTGCGCACATGACTCCGGCCACTGCACCTGCTGTTGCGATAGAGTCCGCTGTTACTTTCCCCCAGTTTCCGGGTATTACTGAAGTCCATCCTGGAGGTCCACATAGCGCCTGGCTAGACTCTATGCTGCATCCAATAGCAAAAGCTGCGCCAATCACAGGGGCGATTTCGGATGCGCTAATTGATGTACTTAGTGTTGTATTGAAGATTCCATTAATTGCGGAAGTTATCCCGTTGACAACTGGAGTGAGAGCGTAGGAAAGAATAAATGCAGTTGGGTCGCATGGTTTAAATCCGCCTATCGCAACGCCATTGTAGCCATTGAAAACGTCGCCCCCGAACGAGGAGCACAAGCTTCCTCCAACCCCAGTTAATACTCCGTCCGCCAGCCCACTGGGATCGGTGTATGCCAGCGGATTGCCGTTGACGTACATGTACCTGTTGAAGCTTTGCGGATTCATCAGGTCATAGCTGCCGTTGTAGGGGTCGGGGCGCAGCCAGCGGCTCTGTTCGGCGGAGTAGTTCCTGTACCAGGCGCTGTCGCCGCCGTACTCCGTGTCCTGGAACAGGTTGGTGTAGGAATAAGGATCGTTCGTGTTGGAGGCCATCAGTTGCCCGTAGGGAGCGAGCAGATTGCTCCCCGTCACGTTGCCCGATCCATCCGTTGTGGCGACCAGCGAGCCTTCATGGTCCAGCAG
>DAHUZH010000246.1 GCA_027306695.1 Acidobacteriaceae bacterium
TTCGCCCAACCTGCACCCTCTGCTTCCGGCCACCTGCCAGCGCGTACCCAGTTCGACACTATTTACGGATAAATTCTTAGTTTCCTTTTTCAGAGATGGCTTTCAGCTTGTCAGGCCAAAGCCAACTTACTCCCTCTCGCCTTTTACACAATCGAATTTACGTCACCGGAGGTAGGTGTTTCAGATGCTGGCCGCCGACATGGTGTGTGAAGAATTCGACTGCGGCCACGGGCGGGTCGAGCAACGCCGCTGCACGGTGATTGCCGACCTTAAGTCTGATTGAAAAAGCATCTGAATGGGCGTCGGTTACAGGGGCTGGTGCGTATCGAGTCCGAACGCTACCACAAGATATCCGGCAAAACCGAACGCGAAATCCGCTACTACATCACATCACCAGCCTCAAGCCCGATGCCGAGCGGTTGAATCGAGCCATCCGTCAGCACTGGGGCATCGAAAACAAACTCCACTGGGCGCTGGATGTCAGCTTCGCAGAAGACCTGAACCGCAAACACGCCGGTCATGCCGCACAAAACTTCTCGCTGCTCAACCGCATCGCCCGCAACCTGCTCAAACAGGACAAAACCTGCAAACTCGGAATCAAAGGCAAACGACTCAAAGCAGGCTGGGACAATGATTACCTGCTGCAACTACTCGGAAATTAAGATGCGTCGGCCCTGGGACACATATAACCCACGCTGGCACACCCTGCTGAAAACGGTTACACTATCGAAGCTGATTTCTTGGATGAGGTGTTCCTCTATGCGACCGAGCCTTTCGACTGGAAGTATCGCATCACTAATCGCACTGATCGCAGCCGAATGCCTGTTCGCCATGCGGGCCGACGCTCAGATCACAGAACAGCATGCAACTCCGCCGACGGCTACGATGACTGTCGACGCGACGCATGCGGCCAGCTATCGCCTGCCACGTACCCTCTTCGGCACCTTTCTGGAGCCGATCGGTAACTCCACCTACAACGGGCTATGGGCAGAGATTGTTCAGAATCCCAGTTTCGAGGGTGGAATCTGGGACACGAACCACACCGCAGCGATGGTCCGGGAACAGCCGCAGTTGGGGCGAGCTTCCCAACTTGGGCTGCCTCTGCCATGGGAACCCCTCGATTATGCTCAGGGCAATCGTTATGAATTGCATTGGGGGGACGCGGCGAATTCATGGCGCTCGCTGGAAATCATCGGCGTACCGGGACAGCCGACGGGCATCCTGCAAAAAATTTATCTGCCTGTCCATCGAGAACTCACGTATACCGGCAGCTTGTTTGCCAAACACATCAGCGGCCCATCTCAGCTAACTTTGCAGCTACGAAAGTCCCACACTTCCGAAGTATTGGGTCAAATACAAATCGACGCAGCGGCGCCAGAGTGGACCGAGTATAAATTTTCTCTCACAGTTGCTCCGGGCAAGTTGGCGCGGCTTGATCCCGCGGACCTTGTGCTCCAGGTCAGCGGTGATGAGCGCGTCGATGTAGACAATCTCCTCCTGTTTCCAGCGGATGCGATTCACGGACTGGATCCAGACGTAGTAAAGATGGCCAAAGCTATGCACACACCGCTACTGCGGTTCGGTGGCAACTTTACCTCTGGCTATCATTGGCAGGACGGCATTGGTCCGCAGCAGAAGCGCGTCAACATGCGAAACATTGCGTGGGGGATTCCCGAATACAACACCTTTGGCACGGATGAACTTCTGGACTTCTGCACTTTGATTGGGGCCACGCCGCAGATTGCGCTGAACCTAGGCAGCGGCACGCCGGAAGAGGCCGCCGGTTGGGTGAAATATGTAGACCAGCATTTCAACGCGCCGCAGGGTGGCCTGCTTTGGGAGTTGGGAAATGAATTGTGGGGGACCTGGAACCTTGGCTGGCCCACTATCCCACAGCTACCGGGACGCACGCTCGATTTCAGTCAGGCAGTTCGACAGGTCGATCCCCATGCAAAGCTGATCGCCACTGGCGGCGATATGGACTGGTTCCACAGCTGGAACGCGGCACAGCTTACAGACCCATCGGGAACCTTCGATTATCTTTCCACGCACTTTGTCGTCACTACGGACAATACAAAGTTGGCGCATGCCTCGCCAGACTTTATTGCACAGGCCACCTTTGCCCTGCCCGATGAACTGGGTCGAAGATTGCGCCAGGCGCAGGAGCAGATCGACGCCACTCCAGCTTTCGCACATCAGGCACACATTGCTTTTACTGAATGGCTCTATGTGGCGCACCGACGGGACGCACCACGATTTACGAATATGGGTGGTGCAATCGGCACTGCGGAATTCTTCAACATGCTTTTCCGAAATGCCGACATTGTGCCCATCTCCGACATGACCGGGATCATGGAGTTTGCCGGGATCTGGAAGAAG
>DAHUZH010000247.1 GCA_027306695.1 Acidobacteriaceae bacterium
GACTTCCGTTTGCCGCAATCAGCCCTCATCCCACTGAGTCCGCATGCTTCCTGAGACAACTCCCAGCATTTCCGGCATCGAGCATCGCACGCCGAACTGGGGGCTGGCGGCGACATCCGGCATTCTTGGATGGGTCCTCGACGCATTCGACTTTTTCGTTCTCGTGTTCCTTGTCGATGTACTGGCGCGCCATTTTCATGTAGAGAAGCGCGCCATTGTCTGGACCATCACGATTACGCTCGCCATGCGGCCTGTTGGGGCTCTGCTGATGGGGACGCTCGCGGATCGCTTCGGACGCAAGCGCCCGCTGGTGGCGTGTGTGTTTTACTTTTCGATCGTTACGGCTCTGACTCCCTTTGCGCCGAATTATGCCGTGTTCGTGCTTTTGCGCGCGCTTTACGGAATCGGCATGGGTGGTTATTGGGGAGTGGGTGCTTCCCTGGTAATGGAAAGCACGCCGCGCCGATGGCGAGGATTGCTTTCTGGAGTGTTGCAGGGCGGCTACCCGGTCGGCTACCTTCTGGCAGCCATTGCGCTGCGCTCCATCGAGCCGCGCTTCGGCTGGCAAGTTATGTTTCTAAGCGGATTGTTCTTCGCTGTACTTATAGGAGTCCTTACAATCGGTGCGCCGGAGTCTGCGGCATGGGAACTGCATCGGTTGCCGAGCGTTGCTCAGATTTTCTACACCTTGTGGAGGCATAAAAAGAGCTTTGCTTACCTGTTGCTCGTCATGTCGGTCATGACCTGCCTGTCGCATGGCACCCAGGACCTGTATCCCGACTTTTTGAAAACCGCGCACGGATTCAGCAATCGAACTGTCTCCACACTGGCCATTCTCTACAATGTCGGCGCAATCGGCGGGGCATTGGTCATTGGCCACTTCTCCGACAGTTTAGGGCGGCGGCGCAGCATCATGCTCGCGCTGGCGCTCTCTCTTCTCGCGATTCCGGCATGGGCATTTGGTGGAACTTTCCCCATGCTGATTGCAGGCTCCATTCTGATGCAATTCGGAGTGCAGGGCGCGTTCGGCGTGATCCCCGCGCATTTGAACGAACTTTCTCCGGCCGCCGTGCGCAGCCTGTTCCCCGGTTTTGTCTATCAACTCGGCGTGTTGATCGGCTCGCCGTCGGTCAGCATCGAGTATGCCTTGCGCAACCATCTGGGATATCGTTGGGCGCTGACACTCTTTGAGGGTTGCGTCATTGTCGCGCTATTTTTCATTTTCGGCTTCGGGCCGGAACGCAAGGGGCGGGATTTTTTTGCGCGGTCTTCCGACGACGGAATGGATCGATGAAATCGATCCAGAGCTGGACGCCACCGGCCTATTCTCCCAGCATCAGGTGGCGAATCGACTGTGCTCGGCCAGTCCCAGGGTCACATTCGATCAGTGCCGCGCACATCTTGGGATTTTTCTTTGACGCCTCGAATTTCGCCGGCATTCCATACAGAAACCGATCCAGCACCTGTTCGACTTCCACTCCGATGACGCTGTCGTAGGGTCCGCTCATGCCGACATCCGTTTGAAACGCAGTTCCACCGGGTAGTATCCGCGAGTCCGCGGTGGGGATGTGGGTATGAGTGCCAAGAACGGCGGTCACGCGCCCGTCGAGATACCAGCCTAGCGCTACCTTTTCCGACGTGGCCTCGGCGTGAAAATCCACCAGAATCACCTTCGCCTGGAGCTGCGCAAGAATCGCGTCCGCAGCGCGAAAGGGATCGTCGCTCGCCGCCATGAATACGCGGCCCTGCAGGTTGATGACTGCGTAGGACGTCCCATCGGGCAAATTCCCTTCATAGACACCATGCCCAGGCACGCCGGGAACATAATTTGCCGGACGCAGCAGACGGCGCGGGCGCTCGTTGCTGTCGGCTGGAACAGATTGCATCCAGTCGATGATCTCGCGCTTGTCCCACACGTGGTTGCCGGTGGTCAGAACATGCGCGCCCAGGGAGAACAGTTCGTCGGCGATGCCGGGCGTCACGCCAAATCCACCAGCGGCGTTTTCCGCGTTGATTACGAGGAGATCGACAGCGTGGGTCTCCAGAACATGGTGCAGGTGGGCATGCACGATCTTGCGTCCAGCGCTGCCGAAAACATCTCCTACGAAAAGTATCCGCAAAATAAACTGACCCTCGAGTGAACCAACGATAGTACCAAACGAGGCGCGGGCCGGGGGAATGCACGAAGCTGGAGACAATGTGTACCATCGGAAGATGCGAAATGCGCAGAGCGCTCTGAGCGCTTCGCGATTGCACCTAGAAAGGAATCTTCCGCTGTGACCATCCTGCTTCGTAACCCACTTCTGATTTTGACGGCTGGTATTCTTTCCATTGCGATGCCAGCAAGCGCGCGCAACCCGCTGCATGTGAAA
>DAHUZH010000248.1 GCA_027306695.1 Acidobacteriaceae bacterium
CGCGTACCGCTCTTCGGTAATCTCCATTAAGGACAAAACTACACGAACTGTATTGACGTAGTGTTAACACCTCCTAAAACATATGTTGAAAGATGTGCGGCTGATCGAGGATTTTGCGCGCGCCACGGATGTCCCCGCATTTGGGGCCGCAGTTGCATGCCAGAGCTTTCAGGCAGCGCTGAATGATGGGCTTGGATAAAAGAACACTTCTGCCATCGTCAAGTATATAGGCCGGGTTTCAGGCTTACCGTGAGGAAATATTCTGTTTCCTGTCGAAGACATCGATCATGGATTTTTCCATCAGCATTGCAATGGCTGCCAAGTCTATCGTGATGTCTTCAATGTACCCATTCCATTCGCGATCGATACATTCCGATTTTAGTTTGCGAACCGTCGAATTCTCGTGTCGAAACGATATATCTCTACATACCGGAGTCACCGAGGCATTTCGGACCGTCAGTCGATATGGCCGTGATATTCTCAAACAACATTGGAAATTGGTCTAACCAATCACGTTGAAAAAGAGAGGACACATGGAAACGCACCGAAGGAACTTTCTGAAATTTGCAGGCTGCGGAATCGCCGCAGGCATGGGTACGCCGGGGCTATATGCGATGCAGGCGACGAAAAAGCTGGTGGGCGCGAGTGGCCTGTGCGACGTTCGGATATATGGCGCAACGGGAGATGGAAAGACCATCGACACGCCCGCCGTGAACAAGGCCATCCAGGCAGCCGCAGCGGCCGGCGGAGGAACGGTCTATTTTCCCGCTGGAAGCTACCTGTGTTATTCCATTCACCTCATGAGCCTTGTCTCGCTGTATCTCGATACGGGCGCGACCATTGTGGCCGCCGATACGCCGATGGAAGGCACAACCAGCGGCGGCTACGATGCAGCCGAACCGAAGGCGCCATGGGAACACTATCAGGATTACGGCCACAACCATTGGCACAACAGCCTTCTCTGGGGAGAAAACATCCATGATGTTTCCATCCTTGGCCAGGGGCTAATCTGGGGCAAAGGTCTGAGCAATGGCCGTTCCCAGGAAAAAAATCCAGACACGCCGCGCGCGGAGGCCCCGGGTGTCGGCAACAAGGCCATCGCGCTGAAAAATTGCTATAATATCACTCTTCAGGATTTTTCCATCCTGAAGGGAGGTCACTTCGGCATTCTGGCCACAGGAGTCGATAACCTGACCATCGACAATCTTAAGATCGACACCAACCGCGATGGCATGGACATCGACTGCTGCCGTAATGTGCGCGTCTCCAACTGCTCGGTCAATTCTCCGTGGGACGATGGCATCTGCCCAAAAAGTTCGTACGCGCTGGGCTACGCGCGGGCCACGGAAAATGTCACTATCTCGAATTGCTACGTCACGGGAGCGTATGACCTGGGCACATTGCTGGACGGGACCTTCAAAAAACACACCCGCATCGGCTACCCGAGGACGGGCCGCATTAAATTCGGTACGGAATCGAACGGCGGCTTCAAGAACATCACCATCTCGAACTGCGTGTTCGAGGGCTGCCAGGGTCTCGCGCTTGAGACGGTGGACGGCGCGCTTCTGGAAGACATCAGCATCACCAACATCACCATGCGGGACATCAGCAGCGCGCCCATATTTCTGCGGTTGGGCAGCCGGATGCGCGGGCCGGCGGGAGTTCCCGTCGGGCAATTGCGGCGCATCCTCATCAGCAACATCGTCTGCTCGAACTCCGCCTCCAGAATTTCTTCGATCCTGAGCGGTATTCCCGGTCATGCAATTGAGGACGTAAAGCTCAGCGACATTTTCATTCAGCATCAGGGCGGCGGGACTGCGGAACAAGCGGCGATTCAGCTACCTGAGAAAGAGACAGGCTATCCCGAACCCAGCATGTTTGGCCCCACGTCTTCGCAGGGATTCTATCTGCGACATGTCCGCAATCTCGACATGAGCCACATCGAGATTGCCGCACTCCAGCCAGACCATCGCCCCGCTTTCGTTCTGAACGATGTCGAAGGTGCGGACTTCTTCCGCATCCAGGCCCCACGCACACCTGGCGTTCCAATGTTTGCGTTGAACGATGTCACGGAATTCAACGTAAATTTCAGCCGCGGCATGCCGAGTACCACGCTGGACCAGGTTGCGCATCGAACGCTGTAAACGAGGTTTTCGGTTGGCAAAAAATGAATCAATAATTCTAACACAAATCTTAAAAGGAGTCATTCTGAGCACAGCGAAGAACAGGGCCGACGCATATAAATATTTGTGGCAAAACAGTTACTATCCTGATTCCGTTCGAGTGGTTTGGCATGCCGATT
>DAHUZH010000249.1 GCA_027306695.1 Acidobacteriaceae bacterium
CGGTCCTCCGGCTTCGGCCCAAGCTCATGACTGTCATCGCGGTCATCGCCAGTCTCGCTCCCATCCTTTGGGAAACCGGCATCGGCTCCGACGTGATGAAGCCGATTGCCGCGCCCATCGTCGGCGGCATGATCACCTCCACCATCCATGTACTCATTCTGGTCCCGATATTTTTTGTCATGATCAAAGAACGCGCGCTGAGAAAAGGACAGCTTGCCGCACGTACACAGGACCCAGTGGCTGCGGCGGACGGGTCGAATGGGCAGCTTACGTGATCGTTATTGGCGGCGGAATAAAGCCGAATGCCTTGTCGATCACACTGGCAATTGCGAGCGCCAGCTCATCCTGATAAGGCCGTGCGACTACCTGAACGCCGATCGGCAGCCCCTGCGGAGATTTGCCGACAGGTACCACGGCGGCTGGCGCAGCCAGCAGATTGAACCACTGGGTGTATCGCATCGCATCCAGATAGTGAACCGTCTGCCCGTCAACGTCCCACGAACGCTCGCCATGGCGAAATGCAGGGATCGCGCACACTGGACATAGCAGCACAGGGAACTGCTGCATCTCGGCTAGCAATTCGCCGCGGACCTGGTCGCATTCTGCCCACGCCTGCAGCAATTCTTCTCCTGTGAGTGGCGGCTCCTGATGTGCGAGACCGAGGAACTCCAGCAGGATGGGGCTGAGTTGATCGTGCTGGCCGCGCAGGATGGGATCCAGAAACATGGCCCCGCTGCGAACAAAAAATTTCCACCAGAGCTTGCGCGCGGCTTCCAGCGCTTTCGGCCGAAACGGCTGCACGCGGAATCCTCGCTCTACAAGTGCATTGACCGCTGCGTGGACTGCGGCCCGTGTCTCCCCTGTAACCGGGACGATTCCATCGTCTTCAAAATGGCCGATGGGAATTTGCAGGAGTTCGGCGTTGCTGAGCTTGCGAGGCTGCGTCGGCGCGCCGATCGGGTCCGTTGGGTCATGTCCGGCCAGCGTTTGGAATAGAAGGCCGACATCTTCGATGGTGCGAGCCATGGGCCCGATAGCGCCAAGAATGGAAAAAGGTCCGACACATGGAGGCATGTGGCCCGCGGCCGGAATGCGGCCTGGCGTCGGCTTCAGCGCGCAGATACCGGTGAAATGCGCCGGGGTGCGCACCGATCCCCCACTGTCGCTGCCGAGGCCCGCAGCCGACATTCCTGAAGCGATGGCGGCGGATTCACCTCCGCTCGATCCGCCGGGAGTGTAGTCCAGATTCCACGGATTTCTGGTGCGCCCGTAAAGTCGATTGTCCGTTTCATATGCCATCAAAAATTCCGGGCAATTGGTCGATCCCAGAATGATCGCTCCTGCATGGCGAAGACGTGTAATGGCGACAGCATCTTCCTGCGCGCTGGTGCCTTGCCGCACCAGGCTGCCGAGTTCGCAGCGCAGGCCCGTTGCGGCAATGGAAGATTTGACGGTCACGCAGAGTCCGAACAACGGCCCACCCGGCGCTGACGATGCCATAAGAGCGCGGGCCTGCGCGCGGACACGGTCTGCGTCGAAATCTGTGATGGCATTCAGGCGCGGATTCAACCGCTCAATTGCGCGGACATGTTCTTCCGCCAATTCGAGCGGAGAGATTTTCTTGTCTCGCAGTTGAGCGAGCTGCGCCACCGCAGAGAGCAAAGTGATGTCGCTCAATTCGCACCAGTGGCGTGTGCGCTGTCGCCGTTCGCATCGGGGAAGAGCGTCGGCAAAATCGGCGTGGAGATTGTCGGCAAATAATGGAATCGATATCTCTGGGTGCTTTCGCCCGAATCGAACCTCGTATTCCAATCCAGCCGATACTGCACTGCTGCCGGAGTGGTGGGATATGGCTGGCCCTTCGAGTAGGGATAGGTCTTCATTCCGTGGAAGGGAATTCTGGCCACGGTAAACGGGGATGCCTCGTAGAAGTCCATATCCTTCACAAATCCGTTGGCATAGAAAAAGTAATCTCGTTTCCAGTTCGCCGGGAGTATCGGCAATCCGCCGGTGCGGAACTCTGCATCGATCTCCTCTCCACTGCCGAAAATGACAAATCGATCGTCGATCTTCTTCAGCAGAGGAGTGACATTCCCATAACGCGTGTAATCGCCGCGTTGCCGCGCAAAGGGACCGGTGCTGCTGATTCGATCGTAGCGGTACGTCAGATCACCCGGAGTTTTGCCTTCAATCTGCTGCGGATAGCCACGAAATTCGAGGGTCGAAATCGCCAGCGGCAACTCTGTCT
>DAHUZH010000024.1 GCA_027306695.1 Acidobacteriaceae bacterium
AGTTGCCTGCGTGTTCTATTGTTTGCACTACACTCGTCATTGGAACGCTAATTTCCCTTCCATGGCCGATGGTTTTGCACAATCCGTGAAGCAGCAGGCCGACATCGTCCGCATCGTCGGCGAATATGTGCGGCTAACCAAAGGAGGCGCGCAGAGCTTCAAAGGGCTTTGCCCATTCCACAAAGAGAAGACGCCGTCGTTCAACGTGCAGGCGGCACAGCAGTTCTTTCATTGCTTCGGCTGCGGGCAGTCCGGCGACGTGTTTACTTTTGTGCAGAAGATGGAGAACGTCAGCTTCCCTGAGGCGGTGCGGACGGTCGCGCAGAAGTGCGGCATTCCGCTGCCGAAGCGCGAATTCTCCTCGCCGGAAGAGGCACAGGCGTCGCGGCTGCGCTCGAAGCTGCTGGAAATCCACGACCAAGCATGCCGCTATTTTGAGGAGCAATTGCGGTCGCCGGAGGCGGCACGCGCACGCGAATATCTCACCAGCCGCAATGTGACGGCGGACACGATCACCTCGTTTCGCATTGGCTATGCGCCAGATTCGTATTCTGCGATGCGGGACAAGTTCCAGTCCAGCTTTGATGAAGAGACGCTGCGCTCCAGCGGTCTTTTTTCCGCAAAAGAGCAGCCCGACGGCGCTGCTGGGCCGATGTATGCACGCTTTCGCAAGCGCATTACATTTCCTATCCGCAATGAAGCAGGCCGGGTGATCGCCTTCACCGCACGTGCTTTGGACAACGACGAAAAGGCCGGGCCGAAATATCTCAACTCGCCGGAGACGCCGCTGTATACGAAGGGGCATGTGCTGTTCAATCTGGACAAGGCCAAGCAAGCGATCCGGCAATTTGAATTCGCGTTGCTGGTGGAAGGGCAGATGGACTGCATCTCCGTCTACATGGCCGGAATTACGAATGTGCTGGCCACCAGTGGAACGGCATTTACCGAGGCGCAGGTGCGTCTGCTGGCGCGCCACACGCGGCAGGTGGTGGTGAATTTCGACCCGGACGCGGCAGGCGCCAACGCGGCGGAGAAATCCATCTCGCTGCTGATTGAAGAGGGCTTCAGCGTCAAGGTGGTCACGCTCGACGACGGTCTGGACCCGGACCGCTATGTGCGCGAGCGTGGGACGCCCGCCTATATCGCGGCTTTGCGTTCGGCGCGGCGGCATAGCGACTATTTGATCGACCGGGCGCGCACGCTATTTCCGCCAGTCACGCCGGACGCCAAGGTGAAGGCGCTGAATTTTCTGCTGCCGCACATGCAGCATATTCCCAATCGCATCGCGCGCGACGAGTTTGCCGCCGATGCGGCGCAGAAACTCTCCATCGACTCTGCATTGTTGCGGCAGGAACTGAAACAGGCGGCCTTCGCACGCCGCGCGGACGTACGCACAAAGTCCACGGTCGCGCCGTCTTTGAGCGAAGCGGAAAAATTGTTGCTGCGGGCGCTCACTTTGCCTGCGAACGATCCCGCTCGTCAGCTTGCGCGCGAACGTCTTACGCAGGAGCCTGCGCTGTATGAAGGGTTGGCAGCCTCTTCGATGCTCTCCGCTTTATTGGCTGCGGAGGATGGCTTCAATCCGCTCGACCTCGCGCCGGATGAAACCAGCAAACATCTGCTCGCCGCCGCGCTGATGAATGGCCCGCAGGAAATCCAACGGGAGCAGGTCGAGGACGCGCTTCATTCATTACGGCGTGGCCGTTTGGAGCAACGCCAGCGCGAATTGCGGCGAATGCTGGCGGAAGCCGAGCAGCGCGCGGACACAACGACGGTGCAGGAGCTGATGGCGGAAAAAATGACGCTGGATCGGGCGCTGAGAGAAAATTGATTCCGTGTATCCGCTTTGCCGTTCCAGCACATAACGCAGAAACGAGGCAGTTGCGCAATTCGGATTATTGCTGAGGTGGGTGGTTACAACGACCAGTTTCTCATGCACTCCAAAAACGCGGGCGACAGCTACGAGATGCCAGGGATGAAGAAATCGATCAATTTTGTTTTTGCGCGCTCTATGGCCATCGGATTTATTGTCAATCTTTCGATGATGGTCCTTTCCGGATGCGGCGGAGCAAGTATGTCCGGCAAGACCGGGCCGGGGCCAGGCGTTCCTGATGGTAGTGGAGTTGCTGGATTCCAGGCGGCGAGCACGCAGCAGTGGGTGCAGCAGTTTGGCTTAGGTAGTATTCCCAACACGCAAGCCCCCCAAAACACCTTGGTGGGGGTGGCCGTCGATAGCCAAGGTAACACAATTGTAGGGGCCTACACAGATGGAGCGTATCCGGGATTCTCCGATTCGAGCTTCAGCGCTGAGGACGTAGTTGCCAAGTTCGACCCAACTGGAAAGCAGCTTTGGCTACAGGAAATTGGCACTGGGCAAGGCGATTTTCTAACCGGAATCGCCGTCGATGCGGGAGGCGATACATACGCTATCGCCACAACATCTGGGGCATTTCCTGGCTACAGCAATCCGTCGGGTACACAGCAAGGGGTTATTTTCAAACTCGATCCCAATGGAAAGCTACTCTGGCTGCAACAGCTCTCCGCCCTAAGCGAGGGAAACCCACAGAGCATTGCCATCACTTCCAACGGCGATGTGATTGTAGGGTTTCAATCGTTGTCGTTTTCTGCATCTGGAGCTTCACCCAACGGGTTTCTCTTGACCAAGTTGAATGGTGCGACCGGTCAATCTCTGAAACAGCAATCGTATGCAAGCAACGAGTACACGCTGGAACGGCTAACAGTCGATGGTTCAGGAAATATTCTCATCATCGGAAACGGCGGTCTTCCTGGATACACTAACACCAATCCGAGCGCTCCATTGGTCGTTAAAATAGACGGCTCGACGGGCGATATTCTCTGGGGGCAATCCCTCGCGAGTTATTTAACAAGCGAAGGGATGATTTTGTTTGGTATTGCGACAGATTCGCAAGGCAATGTAGTAATTGGCGGAGCAACTGCGACATCAACTCAAACCGGTATCTCATTGAGTTATGATCCTGCTCCGTCTGCGCAATGCATTCTTGCTAAACTGGCCAGCACGACCGGGAGTGCGATGTGGGTAAAACAGTTTGGTACGGGAGCTGGGGACCAAATCTACAGTGTGGCTGTCGATGCGAGTGACAACGTCCTTGCCGCAGGAACAACCTTGGGTGTCTTCGCCTCTCCCTATACGCAACCGCAAGATTTAGATTTTGTGGTGAAATTTACCCCCGGCGGCCAAGACACATGGGTGCAACAATTCGGGAATGGGTTGATCTTGAACGTGTCAGTAAATGGTGGGCCTCAGGTAGTGGTCGATACCCTAGGCAACCTTCTCGTAGGTGGCGGTACGCAAGGTGCTTTTTCTGGATTCAGCAACCCCAAAAATGCGGTCGAGATGTTCCTGGCAAAATTTGGCCCGTAGCAACGGAACCAACGCCGTTTGACCCTGACTCCGGCGGATGCATAGACTGAAGTTGTTCCGGCAAAGAGTATCCATGCAGTGGTTGCAGTATCGACGCGCAGTCCGTTTTATCTTCTGGGCCATCGGGCTACCGATCGGGTTGTCGGCTTTGGCTGCCTCCTTATCGGCCCAGGTATCTCCGACCCAGACATTGACCCAGCCCCCTCAACTTCCCAGCGCCGAGAATGCCCCGTCTTCTCAGCAGGCGGCCCCTTTGCCCAGCGCCACGGTTTCTTCGCAGTCCGCAAACGGGGCGCCACAAAAACCTCCAGCCGTGATTGATCCAAGTGGGCCGGCCACTTCGCTGGAAACTTCAGAATCCGTGTTTGACGTGATGGCGGCATTGAATACCTGCGGCTACAATGAAGGTCTGTCGCTGTCCGATCCGGTGCGCCAGAAAGTGCGCAACGATATCGACCAGGTTCTGCACCAGTCGGAACCGGCGCGCCAGGTACGCGATAAACTCTGTGCCTTTATCCACACCCATACGATGAGCAGCACGAACCTGAATGTTGCCGCGTATATTTCGCTGGCGCTGTTCCTGACGCCACCGCCGGACCTGACGACGAATGTGGCGACATCGGACCTGCCCCCGGATGCCGCACCTATCGTCGATCTGCTGCCACACCTGCGCGACTTTTCCCAGGCCGTGAACCTGCATTTGATCTGGGTGTTGAACCATCCGGCATATGAAGCCGAGGTGGAGGACATCCACGTCCCGCTGGCACAGATGCTGGTGCAGATGGATCTGTATTTGAAGCAACCGCCGGCCACCTACGGTTCCCGCCGGTTTATGGCGATCCTGGAGCCTTTGATCGCACCGGGCGAAGTGAATGCGCGCGTCTACGGCGGCGACTACATCGTGGTGGCTTCGCCGGTGAATGGGCACATGGATTTGGCCCCGGTAAAGCACACCTATCTGCGCTTTGTGCTGGAGCCGCTGATCTACGCCCGCTCAACCTCCATCGACCAGCTCACTCCGATCCTGGAACTGGTGCAGCCTTCTCCATTGCCGTATGAGTTCAAAAGCGACATTCTCGCGCTGGTGACGGAGTGTATGATCCGCGCCATAGAAGCGCGCACCATGGATACGGGAATTCCACCCTACAAAATACCGGCGCATATTGACCGCAACCAGCTTGCCGCCGTTAACAATGCTGAAAACGCGTACGAACACAAAGTATCGGAGGTGCGCCGCCAGACGGTACATAACGATATGGTGCAGGGATTCATTCTGACGCAGTATTTTTACGACCAGCTTTATCAGTTCCCGGAAAGCCCCAGAACGTTGCAGGAAGCCGTGGGCGAGATGGTCTACGGCATGAATGTGGACATTGAAAAACGCCGCGTGCAGGACATTGTTTTCGCCTCGCATACTGATCTAAACCGGGTGCAGGCAGTACCTGTGCAGTCTGCAATGCTGGACGAGGCGGAAAAAAAACTGGTTGCCGGAGACTATCCGGGAGCGGCGGAACTGGCCCAGCAGGCGCTTTACCAGCACACCAGCAGTCCAGGCCGGGCGGAATTCATTTTGGCGCGGGCGGACATCATGAGCGGCAAGATGGGCCCAGCCGAACAGGCATTCGCGATCGCCACGAAACTTTCGCACAATCCGCGGACCATCGCCTGGTCGCACATCTACCTGGGGCGTCTGGATGACGTGCAAGACAATCGTACGGCGGCGATTGCGGAGTATCAGGCCGCCATGCAGATGCGCGATGGAAAACCGGACACCAAAGAAGCCGCCGAAGCGGGCCTGAAAGCGCCGTTTGGCCCACCCCATGCGCCTGAACAGGATGCAAGCGGGCAGGATACACGCCAGCAGAACAAGACCGCAGGTGACACACAGACAGGCGCTGCCTCGCAGCCCAACGCTGCACCGACCCCCAATCAGCCGCACTAATCATAATGTACGAGGGAGCCATCACCGTCGGAGTGTACGCTAGGAACGGAGCAGCTTGACTACCAACCGATCTGCGTCGCCATTGCACGAACCGTGGGCGTTCGACGCGGGACGCACTACTGTACTGGAGCGGCTGCAGCAATTGCTCGACTATCAGTTTCATCATCCAGCGATGCTCGATCTGGCGCTGACCCACAGCTCCGTCGCCTATGAGTTGCAGGTGGAACATCGTCCGTACGATGACAATGAGCAGTTGGAGTTCCTGGGAGACGCCGTACTGGGCCTGGTCGTGACCGAGCAATTGTTTCGCAGCTATCCTGAATTCAGCGAAGGCCCTTTGACTAGGCTGCGGGCGCATTTTGTCAGTCGGCAGCATCTGGGCCGCGTGGCGCAAAAGATGGGTCTGGGAGAGTATCTGCGGCTGGGCAAAGGTGAAGAAAAAAGCGGCGGTCGAAGAAAAACGGCCATACTTGCCAATGCTGTGGAGGCCGTGATTGCAGCCGTTTATCTGGATGGAGGCCTGGAACCTGCGGCGCGGGTGGTGCGCACATGGCTGCTCGATGAAAAGCTGGAAACCCTGGTGGCCGCGGCGCGTTCCGGCGAAGATGTCGGAGACCACAAATCCATGTTGCAGGAGTATTTCCAGGCCCACGGACTGGGCCAACCCATCTATGCAGTAACGGCGGAGAACGGACCAGACCACCACAAGAGTTTCGTAGTTGCAGTAAAGCGGGTGGAAGACGCGGGTGTGGAACAGGTGTTGGCTTCGGCGACTGGCACACGAAAGAAACATGCGGAACAAGAAGCCGCACGGCTGGCGCTGGAAAGTTTGAGGCGATCTGCTGCTTCCGTCGCTTCCGAATCCGGGAAATCGGAATGATGAACTCTCGCGTCCAGGCCGCCAGCCATGCAGAGCCAAACCCCACCGGGCCTGGAGCCGATCCCGCAATCAATGCAACGGAAGCGCGCACATGCCTGCCAGCGCATCCTCAGCCGGTCCCGCATCATCATGAGGTCCTCACGTTGATGCAGACCACGCTGACTTTTCTGGTGGGCGCTCTTTTTGTTTTGACATTCATCGTGCAGCCTTACCGCATTCCCTCCGGTTCCATGGAAGACTCTTTGTTGATCGGCGATTTTTTGCTGGTCAACAAAGTCGTCTTTTCACCCCCGGGACCGTGGCGGCATTTACTGGGGTATGAACCGGTCAAACGCTCGAACATAGTAGTTTGCCACGATCCCGTCGATCCTTCCCTACAACTGGTCAAGCGCGTCATTGGACTTCCGGGTGATCGGCTGCGGATGCATCATGGCCAGGTGTTGATTGATGGACGTTTGCTGGCTGAACCTTACGCGCTCTATATCGCCAGCTATCCCAGCCCCTTCCGCGATGAATTTCCTTTGGCCGTCTATACCGACCCTGGAGTCAGCACCGCGTGGTGGATGCAGATGGCCCACGATGTGCATCAAGGCGAACTGCTGATTCCTCCCGAAGAGTATTTCGTTCTGGGAGATAATCGAAATGACAGCCTCGACAGTCGGTATTGGGGATTTGTGCCCCAGCAGAATATCGTTGGGGAACCGTTTCTCGTCTACTTTTCTGTGCGGACGGCGAGCCGGTCAGAGATTACCGGTCTTTCCAGTGATAGACTGGCCCACGAACATAGTTGGTGGAGCAATCTGGCGGGCGCGGCCCGCTGGGACCGCATTCTTCACATTATTCGTTAGCAAATCTTCACGGAGCAGACTTTGGCCGGCAAGCAACCCGCGCAAGACCCCAGGACGCCTCATACCGAGGAAACACCCTTCGAGTTTTTCGCCTCCATCTGTTCGGTGCTGGTGGTCGGACTCTTCGTCATTACCTTTATTTTTCAGAATTTTGAGATTCCCTCCTCATCGATGGAAAAGACGCTGCTGATCGGCGACCATGTGTTGGTGGATCGGGTCACGTTCGCGCCGCCGACACGCTGGGCGCCGTTCATCCATTACCGCAATATCCGTCGTGGCGACATTATTGTTTTCTACAAACCCGGCGAACCGAAGCTGTTCCTGGTCAAGCGGGTGGTGGCCATTCCCGGAGACCATCTTCATCTGGAGCACGGCATCGTGTATCTGAATGGGCAAGCGCAGAATATGCCATTCGCTACCGTGCCGTCCGATGATGGCGACCCGAACGACGCCTACTATCCCTACCGCGATGACTTTCCTGCTGTCGCGCCTCCAGAAGGCGCCGGTGTAACTGCGACCTGGCAAGTTGACCTGCCGAGCCATATTCAAAACGGAGATCTGGTCATTCCGCCGGACGATTACTTCGCCATGGGCGATAACCGCATGGTCTCGCTCGACAGCCGCTACTGGGGTTTTGTGCCGCGCGCGAACATCATCGGCCGTCCCTTGTTTGTCTACTGGTCTTTTGTCACGCCGGAAGACCAGGCGGACAGAACCTCTATCGGCGACCGGATCCAGTTCATGGGGCATATCCTGCTCCATTTCTTCGGCCAGACGCGCTGGAGCAGAACACTCCATCGTGTGCAGTAACTTCCACCATCCTCCGTGCATTCATGGTTGAGCCTGCCAGTTCGTGCGAGCATCACAGCCAGCCTTCACAGAGGCGGCAAACGGACCTACGGCAGAATAAATTTCGCTTTGCCCTGGCCCTTCTGTCGTTGGTACTGCTGGCCATCTTCGTTCCGCCGTGGATCAATATCAACTCCTTCCGGCGCAGCATTGTGCGTTCCATCAGCGCTGGGCTGGGACGGCCTGTCCATGCGGACGCTGTGGAACTCACACTGTTGCCGCGTCCTGCCTTCATTCTGCATAACCTGACAGTCGCGGAAGACCCTGCCTACGGCGCAGAGCCGGTCCTGATGGCGGACACCGTGACGGCCAGCCTGCGGACCAGTACACTGTGGCATCTCCGGGTGGAAATCGCGGACCTGCACCTCGATACGCCCAGTCTGAACCTTTCCCGCGATGCAGAGGGCCATTGGAATTTTGAATCTTTGCTTCACCATTCTCCCGCGTTGCATCGGACCTCCACATCGGCCACTCCACCACCGCCGTTCCCTTATGTAGAGGCGACGGAGGCGCGGATCAATTTCAAATTTGGCCCGGAAAAACTGCCGTTTTCTCTTGAAGGGGCCAAGCTCGCGGTCTGGAAAGAACCTAGCAACGAGTGGCATCTGCGTATGGAAGCACGGCCAGTCCGCACCGACCTTCCAGTCGCGGACGACGGACAAATTCGCGGCGAAGCCATGGTGCAGGCCGCAGACATTCTGGAGAACTCTCCGGTGCGCGCCAGCGCAGAGTGGCGTCGCGTGCAGCTCGGCGAAATCAGCCGTCTGCTGCATGGTGAAGATGAAGGTTGGCGAGGCACGGTGGACTGGACCGCCCAGGCGCGAGGAACGCTGGCGAACACTTTGCTGAACACCGCCGTGCAGGTAGAGGAATTTCGCCGCGCCGAGTTTGTGCCCTCTGCGGAGATGGACCTGAGTGCGCATTGTCAGGCACAGTATCTGCGGGCCGGCAATGTGCTCGACTCCCTGCAATGCAATGCTCCGCTGGGCAGCGGCCTTCTTGTGGCCCAGGGCCGCTGGCCGCTGACATTGCAGTCTCCTTCTTTGCAACTTGCAGGCACACTCTCCGGCCCGAAGAGGACGATGCCCAAGCTTCGCATTGCCCTGCAACATGTCCCAGCCAATTTTTTTCTGGATTTGCTTCGCCACATTCATCCGGGCGTGGACGTAGACGCCACAGCATCGGGCGAAGTGAATGGCCAGGCCGACTGCTCCTGGGAAGGCCTTGCCCGGATGCGCGTGTGTACCGGCGTGGCTCAATCCTCCGCGCTCACGCTTCGCCTTCCGCACCTCGAACAGCCGCTGAAACTGTCACCGATCATGCTGATTTCTGCGAATGGCGCGGCCCAACCTGTAACGCGAATGCCGCAGGTCAAAAAGAAAGCGCATGCCACACCCTCGGCGGTATTGCCAAATGTTTGGACACTACAGCCCGTGCATCTTTCATTGGGAGCATCCAGTACGACTGCGTTGGCGGGCACACTGAACTCGACAGGTGCTGCGCTCAAGATCACGGGCGCGGCAGATTTGGCGGGGCTGTTTGCCTTGGCGCAGGCATTGAGAATTCCGGCGATCTCCGGGCAGGTCCACTCGCTACGCGGGAATGCGCAGCTTGCGCTGGCTCTCCAGACAACATGGTTGCCGCAAACTGGCGAGGCCGTGACGAGCGGCCCGCAGACAATCCAATTCACGCCCTCCAACTGGACGGGGACTTTGCAACTGCATGACGCTGTGGCGAACCTGACGCCGCTACCGGGACGCGTGCACCTCGCGTCCGCCGCTGTGAATCTGACCCCTGCCAGCGTAGAGTGGAGCAATCTTAAGGGATCGTATGCCCACACATCGTTTGATGGCAGTATGTCCTGGCACACCCCTTGCGCGACCGCGCAGTCGGCATGTGCGCGCACCTTCGCGCTGCACACGGCCAACCTCGATGCCGCCTATTTGCAGGCCGCCCTGTACCCTGGAAATAGCTCGTCCAATCTTTTCACCCTGGTAAATCCATGGGCGGAAGGTCTACCCTCGATGCCGAAGATTTCCGGGACCATTCACGCAGATGTGTTGACGCTTGGAAAAATTTCTCTGAAGAATGCTGCTCTTGCGCTCCGTCTGGAGGCACACCATGCAGAGATAACATCGATCTCCGGCAATATTTTTGGCGGAACGTTGCAAGGCGATCGGTTGCTCGCCCCGGCAAGCGAGACGGAAGGAACGGAACCCGCAGTGGGATCGGTAGAATGGGGCAACGGCGCACCGGTTTATACGTTTCGCGCAAAGTTGGAACACATTCAGCCAGCGAGCCTTGCGGCCATCTGGCAGGAGCATTGGGGACCGGGCGTGGCCAGCGCGGAAATAGTTCTAAAGACCCAAGGATGGTCCACTGCGGAACTGGCTGAGCACGCCGAGGGCACATTTTCCGCCGCCTGGTTGAATGGCGCATTCATGGCTCCCGCTACGAGCACGACGCCTCTGGCAAAATTTCAGCAGTGGAATGGATCGGGAACCATCCACCATCAGATTCTTATCTTCGCCTCAAGCCAGGTGCTCGATCTCAACGGCCTGCGCACGCCACACCCCGAAACCACGAGTCCCAAAGCCGCGCGCCTGACTGCAGCACAATCTGTTACCGGCACAATCACGTTTGGAAGAGTGCTCGATCTGCACCTCCAGCCGTCTGGTATTGCCCTCAAGGGGACGCTCCGCTCTCCGGTCTTCACCTTCAATCCACATGCGCCAAACAGCGCGGTTGCTGTAGCAGGGACACCGCGCGAGCGGTAGCAGTCCGGCCCACTATGACGTCGGAGACGACTGAGTCGGTTCGGTGATTTTTTGTCTTTTCCGATACAGCGCATACGCCACAAAGGCTGCAACCAGGGCGGTCATCAGCAGTAGGAATAGCGGCGCGTGCCGGGTAACTTCATACATTGCCACACTCACAATGGTTGGGCCATAACGTACGACGAGTATTGCAAGCAACAGATAATGCGCGGCGCGGCCCACGAACACGGCAGCCAGGTAGGGAACCACGCGCATCTCGAAAACCCCGGCGCCAAACGCGAACAGCTTGAACGGAAAGGGCGGTGGCATAGCGGCGGGGACTGCCACGGCAAACCAGTGATGGCGGTCGAAGCGAGCGCGCATCTGTTCATATTTCGCGGGTTCGACACGTTTCAACAACACCCATTCTCCGCCAGTCCTGCCAATATAAAACGGAACCAGAGAGCCGATGGTAGCACCCAGCGCCGCCAGGATGGGATAGACCCAGAAGTGCCTGCGGTCGCTCCACACATAGCCTGCGACGATCAGATCCATCGGTACAGCGAGGAATGCCGAATCGATGGCGCCCAGGATGCCGATGCCCCAGATGCCCAGAGGCTTCAACAGGACCAGCAGGGCCAGCTTCCAGTGGAGGAGTTGCGATGCAATCTTATGTATCAAAGGAGTGTCGTTTCAGAAATTCTTTCTTCCAGAGTACACGGCCCTTGTCTTTTCGATAGGCCTGCTGGCAGCGACCAAACTCATTGTTCGGCGGCATGTTCCGTCTCGCCTGCCAACAACGCCAGCGCATGAGGGATCAGATGCAGCACGGCTTCCAGCGATTGCACCGCCCCCCGTGGATTGCCCGGTACATTGACGATCAAACTGCGTCCGAGTGTGCCGGAAACGGCGCGACTGAGCAGGGCCAGAGGCGTCTGTTTCAGTCCTTCGCTGCGCATCCGTTCTCCGAAGCCTTCCAGAATACGTTCACAGACCAGACGTGTGGCCTCCGGCGTAACATCCCTCGGCGCAATTCCGGTGCCGCCAGTGGTGACAAGAAGCTGCGCGCGCGATGCTTGCTGGCGCAGGGCGGATGCGATCTGGTCGATCTCGTCGGGGACCACCAGAATCGCCTCGACCGTGAAGCCGGCTTGCTGGAGACGCGCGGCGACATCCGGGCCGGAACGGTCTTTCCGGCTGCCCTGAAAACAGGAATCGCTTACGGTAATCACGACGGCATTCACATGGGAGATTCTATATTCTGCGATACCGGGAAAGTGCTCGTTTTACACCTGTAAAGAGTGAGACAATTAGGTAAGTACTGGGAAGTTGATGCTGGCCCACGGTGTTTCATCGCTGAAGGGTTAGTGTCGCCCAATTTTTCGATGGCCGCAACGCAAACGCCCCCGAGTCCGCCTGAGAATCCGATAGAGCCGAAGTTCGACCGCTTGCGCGCTCGTTACGATTCCCATTCACCCTACGAGCTTCTCGAGGTCATCGATGAGCTGGAAGGTTCGCGCATGTCGGCGCGCGTGAGGGAAGCCATCTGGGTCTCTCTCATCCTGCATTTGATCGTTTTCTGGTGGATTTTGTACGGCCCACGGCCAAGGTTTTTGCAGAGCGCCACCGTGGTCAACCCAATGCAGGCGACACCGGAAAAGCAGCCCCAGAACGTGTTCCTGACCATGCCGCCGGATTTGGTGAAAAAACCGAAGCCGACCAACATCATCTCCGACCAGGACCGCGTCGCGCAAACCAAACACCCCACGCCAGACCAGAAAACTCTGGAGGAGTTGCAGGCGATGCGTCGTGCTGGAAATCCGGGGCCTCCGCCACAACTGCGGCAACAGGCCCGGCAGCAGCAAGTACCACAGCCTGCGCAACCACGAAAGCCGCAGCCACAGCAGCAGGCCCGCATGACCCAGCCTACACCGCCCCAACATAGGCCAGAGCAGGCGCTCCCTTCCGCGCCAAGCATAACTGCCTCCGCGCAGGCCAAGGAACATGCTGCCGTACAGCAACCGAAGGCACAACCCAACCAGAACCAAGCCTCCAACCAGCCCGACATGTCTGTGGGAGAGATGATCCGCCAGGCGGAACGCAATGCCGCCAAGTCCAATGGGCAGATGGGAGACAATGGGGAAAATGCGCCAATAGCCCACCCTGGAATGCAGTCGGGCGTGGAAGTCCTGAGCGACACCATGGGGGTGGATTTCGGCCCTTATCTGCGGCAGGTGATTCAGGCCACGCAGGCAAGCTGGGACAATCTGATTCCTGAAGCCGCCCGTGCTCCGCTGTTGAAGAAGGGCAAAGTCGCCATCCAGTTCATTATCACGCCCGACGGCAGCATCAAGCAGATGCAGTTGATTCTGCCCTCCGGCGATGTGTCGCTGGACCGCGCGGCGTGGGGCGGCATCACCGGTGCGGGGCCGTTTCCGCCGCTGCCGAAGAAATTCAAAGGCCCATACCTCGCGCTGCGTTTTTACTTTCTCTACAACGAAGACACGGGCCAGTACACCCGGCAATGATCGTCCCCACCGAGCGCGCGCTACGTCGCCGCCAGGCTGTGGGCTTGTTGTGGATCGCGCTCGCAATTCTCCTCATCAGCGCCTCTCGCGCGGGCTGGCATGAAATCTTTCTGGCCCGTTGGTGGAGGCTGTGGTAACGGCACGGGAATGACTACTGCCGACCCACTCCTTGTTGTTTTACTTGGCGCAACCGCCAGCGGAAAAACCGCTCTCGCTCTCCAGTTGGCGGAGCGGTTCCACGGCGAGATTGTCAGTTGCGACTCCGTCGCCGTCTATCGCGAACTGGAAATCGGAACCGCTAAACCTTCAGCAGAAGAACGCGCGCGCGCCACGCATCACATGCTGGATGTCGTCCAGCCGAACCAGTCCTACACTGCGGGTGACTACGCTCGAGAGGCCCGCGCGGCGCTGTCCGCAATTGCTGGACGAAGGCATTTGCCAATCGTGGCAGGAGGGACTGGGCTGTATCTCCGCGCACTGCTCGAAGGTCTGTTTATCGGCCCGCAACGGTCGGAGCCGCTCCGCGAACGGCTGCGCCAACGCGCCGAAAAACGCGGCAGCGCACATCTCGCTCAAATCCTGCAGCGGCTCGATCCCGTCTCCGCTGCACGCATTCATGCCAACGATGCACCGAAACTGATCCGTGCAATTGAGGTCTCGCTGGCCGCGCAACAACCGATGTCTACCGCGTGGGAGGCCGGGCGCGATTCGCTGCGCGGCTTTCGCATCCTGCGATTGGGACTGAATCCCCCACGCGCTGCGTTGTATGCACGCATTAACCAACGTGCGGCGGTCATGTTTTCTCGTGGACTGGTGGAAGAGACCGAACAACTGCTGGCCCGGTATGGCGCGGAGTGTCGTCCGCTGGCGTCGCTGGGCTACAAGCAGGCTGGACTATTGCTGCGTGGGGAAATGTCGCAGGCAGCGGCCATCGCGGCCACGCAGCAGGGTCATCGCAACTACGCAAAACGCCAGGCGACATGGTTTCGGCGCGAGCCGGAGGTCCACTGGCTTGCAGGGTTCGGCGATGAGTCCGAGATTGGAGCGGCCGCCTGCGCGCTGGTGAAACAAGCATTGCAGACCATTGGGTAGTCCTCCAGGAGCAAATCGCCTGCGAAAATGCGCGTCCCTGCTCTGCTGATACACTACAAAGTTTTGGCCCTTACAGCGCCAGCGTAATTTCACGGAGTAAGAATGTCGCAATCGATGCAGGCAGTCGTTAAAACGTCGGCAAAGCCGGGTGTTGAAGTCCGAGAGGTCCCCGTTCCTTCCTATGGCCCCAGCGAGGTGCTGGTGAAGGTGGATGCGGCCAGTGTTTGCGGCACTGACCTGCACATCTACGACTGGGACCCATGGGCGCAGGGGCGTATCCATCCTCCGCTGATCCCCGGCCACGAATTCTGCGGAACTGTCGCCAAGGTTGGAGAGCAGGTGACTACGGTGCGGCCCGGCGATTTTGTCTCCGCCGAGATGCACGTCGCCTGCGGCAAGTGCCTGCAATGCCGCATCGGGCAGGCGCATGTCTGCCAGTACGTCAAGATCATCGGCGTAGACGCCAACGGCGCATTTGCGGACTTCGTGGTGATTCCTGAATCGAATATCTGGAAGCTCGATCCGGCCCTGCCGCGCGAGTATGGCTCCATCCTCGATCCGCTCGGCAACGCCGTACACACCGTCCTTGCCGCGGAGATTGCAGCGCGCAGCGTGGCAATCGTGGGTTGCGGACCGATTGGACTGTTTGCCATTGCCGTGGCACGCGCTTGCGGGGCCTCGACCGTGTTCGCGCTGGAGGTCAATGAGCATCGCCGCAAACTCGCGCAGGCCATGCACGCCGACCATGTTTTGAATCCCGCGACGGAAGATGTGGCCGCGATGGTTGCGGAAAAAACCGGCGGGATCGGCGTCGATGTGGTGCTGGAAATGTCTGGGCATGCCGACGCCATGCGGCTAGGATTTCAGATTCTGCGCACCGGTGGCCGCGTCTCTTTGCTGGGTATTCCAGCCAAGCCGGTGGAACTGGATTTCGCCCGCGACATCATCTTCAAAGGCGCGACCGTGCTGGGCATCAACGGACGCAAAATGTACGAGACCTGGTATCAGATGGAAGCTCTATTGAAGGCCGGAAAGCTGGACCTGTCGCCGGTGATCACGCATCGCCTGCCGATGAGCGACTTTGCGCATGGCATGGAACTGTTAAAGAGCGGCGAGGCCAGCAAAATTGTGCTGACCCCGGCCAAATAAATCGTCGTCAGGATTCGAGCGCAAGCCACGCTGCATTTTCTGAACGCGGCGAAGCCATTACGCAGCCTTGGCCACCAGTCCGTGAGGATCGAGCACAAACTTCTTGGCGACCCCCTGGTCGAAATCTTTATAGCCCTGCGGCGCATCCTCCAGACGAATGACCGTGGCATTGACGATTTTTGCGATAGGCAGGCGATCGTACAGAATCGCCTGCATCAACTGGCGGTTGTATTTCAATACAGGCGTCTGGCCGGTGTAGAAGCGGTGGGATTTCGCCCAGCCAAGCCCCAGCCGCATGCGTAGATTGCCTTGCTGCGCGGCCTTGTCTTTCGACCCCGGATCTTCTGTCACATACAGGCCCGGAATGCCGATACCGCCAGCTGCGCGGGTAATGGTCATCAAAGAATTGAGCACGGTTGCGGGCGCTTCCGTAGTGTGTTCCGCGCCGTGTCCATGTGCTTCAAAGCCCACGCAGTCGATTGCGGCATCCACCTCCGGCACGCCAACGACGGCTGCGATTAAATCTTCCAGCTTGTCGCTCTTGGTCAGGTCGATCGGCTCGAAACCTACTTTTTTTGCGTGCTGTAAACGGTCCCGATTCATGTCGCCAATCATGATGACGGCCGCGCCAAGAATCTGCGCCGACGCTGCTGCGGCAAGCCCGACCGGGCCAGCCCCCGCGATATAGACCGTCGAACCCACGCCAACACCCGCGCTGACAGCGCCATGGAAGCCGGTCGGCAAAATGTCGGAGAGCATGGTGAGGTCGCGAATTTTGGCCATGGCCTGCGCCTTGTCCGGGAACTTGATCAGATTGAAGTCCGCATAGGGGACCATTACATACTCGGCTTGGCCGCCCACCCAGCCACCCATGTCTACATAGCCATAAGCTCCGCCGGCACGCGCGGAATTCACATTGAGGCACACGCCGGTCTGCTGTTCGCGGCAGGTCCTGCAGCGCCCGCAGGCGACATTAAATGGGACGGTCACAAGATCGCCGATATTGAGATACTCAACATCTTTGCCCTTCTCGATGATCTCGCCGGTGATCTCATGTCCCAGCACCAGGCCAGCGGGAGCGGTCGTGCGTCCACGCACCATGTGCTGGTCGGAACCGCAAATATTGGTGGCAACAATTTTCAGGATGACCCCATGCGTGATTTCTTTTCCCTGGGGATTCTGCATTTTTGGATAATCGATGGACTGTACTTCGACCTTGCCTGGGCCGAGAAAAACAACTCCGCGATTGCTGGCCATAACGAACGTCCTTTCCGGTTAAAACGCTGCTGCGCCAGCTTCGGCGACAGCATGGTCCTGCTCGCCCGATCCGCCGCTGACGCCAATGGCGCCAACAACCTTCCCGTCGCGCTTGAGTGGAATGCCGCCCGCAAAGATCATGATCTTGCCGTCGTTCGAGGCATGGATTCCGAAGAATTGGCCGCCGGACTGGGAATGGGTAGCCAGGTCTTTCGTGCTGATATCGAAAGCGCGCGACGTATAGGCCTTCTTGATGGATATATCGATGCTGCCCAGCCAGGCCCCATCCATGCGGACATGCGCGACGAGATTTCCGCCTGCATCCGCAACGGCAATGTTCATGGGCTGGCCGATTTCCTTCGCTTTTTTCTCTGCTGCTGCGATGATTCTGCGTGCGTCTTCCAGATGTACCATGTTGGCTCCTTTGTGAGTGTGGATGTCCAGCAATCAGAGGGCCCTCTAAAGCCTTTTACGGCAGCCGAACAACGATACCTGTGCTGAGTGTTTCTGGATTAAGACTGCTGCCCAGACCGGAAACACCGCCGTAGCTAAACTCCACCACGCGCCAATCTATGCGCGGAAGTATCGTCGTGTCCAGTCCGCCCAGAAATTGATATTCAAAGTCCGTTGCGGTTTGTTTCGCGACGCCTTGGCCAAACTGGTCGTGGCCGATGCCGCCGAGGACCTCCGCATAGGGCTGAAACGGCAATACATGCGGGATAAAAACAAGCCTGGGACCGACCAGACCACTGTCGAGCGTGGTTGAGCCTGTCGAAAGAAATGCGGCGCGAAGGTCGATCCCAGCGCCTATAAACGGCACATGCCAGGGATCGTAATATGCGCCAAATGTAGGCCCATACACCCAACTGGTATTGGGCTGATTGATTTTGGCTGCGCTGAATTCCCCATACACGCCCACTTGCGCTTTAGCGTAGAGCGGACCGAGAAATATTAGAACGAAGCACACATTCCGAAGCGCTCTCATAGACGGCTGTCTCCTGAGTTGAAGTCGGATTGCACTGCAAGCCATTGAAGCTTGCGCTTGTTTTTTAAGTAGAGCGGGCCGAGAAATATCAGAACGAAGCACACATTCCAAAGTGTTCTCATGAAAGACTGCCTCCTGAGTTGAAAAATCGAAGTTATCGCCGCTTGCGCTTGTTATTTTCTTTCGACTTCAGCTTCTTAGGATGCTTGCCGACGGGTTTTGCGCTGCGTCTTTTATCCCGTGAATTTCGTTTTGGGACTGCCTGCTCCTCAACCATGGCAAATTGCAGTTTATTTTCCAGCGCATCGATGCGGTCGAGGATTACACGCACCGCGTCTCCTACAGAGATGCGATGGCCGCTCGTCTCGCCCATGATTTGACGACTGTACTCGTTGAAACGATAGCGGTCGCCTTGCAGGGTTGCCAGCGGAACCAATCCCTCGACGAACAGGTCGTCGAGTTCGACAAAAATCCCGTATTTCGTCACATTGAGGATGATGCCGGAAAATTCCTCGCCAATGCGGTCCTGCATAAAGCGAACTTTTTTCCATTCGATCAGCTCGCGTTCGGCATCGGCGGCGCGGCGCTCGCACTGGCTGACCTCCTGCGCAATTGCGGCCAGATCGTGCTCGTCCACGGGCGGAGAAATCGTCTCGTCCGACCGTGGCTGCACCGAACGCGGCGAGGATGAGCCGTCCGCGCTATCATTGCGCCTGGGCCTGCGGCTTGCCTGTCCCGTCTGCGGAATCTCGCGATGTCCGTCAACGCCGGACGACAAAAGAAATTTGGCGATGCGATGCACGATCAGGTCCGCGTAGCGTCGAATCGGTGAAGTGAAATGCGTATAGCTCGGCGTGGCCAGCGCGAAATGGCCCTCATTATGTTCGCTGTAGCGCGCCTGTTTCAAAGAACGCAGCATCAGGTAGGTAAGGATGCGCTCCTCGGACTTTCCAGCAAGGCGCTCGGTAAGTTTTTGATACATCTGTGGCGTGACGGCAATGTCTTCAGCAATCTCATGCATGCGTTTTTCTCCGCTACCGCGCCGCATGCGGTCCCGGCGGTCTCCGCGCAGCTCCAACCGCTTGACTGGCAGCGCGCCGATCCCCAGCGAGTAGCCGAAGTGCGCTGCGATCTCTTCAAAGTTCGCCACGCGCTTGGTGTCCGGTTTTTCGTGGATGCGATACAGGCTGGGGACGCCGAGCGACTCAATCCAACTGGCGACGCACTCATTCGCAGCCAGCATGAACTCTTCAATCAGGCGGTTTGCCCAGGTACGTTCGGAGCGCACGATGCCGCGCATCTGGCCATGCTCGTCGAATTGCAGCACTGGTTCGGGCAGGTCGAAGTCGATCGATCCGCGTTGCTCGCGGCGCGCGTTCATCATCTCCGCTACGGCGTACATACGCTCGAACTCCGGCACCAGCGGCGCAAACTGCTCGCGGGCCAGTGCATCGCCTTCAAGGATGGCGTGCACCTGCGTGTAGGTCATCCGGCGCGCGGAGCGGATTACGCCTTCACAGACCTCCGAAGACAGCACTTCACCCAGCGGGCCAAGCTGCATGATGCAGGAAAGCACCAGACGGTCTTCCTCCGGGCGCAGGCTGCATACGTCTGTCGATAGCTCCATGGGCAGCATGGAGATGGCGCGGTCAGGAAAATAGACAGAGTTGCCGCGCAGGCGCGCTTCCAGATCGAGCGCCGAACCTGGCAGAACGTAATGGGCCACGTCGGCGATATGCACCTGCAACTCATATCCGCCATCGTCGCACGGGCGCACCATCACAGCATCGTCGAAGTCGCGCGCGGTTTCTCCATCGATAGTCACAATGGGAAGGCCGCGAAAATCTCTGCGCCCCCGCCCGGCTTCGGGATCGTTTGCTGGCGGGACGCCGACCGCGCGCGCCTCTTCCAGCACGCGGGCGGGAAAGGTGTAGGGAAGATGGTGTTTGCGAATTAAAATTTCGACGTCCACGCCAAAGGCGTCGCGGTCGCCAAGGATTTCGATGACGCGCCCGCGCGCAGGCCGCGTCGCCGTCGGCCAGTCAGTGATGGCGACATCCACCACCAGGCCTTCCAGGTTTTCGTAGTTAGTTTGCGCAAGCGCTTCGGCGCCTAGAACCCGGTCCGGCGTACCCTGCTCCTGCGGAATCTCCGCACCGAAAGGAATCAGCACGGCTTCGTTGATCCGGGCATTCAAGGGCGTCGCAAAGTTGCCTGCCATGCGTTCGCCGCGCTGAGAACGGCCCTGATGCGCATAATGGAAGATGCCGACAACAGTGGGATTATGCCGTTGCAGCACCCGCAGAATGCGCCCAGAGCGTCGGCCATCCCCACGCGAAGGCAGCAGTTCGACCAGCACCAGATCGCCCTGCATGGCGCTTTCCAGAGCATTCGGCGGGATGAAAATGTCTTCTTCGCCGTTTTTGTCGCGGGGTTCTGGCCGCACAAAACCAAAACCGTCGCGATGCAGGTCCAATCGTCCGCTAACCCAGTTGTTCCGTTTTTGCGCGGAAGCAGGCAAAGCCCAGAATTCGTGATCGACCTTCACCAGCCGCCCGCTGGCAGTCAGGCGGGCCAACTGCTCCAGCAGCTGCCGGCGCTCCCGTCCTCCGCCCAGGCCTAGCTCGCGGACCAACTGCTTATACCCTGCGCGATGGCCAGCGGAACGTGCTACACGCTGCAAAAGCTCATTGTCGGTCATTACTGCCATTCATTTTCACCATATTTTTCGCCGCGCCTTTCCGGCGAACATGTCCTGGAATTGAGGCCAAAACGGCCTCGGAACCATTGATCATGATGTTACCTGTGCGACCGGAATATGAATTCTCTCAGGATTCATTCCCTATTTTGCGCTATAGCCGGTAAAATTCGAGTAACTCGACAGGACTGTGCGGCTCGCGCGGACCAGATTGGCCCAGCGAGAACACCATTAAAAACCGAAGCGCCGTTTGTGGATGATTCTACGAATCTCGTGGATGCGCACCCGTAGACGGTGGAAAGCAACGATAGAAAGGATTTATGAACGCAATGTGGAAACCGAACCAGCCCGGCACTAGCCCCAGCACTCCTTCGGAACCGGTGCGCCCGCAAACGCCTGCCCCGCTCAATACGGAGCCGGTCGCGCAACGTCCCAGCCCTTCCACCGCAGCCAGCAGTGAGCAGGCCACCATCGGTAAGTCATTGACTGTCAAAGGCGAAATTACCGGCAGCGAAATGCTCTATATCGACGGCCATGTGGAAGGCTCGGTCAGTTTACCTGGCAACCGCGTGGTGGTGGGCCGCAATGGACATGTGGCCGCCAATATCTCCGCCCGTGAAGTTGTGGTTCTGGGCAAAGTCAATGGCAACATCAATGCCAGCGATCGCGTGGATATTCGGAATGAAGGGTCACTGACCGGCGATGTGGTCGCACAGCGCATCAGCATTGAAGATGGCGCATATTTCAAGGGTGGCATCGACATTCGCAAACCGGCAGGCTCTGGAACCAAGGAAGCGGACACGGCAAAACCTGTGGTCGCTTCTACCGTACACGCCTAAGTAATTCACCGAAAAGGCGGTTGCAGGTTGAGCCGCTTACCAAAGCGGCCTCGCGGGGATTTCCGTGGGGCCGTTATGCTTGCGCCCGCGCTCTTGCTGCATCCTTTTCCTTTGTGGCCCATCCAATGAAATGCAAGCAGGAGGTGTGGTTATGTTAAATACTCGTTTGAACGATGATCGTGGTCATGCGAACCATGGCTGGCTGGACACGCGATATACATTTTCTTTTTCCGATTACCATGATCCGGCCCACATGGGCTTTCGCGCACTGCGCGTCATCAATGAAGACTACATCGCGCCGGGAATGGGCTTCGGCACGCACCCGCATCGCGACATGGAAATTCTGTCGTACGTGCTGAGCGGGCAGCTCGGGCATAAGGATTCGCTCGGCTCTGGCGGCGTGTTGCAGCATGGCGAAGTTCAGTTCATGTCGGCGGGCACGGGCATCCGGCACAGTGAGGCCAATCCGTCTGCCACAGAGACCACGCACATGCTGCAAATCTGGCTGCTGCCGAACCAGATGGGACTCGACCCAAAATATGAACAGAAGAAATTTCCAATTACTGCCGAGCCGAATCAGCTTCACTTGATTGCCTCCCGAGATGGCAGGGATGGGTCGTTCTTGATTCGCAGTGAGGCTGAGATGTATGCCGGCAAGCTCGCTGCTGGTACTGAATTAAAGCAGACGCTGACCGGCAAACATGGCTGGCTCCAGGTTGCGTCGGGCGAGATCCGTGCAAATGGTCGAACGTTGCGCGCTGGCGACGGCGCGGCGATCAGCAATGAAACGCACGTAGCGATCACTGCGATCAACGATGCGGAGATTCTGCTGTTCGATTTAGGGTAAGGGTTTCAACCGCTTGCAGAGCTAAAGATACTGCTCCATAAAAATGGTTGCGCGGACATAGGGCGAAGGCTTTACATCTTCAGGCCGAAGATGTTCAAAGCCTTCGGAGCGGTAGAGTGCGATTGCATTCTCCAGTGTGTGATTGGTTTCAAGATACAGGCGTTTGGCCCCAAGCGCCCGAGCGGCGTTCACTGTGCCGCGCAGCAATTTTCGGCCAATGCCTCGATTCCGCCACTTTTCAGCGACCGTCATTTTCGCCACTTCAAAGACACCTTGCTCCATCGCCAACAATGCGCAACAGCCGAGGACCTCACCTGTCTCGGAGTTGACCGCGCAGTAGATATGGCCGCCTGCGTCCAGGATGTAATGCTGCGGATCATCCAGGACGGCCCGATCTTCGTCTTCGAGTTTGAAGTGCGCCGTAATCCATGCTTCGTTCAACACGCGAAACGCGGTTTCATCTCCGGGTTGAAATTCCCGAATCTCGACGTTCATACACGCACCGCAGGCGCGGGTAGAATCTCTTCCACATCGACCCACTGCGTGGGATAGACACCGGTATAACAGGCTGTGCAGTAGCCGTTGCCTTCGCCGCCGTCGCAGGCGTGCAGCAGGCCATCGAGCGACAAATAGGCCAGCGAGTCCGCCTCGATATATTCGCAAATCTCTTTCACCGACTGGTTGGCCGCGATCAACTCGCGCTTGCTCGGCGTATCCACTCCGTAAAAACAGGGCGAAATGGTCGGCGGACAACTGATGCGCAGATGCACTTCCTTGGCGCCAGCACCGCGCACCATGCGGACAATTTTTCTACTCGTAGTCCCGCGAATGATGGAGTCGTCGATCAGGATGACGCGCTTGCCTTCCAGCAGATTGCGCACCGGATTCAGTTTGAGTTTGACGCCGAAGTCGCGCACGCGCTGTTCCGGCTCAATAAACGTGCGGCCAACATAGTGGTTGCGGATCAGGCCGAAGCGAAATGGAATGCCGCTCTCCGCAGCATACCCAATCGCAGCGGTCACGCCGGAGTCTGGAACGGGAACGACCAGATCGGCCTCCACGGCGGATTCACGCGCGAGCTGGCGGCCCATCTGCTCCCGGCTTTCCTGCACCCAGCGGCCAAAAACTTTGCTGTCGGGTCTGGAAAAATAGACATGCTCAAACACGCAACTGGTCTGCGGAACGCCGCTGGCGAACTGGCGGGAGGTAACGCCTTCGCGCGAGACCATGATGAGTTCGCCCGGCTTCACTTCACGCTCATACGTGGCGCGCAGCAGGTCGAAGGCGCAGGTCTCGGAGGCGAAAACAACGGTGTCCTCGGCGTCTGGATTGGCAATGCGCCCCATGGAGAGCGGCCGAAATCCGTGCGGATCGCGGGCGGCGAAGATGCGGTCCCGCATCATCATGACGATGGAAAATGCTCCTTCGATCTGGCGCAGAGAATCCGCAATCGCATCGACGAGCGTTGCCTCTTTCGAGTGCGCGATAAGCTGCACGATAATTTCAGAGTCACTCGTCGTCTGAAAAATCGCGCCCTCATGTTCCAGCCGAGCGCGCAGATTGCCAAGCTGGACGAGATTTCCGTTGTGCGCAATTGCGATCAGGCCCTTCGTGGAGTCGACGCGGATGGGCTGGGCGTTCAACAGTGCCGAATCCCCTGTCGTGGAATATCGCGTATGGCCGATGGCCAGCGGGCCGGGCAATTTCTCCAGCACCTCATCGGTGAAAATTTCCGCCACCAGACCCATACCCTTGATGTTCCAGAGATTTTCGTAGTCCGCCGTCGCGATACCGGCGGATTCCTGTCCGCGATGTTGGAGCGCGTACAGCGCAAGGTACGCCTGCCGAGCGGCGTCGGGATGGTTATGGATGGCCACGACGCCACACTCTTCGCGCAGCTTGTCGAAAGGAATTTGTTCTTCGTCCATCGAGAGTGCATCAGCCGGAGTATGCGTCATACATGGCTCCCGTGTGCAGGTTCGTCTTGCAAGGTAAGTTCCAGGGCATCGGGCAGCCCACGCGACCATGGCCGCTTAAGATTTGCGATGGACTCTGATATGACCTGCTGGCCATTTACGCTCAACTCAATACGATTCGCGATCGTCGTGCCGATCTGGAATACATCCAGAAGTCCTTGTGCAGCAACCCTTCTGACCCTTTCCACATCTTCTTCCGCGCAAGTCACGATCACCTGCGAAGCCTCCTCTGCGAAGAGAGCGAGCGTGGCGTCTGAGTGAACGGGGAGTTCAGCATGCACGCCGATGCCGTGAGTGAATGCAGCTTCCGCCAAGGCAACGGCCAGTCCGCCATCCGAAACATCACGCGCTGAGTGCAGCAGCTTAGCACCCGCAAGCTTCACAAGAGACTTTTGCAACATAGCTTCCACTGCGAGTGAAAGCGCTGGTGGTTTGCCCCAAAGCATACCTAGAAAATGCTTTGCGTATTCTGAAGAGCCGAATTCGCCCAGGCTCGCGTCACTGGTCTTTAGCGTTCTGGGGCGCAACAGCAGCACCGCGTCACCTGTCCGCATAAAATTCGCAGGAACAGCCTTGGTCACGTCATCCAAAATTCCGACGATCCCGACCACTGGCGTGGGATAAATTGCCTCGCCCTTGGTTTCGTTGTAGAGCGAAACGTTGCCGCCAGTGATGGGTGTGCCCAGCGCGGTACAAGCCTCAGCTATCCCGTCGATCGCGCTCGACAACTGCGCCATAATCTCTGGCTTTTCTGGATTGCCGAAGTTCAGGCAATTCGTCGCAGCAACGGGTGTCGCTCCCGTGCAGGCGACCTTACGCGCAGCCTCCGCCACGGCATGGGACGCGCCCAACTTCGGGTCAAGATAGCACCACCGGCTGTTGCCATCGAGCGCCATGGCCAGCCCACGCTGCGTTCTTTTGATTCGCATGACACCTGCTTCGCCACCTGGCCCTTGCGCGGTATTGGTTTGCACCATGCTGTCGTACTGTTCATACACCCAGCGCTTAGAGCAGATATTGGCCGAAGCCAGCAGACGCTTCAAATCCTTGCCGTAGTCTCGCGGCGCATGGAATTGCTGCAAAACTTCTGGCGTTGGCTCGCTCGGCACCGGCGCTTTCCATGTGCCGATGGGCCGGTGGTAGCGCGGTGCCTCGTCAGTCAGCGATGTGTTTGGAATGTCCGCGACCAGCACGCCATGGTGCAGGATGCGCAGTCGCGACTCGGCAATCACGGAGCCCACGATCACCGCATCCAAGCCCCACTTCGCGAAGACGCGCAGCACTTCCTGCTCGCGACCCTTGTCGGCCACCAGCAGCATGCGCTCCTGCGACTCCGACAGCATCATTTCATACGCGGTCATCCCAGTCTCGCGCTGTGGGACCTGGTCCAACTCCATTTCAATGCCAACGCCGCCACGCGCGCCCATTTCGCAGGAAGAAGATGTCAGCCCCGCCGCGCCCATGTCCTGAATGCCGACGATGGCGCCGGTTTGCATTGCCTCCAAACAGGCTTCGAGCAAAAGTTTTTCCATGAACGGATCGCCCACCTGTACGTTGGGCCGCTTCTGCTCGGAGCCTTCGTGAAATTCTTCACTGGCCATGGTCGCGCCGTGGATGCCATCGCGACCCGTTTTCGCGCCAACGTACAACACGGGGTTGCCGATGCCCGTGGCCTTGGCGTAGAAGATTTCATCTTTGCGAACGAGGCCCAGCGCGAAGGCATTGACCAGTGGATTGCCGGAATAACAAGGCTCGAAGCGCGTCTCACCGCCAAGGTTGGGCACGCCGAAACAATTTCCATAACCGGCAATGCCGCTGACGACACCTTCCAGAATGCTGTGATTTTTATGGATGACGGCAGCCGTCGTTTTATCTAAAATAGATGGGGCTGCCTCGATGGGGCCAAATCGCAACGAATCCATAACGGCCAGCGGCCGCGCGCCCATAGTGAAGATGTCGCGCAGGATGCCGCCAACTCCTGTGGCCGCGCCTTGATACGGCTCAATGTAGGAGGGGTGATTGTGCGACTCGATCTTGAAGGCGCAAGCCCAGCCGTCGCCAACGTCGATGATGCCGGCATTTTCTCCCGGCCCCTGCACCACGCGCGCGCTCTCCGTGGGCAGGCGTTTCAGATGAACCCGCGAAGATTTGTAGGAGCAATGCTCGCTCCACATAACACTGTAAACTCCCAACTCCGTCATACTGGGCACGCGGCCAAGTGCAGTCAGAATGCGCTGATATTCTTCGGAAGTAATAGCGTGCCGTTGCAGCAATTCCGGTGTAATCTCTACCGGCTGTGGGGTCGCAGAGGAGGATGCAGGTTTCATCTGGGCAAGAGAGTTAATACGCTTATTGTTGCACGTCGCAGTGCATTCGCGAGACTGCTCCGCCAGCTACCGTCGCAAGTCCGCGTAGAGGCGCTCTTTGGCCTGGTTCTGTTACACTTCTGAAAGCATCGGCATGCATTGAATTTTCGCTGTGGAACTTCCAATGTCTCCGGTTTCCGCACGGCAATCACAGCATCAAGTTCGGGGAGTGGCTCAGCCTGGTAGAGCACCTGGTTCGGGACCAGGGGGTCGGAGGTTCAAATCCTCTCTCCCCGACCAATCTTTTCAAGGACTTGAAAATCAGAAAAGCCAGCCGCGGGCCGAGGGTTTACAACTTGGGGTTTACATTGACTTGTTGGGGCTTACGCCCAAACAGGGAGTCGTCCCCTGAAACTCCCGCCACACGCTCGCCGCTGCCAGACTGACGGCCTCGGCGCGCTCTTCCCACCACGTTTTGCCGTAGACATTCTGTGTCACATCGACCGTCGAGTGACCCATATTGTCCCGGGTGACTTCGGGCCGGACGCCCACACTACTCATCAGGCTCGCATGCATCGTCCGGAAGCTGCGGAAGTCGACCGTTGGCGGCAACCCCAGCTTCTTGATCGTAGGTTTCAGGTGCCGCCGCAACAGATTGCGCCGGTCGATCGGACCACCGCGAGCGTTGGTGAAGATCAGGTCCTTCGGCCCCTGATACTTCGACAACGCCCAAGCCCGATCCAGAATGCCCCGCAGAATTCCGAAGGAATCGAGCGGAATGCTTCTGTGTCCGGCTTCGGTCTTGGTGTCATCGAACTCCCCTTCGTAATAACGCTCGATGACTTCGATGCGGTCTGGGAGAATTCTTCCCCATCGCAACGCCACGACCTCGCCGACCCGCAGAGAGCCGACCACCATCAGTGTCACGATGGATTTCGTCGGTTCCGGCAGGTCGTCGATCACACGCCGGATGTCCTGCTTGGCGAGAACGACAGGCGGCTTTCGCGCTTTTTTTCGCGGCAACCTGACTCCGATGGCGGGATTGACCCGGACCAAGCCCCAGGTCTTTCCCTGGTTGAGGACAGCCCGCAGACAAGCGTGCATGTTGCGGACGGTCGCTGACGCCAGACGTGGAGAATAGGAGTTGAAGAAGTCCTGAAGCTCTATGGTCCGCATCTTCGGAACTCGCATAGGCCCCCACTTCGGCAAAATGTGCGTGTCCAGATAGAAGTCGTAGCTGATCCGCGTGGAATTCTTCAGCAATGGCCACATCTTTTCACGACAGGTTGCCACCAGCGCCTCCAGTGTGTCTCCTTTAAGGAAGACGGGGTGATGTTCATTGTTCCGTTCGTTGGCGGGTTCCATGAACTGATCGGCCAACCGCTGGGCCTCGGTTTTGGTTGGAACCGAGTTTTTTGCCCAACTCTTGGTACGGCCGCGACGTTTACCGGGGCTGTAGTCCCAGTAAAAGATTTTCCATTTTGTCCCCAGGTCCCGTACCCGGGGACGTTGATGCCTTTCTCGCACCACGATGCTCCTTCCGTGGCGCTTCAACCGTAGTTCATCAGTACCATTGCGGGGCCTCATTCGCAAGTCCCTTGTTCCTCTAAAAAACGGTCGATCTCGCAGCGCCGAAAGCGCACATAGCGGCCCAGGCGAACCGTCGGGAGCTGGTCCTGATGGCTATAAACCCAACTCCTCGGTACCCGGAGGATTTCGGAGACTTCTTCGGCGGTCAGTAAAGCATGATCGGAAAGATGAACGAGAGAATTGCTTGCCTGCTCTGTCGTCTGTGTTTGTCCCAAATGAGAATTGGACATCGCGCACCTCGAATTCAAAAACGCCCATTCAGGCCGTTCTCAAAATTGAAGGTAGTGCGGAATTCAGTGCGGGAGGTATGCAAAATCTGTCATAGGTATGCAAAAACAGCATAGCTAAGGTTTATCCGCTTTAGGAACTGCAACATAGCGGAGCCAGTGTTTCATGGACGATGGGAAATCGGCTGATTTTCACAGAGGATTGCAGCTTGCGGGGTAGCGGATCGCTTTGTCCTGCGTGTTCTCTCAGACACCGCGAGAGAAGTGCAGGCCGCGCCCGACGACAGGGAGATTCTGCTTCGTTCGCCACGGCGAACGCCCTGCGGGTTTCGGCTCCTCCTGAAGGCCGCCTCCGAAAAAGCATCTCCCCGCCTTGGGAGCGGCCACCTCTCGCGCCCTCCGGGAGTGTGCCCTGAGAGACCACTTCGGGAGCACAAAGGAGATCCAGATTATGCAAGCAACCTATGCAATTCAGAATCAGCCGCACATCATCGACACCATCGTCCACGGCAACTGCATCGACGTGATGCAACAGATGCCCGCGCAGAGCGTAGATTTCATCCTCACCGATCCGCCGTATCTGGTGAACTTCCATGACCGGCAGGGACGCACGCTCAAGAACGATACCGACGCCAACTGGCTCAAGCCCGCCATGGCAGCGGCATATCGTGTGCTGAAGCAGGACCGCCTCATGGTCTGCTTCTATGGCTGGCCGCTCGCCGATCATTTCCTCGATGCCTGGCGCAGCGCGGGATTCCGTCCGGTGGGACACTTCGTATTTCGCAAGAGTTACACCAGCAGCACCAAGTTCATGAAGTGTCAGCATGAACAGGCGTACTTGCTGGCGAAAGGCAGACCGCCGCTGCCCGCACAGCCGCTACCGGATGTACAGCGATTGATCTACACCGGCAACGCGCTCCATCCCACGCAGAAAGCGGTTGTTTCACTCGTACCGCTGGTTCGCGCATTTACGCTGCCAGGTGAATTGGTGCTCGATCCCTTCTGCGGCTCGGCATCGACCTGCGCGGCGGCGTTGCTGACAGGCCGCAGATACGTTGGCATAGAAATGGATGACGGCTATTTCCGCGCTGCCGCTGGACGCATGACCAGGACTCACGAGAGGATGGCCGCGAAGCGGCCTTCCTCTCAATCGCGGACTGCCTTTGCCGTTTTTAACGCATAATGTTGCCCTCCCAGCGCGCTGCAAGGCATTCCTTCTTCGCACGCGAGCGCGGGCAATGGTGCCAGTGCGCAAAGCATCCGCTTGCCGCGCGCACAGATGATTGGTTGATTTCCTTGTGTCTGCGCACGTAAAATAGTGCTGCACGCAAAAGGATGCTCGTATGAAGGCCAATATCACCTTGAAGATCGAAGCGGACCTCCTACGGGAAGCACGTATCCTCGCTGCCGAGGAAGGCACCTCCATCAGCGCCCTGCTCGCAGTCCGTCTGGAACAGGCCGTGCGCGAGCGCAAGGGATACAACCATGCGCGCAGGCGCGCGATGACTCGGCTGCAGAAGGGCTTCGACCTGAAATGGACGCCCCCTCGCTCACGGGATGAACTGCATGAGCGATAAATGTTTTGTCGATACCAATATTCTGGTGTACGCGCATGACCGTTCCGCCGGAGTGAAACATCAGCGCGCTCAATTGCTGTTAGAAGATCTCTGGAATTCCAGCCAGGGCGTTTTGAGTACGCAGGTCCTACAGGAACTCTGTATCAACCTTCGCCGCAAAGTCAGCCATCCCTTGCCGGTGGCTGAGGTCCGCCAACTGATACGCGATTACTCCACATGGGAGGTTGTCACCAACACCCCCGAGTCTGTTCTCCAGGCGCTGGATATCGAAGCGCGCTATAAGACCTCCTTCTGGGACGCGCTGATCCTTCACGCCGCCGGTAGTTCAGGAGCATCGGTCCTCTATTCCGAAGACCTGGCAACAGGGCAGAGCTATGGGGCGATTCAGGTGGTGAACCCGTTGCTCGAACCGGTCCCTTTGTAAAGAGAACGCCCGTTCCCTCGATGGATCTGGCAGGCTGCATTCCGCAACCGATCCAGGCGAAGCTGTTCCTGCTCCACAGATTTCCCCTGAATAGCAACTCATCATAACCATTCCCTGGGCATTCCTGCGGCGGCTCGATTGTGTCCGCACACCGGCCCGCGTCAAGACGTTCTCTTCGTTCCGTCTTGACGGCATCGTGTCTTGACTCGCCCCAGCGCGCGGCCTCTCTGCCGGTTGTCTGTGGAATGCCCATCTCTGCGCCTTCCGTGCAACTCGCTTCCACAACCATAACGTAATACATCTTGTCAATAGACGAGCTATGCGTTTTTTGCATACCTCGTGCAGAAATAGCATTGGACGCCCCTCCGATTCGGCCCTACCTTCGCCAACAGATCGGCGCAAAAATGGCAGCCGCTTCGAGTTTTTTTTGAAAAAGAGGAGTCCTTTCCATGTCATCCATCACCCGTTTCTCACAATGCAACCCGCGCCTGTACAGGCTGGCGCGTTTCCTGAGTCCAGCTGCCACGTTATTACTGGCCCTTCCCGCCTATGCCCAAGCGGGCGGCGGCAGTCCTTGGGAGAACGCGGTCGGCGTTCTCGAACAGGCATTCACCGGGCCGATTGCCACCGGGTTATCTCTGGTTGCGATCGTGTTGGGTGGGCTGATGTTCGCCTATGGCGAAGGCCAGTCGAAACGCATGCTGGCCGGGATCGTCTTCGGCATCGGCATGGCCATTGGCGCAGTGAACTTCATGGCCTGGCTTTTTCCGGGAGGATAGAGACGCTCTTTCACCGCCAAATGAGCTTTTCAACCACAAGCAATGAGCGGAAAGGAGGTCGATGGATGGCGGCGGGCGGTTCACGGCAAAACAAAGTGCATAAAGCGATGAACCGCCCGCTGACCATTCTGGGCGCGGAGCGGCGGTTGTTCTTCGTGGCGCTGGTCGCAGGCGGGGCCGTGTTTTCGCTGATGCATTCCCTGCTGGGAGGCATTCTGTTGTTCATCGTCGGCGTCGTCATCGCCCGCATAGCGACAAAACACGATGTCGAGATTCTGCGCGTGCTGTTCAACTCCGGCAAATTTCGGCGCCGGTACGACCCGATGCAATGGGAACCAACAAAAATTCGCATAGTGAGGCGTCATGTTCAGGATTGAGCAGATCACGAAAGATTGGAAGGAAGCCGGGGCATTCATGGCTCAGGTGAACCTGTACGGCTTCTGGGATGAGCATTGCTTTCTGATGAAGTCCGGCGATCTTGGCTGCGCTCTGGAGATCGGCGGGATCGATGCCGAAAGTCTCGACCATGCCGGCCGGGACTACGTGGTCAAACGTCTCGAAGCCGCGCTTCGCTCGCTCGATGAAAAGACGCGGCTGTACCAAATTCTCTTTCGCCACAACCGGCCCACTATACCACACGCGGAGTACACGAACCCGCTGGTGCGGGCAGCCGTGGAACAACGTGCGGATTTTCTCGCGGCCAAAGCAGACCGGCTGTACTCGGTAGAAATCTTCTGGATCGTGATGGTCGATGGCAGCTACGCCAGGACCGGACTGCTGCACGCGCTGTCGCAATTGCCGAAAACGCCACGCTCGTCCCTACGGGACTTGCGTGCGCTGTTTTCGAGCAATAGAGAACGCACCCTGTTGTATGAGCAGATCGAGCGCGACCGGATGCGGTTGCAGCAGAAAGTCCAGAGTTTAAGTGGGCAGCTCAGCGACCTCACCACGGTCGAGCTGCTAGGGGCGGAGAAAGCGTTCCGGCTGGTCCGGCGCTTCGTCAACTTCCGCCCCTCCAAGATTCAACAGAGCAGGCTGTATGGGATGCAGCATCTCGACTGGCAGATGTGCGACTCGGAGCTGGAAGCCCATCGCGGCCATCTGCGTCTGGATGATTTCTACGTCCGTGTTCTGACACTGAAGGAACTGCCCAGCGAGACGCGGCCCCTGCTGTTGCGTGGCATGCTCGCTGTCCCAGCCAACTTTCACGTCGTCACCGAATGGCATCCTGTCGATAACGCGCGAGCACGCAAGGAAATCAACAAGCGTCGCCGTCATCACCACAACTCAAAGACCAGCTTTTTATCCAACTTGCAAGAACAGAAGCATACTGGACCGCGCGAGGAGTTGGTCGACGATTCCAAAGAGGCCGCTGTCGCGGAGTTGGGCGAAGCGTTGACGGCGCTCGGCATGGAGGGAAAATCCTTTGGCGAGTTCACGCTGACGGTGGTGGTTTACGACGAAGATCGCGTAAAGGTCGAACATGCCGTGGCCGAGTTCCAGAAACTCTTTACCCAGCATGATGGCCTGTTGTACGAGGAACGCTACAACCTGCTGAACGCCTTCTTCGCCACGGTACCGGGGAACAAACACTTCAATCTGCGCAAGCAGTGGGCGCTCAATTCCAACTATGCCGACATGTCGTTCCTGTTCGGCATCGATACCGGACAGCAGTGGAATCCGCATCTGGAACGCGAACATCTCGCGGTTCTCGAAACCGCGCATGCGACGCCATACTATTTCAATCTGCACGCAGGCGATGTCGCGCACACGCTACTGCTGGGCGCAACGGGGTCGGGAAAAAGTTTCCTGCTGAATTTTTTACTGGAGTCGCTCCAGAAATACAGTCCGCTGACCTTCATCTTCGATCTCGGTGGAAGCTACGAGACGCTCACCCGCGTTTTTGGGGGGACGTATCTCAATGTCGGCCTGAAAAACCCCGGCTTCTCGATCAATCCGTTTTCCTTGGAACCCACGCACGAAAACCTGAACTTCCTGTATCTCTTCACCCGGGTCCTGATCGAAGCCCAGGGCAAGTATGCGCTGACACCGGAGGATGAAAAGGCGCTTTACGCCGCTGTCGAGCGGGTGTACCAGTTGCCCCTGGAGATTCGCACGCTCTCTAACTTCGCCTCCATTCTTGGTCCGCTGGGCGAGCGGCTGCACCGCTGGACGCGTGAAGGGCAGTTCGGCCATCTGTTCGACAACGTCGAGGACACGCTGACCTTCTCGCGCTTCCAGACCTTCAACTTCGATGGCTGGTCGGATGCCCCGGACGTGCTGGAGCCGCTGTTGTTCTACGTGTTGCGCCGGGCGTCGGCGGAGATTGAGAAGCCAGAGAACACCGCCACCTTCAAGTGCTTCGTCATCGATGAGGCGTGGATGTTCCTGAAAAACGCCACCATTCGCGAGTGGATCACGCGCGCCGAAAAAACGTGGCGCAAGAAAAATGCCGCGATGGTGCTGGCGACGCAGTCCGTGGTGGAACTGGCAGCGTCCGAGATGCTGCACATCGTCCACGAATCGTGTCCGACAAAAATCTTCCTCGCCAACCCGAACATGGACCGCAAGCTCTACGCGGACATCTTCCAATTGAACGATACCGAACTCGAACTGTTGGAATCGCTGGTGCCCAAACGCGACCTTCTGCTGAAACAGCCACGCACCACCAAGAAGCTGGCACTCGAAGTCGATGCGCTGACGTATTGGGTCTCTACCCTGTTTGCCAGCGGATGCTTCAAACTTCTCAATCCTGGCTGGCGTTCGAATGGAAAGCTGGTGTAGCCTCAGTGTTTGCGGGAGGTCTCAGCATCTTCGCGACCGAGCGAACGCTCCACGGCTTCGCAAAGCTAGACTGGTTCGGTCTGCTACCCGACGCTTTGAGTTACTGGTTCGTCATTTTCATGTGGTGCAATCTCTATTTCAGCATCAAGCAATGGCAGCAAGTAGGATTGGAAAAGGAACGACTGCTTCGCGCGGAGTCTGAGGCCAGAGAAGCGCGTCTGCTTGCGCTTCGCTACCAGTTAAATCCTCACTTTCTGTTCAATTCGCTGAACTCGGTTTCCACTCTCGTTCTGGATGGAAAAACCCAGACTGCAACCCGAATGTTGGCAGAGATTGGCGATCTTCTCCGCGCGAGCCTCGATTCCGGAATCCTGACGGAAGTGCCGCTCTCTCAAGAGATTATGGTGAACGAACAATATCTCTCCATTGAGAAGACACGCCTGGGTGATCGATTGACCTACATGATCGCGATTTCTCCGGATACGCTGGATGCGAGGGTGCCGTGTATGTTGCTTCAGCCGCTGGTTGAGAATGCGGTACGCCATGGCGTGGCACCGCTTGCAGAAGGAGGCACGATTGCAATCAAAAGTACCCTTCACGCGGGCCGCCTGCGCATTTTGATCGAAAATTCCGGAAGACAATGTAAGGAGATCCATCAGGAGTCAACTGGAGGAATTGGCCTTAAGAACACGACAGCACGTCTCAATGCGCTTTTCGGAACAGATTACGGTTTCTCACAGGATTGGCCGGAAAGCGGCGGTTGTCGGGTCACAGTGGAACTGCCATACCGAAACGTCATGTCCCGGCAGGAGGTCGTACCGTGCGCGCAATGATTGTGGACGACGAGCCATTGGCCCGGCGCGGCGTGGCCCTAAGGCTCAGAAAATTCAGAAATATAGAGATTGTTGGCGAATGCGGGGACGGTTCAACTGCGGTGAAACAAATTCTGGAATTGGCACCTGACCTTGTATTTCTGGATGTCCAGATGCCAGAAATGGACGGCTTTGATGTTCTCCGTGCGTTACCGCGGGAAAACCTTCCAGGCGTTATTTTTCTGACAGCATTCGAAAAACATGCAGTACAGGCATTTGAATTTCATGCGCTGGATTATCTCTTGAAACCGGTGCACGATCTGCGTTTCGCCGCTGCCATTGGCAGAGCCCAAAAATTGGTGGATTCAACTCTGAAGTCTGCGATGGCTGCGCGTGTCATAGAAATGCTCGACCGGAGATTGGAGACCTGGGCCCCTCGCTTTACTGTAGAAATTGGTTCCCGCATTCAGGTCGTGCTTGCAGAGGATGTCGAGTGGATTGGGGCTGCAGGTGATTACGCGGAACTGCACGCCAGTGGACGAAGCTACCTATTGCGCGAAACGATGGCCTCCTTGGAGAGGAGACTTGATCCATCGAAATTCCTTCGTATCCATCGTTCCAGAATTGTCCAGACAACGAGCATTCGTGAGTTGTATCCCCTAGAAAACAGAGAATTCAAAATCAAGCTTTCCGATGGAAGCGAACATCGCTCCAGCCGGACATACGCTGACAATCTCGAACGCTGGTTGTCCTCTGGCCGCAGACCAACTATGCCGCCAGTGATCGGCTGAACGGGATCAAGAGCGAATTTTGGGCATCAACGTACTTGACCCACCAAGCGCCCACACCGTCGAACTGCTGGATACTTGCTTTTGGCAACTAATTGCGTTTAGAATATTCCATGGTGGCCAGCAACATCAAGGAAGAGGAACAAATCTCTGCCGTGCGGGAGTTCAATCGCTTCTACACCGCGCGGCTCGGGCTGTTGCGCAAGCGGCACCTTGACGGGGATTTTTCGCTCACAGAAGCTCGCATCTTGTATGAGATCGGAGCTAGTCCCAGACTGACGGCTTCCTCCTTACGGAACACGCTTGGCCTGAAT
>DAHUZH010000250.1 GCA_027306695.1 Acidobacteriaceae bacterium
CTCGCAATCGATAAATGAGTCTGCGTACGACGTATAACGACCATTCGCCTTCACGTTCCCCGACGGAACTCACAGGTGCTCTTCAAGCGAGAGCAGTATTTTTAGCGAAGATCTGACGGTTTTAGTTTTCGCCTAACCCAGAAGATGGGGTGCCATGAGACTGATGAATTCACGAGATGTGATGATCTTCGTCTTCTTCCAAAACACCGGGAAATGCTTATGATTGCCAGTAATGAGGTAGTCCGCGCGAGCGGCATCGGCGCATTCGAGAAACATATTGTCATCGGGATCACTCGTCACTTCAAGGCGGCAGCTCGGGACGATGATGTGACTGTGATTTTTAATGAGCTGTAGCAACTGGTGTTGAAGACCCTTGCGAATGTGAAGCTCCGGGCGTAAAAGCACGTCCGCATACTCCTTCAGAATGGGACGCGACACATAGAGTCGAGCAGGCTTGGTGAGCGCTAGCAGTAAGGTCGTGCGCGGAAGGCTCTCGGGTTTAAGCGCGGCTGAAACCAGAACATTGGTATCGATGACAAGCCGGAGAGGAAGCATTACCGTTTCTTCTTTTGCGCCCGGGAAGCCTTGATGAGCTGGTCGATCTGGCGCAATGTCAAGATGTTCGTCCGGTTTCGTTCAGAATCTTCGCCAATAATTCTCAAAACTTCAGGCTCAGGCGCGGCGAGCTTGACATAATCGCGGAGACTCAATAGCACCGCCTTCGGCGTGCCGCGCTTTTCAATAACGAGAGAGCGGCGCTCGCCGTCCACACGACGCAGGAGCTTCCCGAAATTCGCGCGCGCATGTAGGGCGGAAACCACGGTCGTGTCATTTTTGCCGGTTGGTAGGGTAGCCATAAACTCTCCACTTCAATAATTTGAACTCTACAGTTTGTGGAAGATGCAGTCAACCAGGTTAACCAGGTCAATGGCCCCGGAATCATTGATTTTGCCCACGCCTCCGAGCTGCCGGGACCATTTCCCTTGATTTTCAAGCGAATACGCACTTCATTGGGTTGCCCTCATCATTTATGAGTACCCAAGATTGTTGGTGTGAAAAATTTGGTTCATCATTCAAGAGCCAACGTAAAGGGGGCACAAAACTCGTTTTTGGGGACACAGAAAGGGCACGGAATTCTGCGTCTTACACGGTTTACACGGACTTATGCGGCGGCTGAGGCCCTGTATGTGTTTGTATTGCTTAGAGTTAACAGCTTGACACGGTAGAGGTCAGGAGTTCGAGCCTTCCCATCAAGCATGTTTTTAATCAACTTCTGTCTTTCTGATTCTCGAAAAGGGTACATCATAGGCACAGAGAGGGCACTCAAACCCCACAATCGTACTGAGAACCTGTCCAGAAACTAAGTGGATCGTCGCAGGAGTAGGTGAACAAAGGCGACATGGATCATGGTTTCCGCTGAGGGGTGGCGGAGTTCGTAGTCTTTGCTGAGTCTGCGGCTTCAGTTGAGCCAGGCGAAGGTGCGTTCGACGATCCAGCGCTTGGGCAGCACCTTGAATGTGTGCAACTGATTGCGTTTGACCACTTCCACGTCGTAGCCGAACATGTCTTTGGCCCAGCCGATGAGCTTGCCGGTGTAGCCGCCATCCACGAAGACCTTGGCGATGGTGTCGAAGCGGCAGAACAGGCGCATGAGCACGGCGCGCGCCGCGACCCGGTCCTGGATACCGGCCGAATGCACGACCACCGCCAGCAGGTTGCCCTCGGTGTCTACCGCGATGTGGCGCTTGCGGCCCTTGATCTTCTTGCCCGCGTCGTACCCGCGCCGCCCCCTTTTAGCGCCGTCTTCGCCGACTGCGAATCCATAATGGCCACGCTGGGCGCGGCGTTTCTACCCTTCGCCGAGCGCCCCGCTCGCGCAGCGTCTTGCCGATCCGCTCCCACACACCGCTGTCGCGCCCCAAGCGAAAATGCTCATGCACGGTCTTCCACGGAGGGAAATTGCTCGGCATCTGCCGCCACTGACAGCCCGTCTTCACCACGTACAGCAGCGCTTCCACGACCCGCCGCTGGCCATGCTTGCGCGGTCGCCCGCCAGCGTGTCGCCCAATCCTTGGCTCGTTCAGCAACGGCTCCAGTTTCTTCCACTGCGCATCCGTCAAATCGCTCTGGTACATGCTTCCAACCTATGCAACACAATCGCCCATGCCTATGACT
>DAHUZH010000251.1 GCA_027306695.1 Acidobacteriaceae bacterium
AGAATTCAAGGCCGTCAGCGTCAACCATGTTCTGGAAGAAACACTGGCGCTGTTAGAGCATCAATTCCGCACCGCCAATATCGCCGTCGATCTGGTGCTGCAACCGAACTTGCCGGACATCCTTGGCAATGTCGGGAAACTCCAGCAGGTTTTCTTGAATCTTTTCCTGAATGCAAAAGACGCCATGGCGGGAGGTGGCACGCTGCGCGTGGAAACGGTTGCGAACGGCCATGTGGAGGTCCGTATTGCGGACACTGGCTCCGGCATCGCGGCGGAACATCTGCGTCGCATCTACGATCCATTTTTCACCACGAAGGCAACGCTTGTGGAAGGCCAGCGGCGCGGGACCGGACTGGGCCTGTCTGTAAGCTATGGCATCATTCAAGAGCACGCCGGCAAGATCCAAGTGGAAAGCAAAGTTGGCCAGGGGACCACGTTTCATCTGGAATTCCCCATGTTAAGGAAACCTGTTCATGCCTGATGTTATTCAAGCCGTCGCTGATAATTCGCCGCATCCTGAGATTGCTCCACTCAAACCGCGCCTGCTCATCATCGACGATGAAACGGCCATCCGCGAGTCACTGGAGCTTCTGCTGGAGTTGGAGGGCTTTGCAGTGGACACTGCCCCCGATGGCGAAAAAGGCCTGCGATGCCTGGCGGAATCGGTATACGACCTTGTCCTGCTCGATCTCGCACTACCGGGTCAGAGCGGCTTTGAAATCCTTCAAGCGATCCGCACGCGCCATTCGAATCTTCCTGTCGTGATGATCACCGCCTATGGTACGGTGCAGAACGTCGTGGAAGCGATGCATCACGGTGCGAACAACTTTATCCAGAAGCCGTGGGACAACGAGAAACTGCTCGCCGACATTCGCGCCGCCATTGGGCAGCATCGTGCGGAAACGGAAAACATCCATCTGAAGCGCGCGCTGAAGCAGCGCTACAGTTTTGAAAACATCATCGGCAAAAGCGAGACTATGCAGACGGTGCTCGACCTGGTCGGGCAGGTGGCCCCCAGCCGCTCCACCGTGCTGGTGCAGGGCGAAAGCGGCACTGGTAAGGAACTGATCGCGAAGGCCATCCATTCCCATTCGCCGCGCCGTGACAAGCCATTTGTTCCGGTGCATACCGGCGCTGTACCGTCGGAGCTATTGGAAAGCACCCTTTTCGGTCATGTAAAGGGCGCGTTCACTTCTGCGATTGCCTCGAAAAAGGGCCTGTTTGAAATCGCCAACGGCGGGACCTTATTTTTGGATGAAATTGGGACTATGGCCCTCGATACGCAGGCGAAATTGCTGCGCGTGTTGCAGGACCGGAAATTTATGCTGGTCGGTGGCGTGCAGGAGGTACAGGTCGATGTCCGCATCGTGGCCGCCACCAACGCGGACCTGCGCCTGGCTGTGCGCGAAGGCAGGTTCCGCGAAGACCTGTATTACCGGCTCAACGTCATCACCGTGGACCTGCCTCCGCTGCGCAATCGCAGAGAAGACATCCCGCTGCTCACCGCGCATTGCCTGAAGCGTTTTTGCGAGGAAAACCAACTGCCCTTGCGCATCATCACGCCCGAAACCATGCGAGTGTTGATGGACTACTCCTGGCCGGGCAATGTGCGCGAGCTGGAAAATGTGATCGAGCGCTGCGTAGTGTTGTCGACTGAGCAGACCATCCAGAAAGAGCTTTTGCCCGACCATCTGACGGGTCGCAACTACGCGGCGAGCCTGTTGGAACATAGTCCCAACACGTCTCTGTTTGAAATTCTGGAAGACATTGAGAAGCGCATCATCACGGACCGGCTGGAGCAATGCAATTGGAACCAGACGGACGCTGCCGAGGCCTTCCGCATTCCTTTGTCGACGCTCAATCAGAAAATCAAGCGGCTCAATATCGAAATCCGCAAGAAGATACGGGAATAGCAGAAATAAGGCCCGTCATTCTGAGCGAAGCGAAGAATCCAGACGGTGATGGCGACGCAATCGAAGCGAATGGTCTCTGGATTATTCATTCCGCTACGCTCCATTCAGAATGACTCCCAAAACATCCGACCATATCAACACTATGAATCCGCTCTAGAGCATTTTGTCTGATGGTGTAGAGTAGATATGGCGATGATCTGCGACATGAGCTCACATGGCGCGACCGTATT
>DAHUZH010000252.1 GCA_027306695.1 Acidobacteriaceae bacterium
AGCATGGCGTACGCTTCGGCAACCGTGTTGTCTCCGGTTTCGCGGGTCACGATGACGGGTTTTTTGGGCGGCTGATACTGCACCGGGATGTCATCTCTGCTCTCGGCATGCACAGACGCACCCATTCCGCTCCCGGCCATTCCTGCGGTAACGAGTGCGGTGCGCGACAAAAAATCCCGGCGAGTTGTTGGCATGGTTCCACCCCACGTCTTGCAGGCTAATCATTCGGATTATGAGCGTAGCAACAAAATTTTTCCATCTCACTGCTGAACTCGTCCGTCCGCCGCGTGTTGCAGAATCGTGCGCGTAACACCCTGACCTGGGTAGCATCGACACGGTAACTGCCCAACTTTATATTCCGATGCAGAAGTTTAACTCGGCACGAATCGTCAATGTTTATAGTAGTTTCAGAAAATGAAAATTATTTTGAAGACATACTGGAGATGTAAATTGCCTCTGCGCTTGCCCTCCAACCACTATGTTGGGGTTTTCGGCTAGGCCCGGCGGCGCTTGGGCTGCGTTTCCACCCACTGCCGCAATGCAGTGTCCACTCGCGTTTGCCATCCGGGACCGCTGGCGCGAAGCTGCTCCACCACATCACGGGACAGACGGATGGTGACAACTTCCTTGGTAGGGGCTTTCTGCGGGCCGCGCGGCTTCTTGAGCGAGCGCAGCTTTGCCTGCAAAGATTTCGGCAGTTGAGAGAACGGCACAGCACTGGCAAAGTCCTCTTTTGTCCATTCCCTTACTTCGCCTTCCTCATCGGTCAAGGGTTTTCGGTATGCCATATTTTTCTGCCTCCCTCCGGTTTGCCTTCCTGAAGCTGATGACTCGAATCCCACGCGCGGTTTCCAGGTAGCAGAGCACATGCAGCCGATTCCCAAGGTATCCAACCGAAACAATCCTGTTTTCGCCGCCACGCTGCTCGACGTGCGTCACCGCGTTCTCAAAGTCGAACTCCGCAGCCAGCTCAAAAGAGAGACCGCGTTCCCGGATATTGCGTGCATTTTTCTCCAGGTCAAACGTAATCTCCACACTCAAATTGTAAATACAAACCTGGTTTTCGCGGAACCATAGTTTATGACGCCATGTTCGCCACTCTATTTTCCGATGCAGAAGGTGGAGAAGATCAAGTTCAAGATATCGTCTGCGGTGGTTTCGCCGGTCAATGCGTCTAAATGGCGCAATGCAGCATAAAGATCGAGCAGCAGCATTTCGTCAGGCACATTGGCGTCGAGTGCGGCTTGTGCATCGGCCAGCGCGTGCAGCGCCTCCGATACGGCCTGCTGCTGACGCACATTCGTCATCAGTCCGCTTTCGGCCTCGCTTCCTCCACCACGCATCAACGCCAAAATTGCTGCCTGCACCGCAGCCACGCCGTCGCCGGTCAGTGCGGAGGTCTCAATCTGCTGGATGCCTTCGCCGAGAAGTTTTCTCGTCTCGCCGCTCGACTTCCCGCGCGGCAGGTCCGTCTTATTGGTCACGACGACAGCGCGGCGCGCGCGCATCTGCTGCAGCAGCGTAATTTCTTCGTGCGTCAATGTGTCCGCAGTCGCGTCGAGCACCAGCAGAACCACGTCGGCATCGGCCAATGCTTCGCGCGATTTTTGAATGCCGATGCTTTCCGCCTCGTTCTCTGCCTCGCGCAGCCCAGCGGTGTCGATCAGCTCCAGCGGAATTCCGCCCAGAGAAACTCGTTCCGTCACAAGATCGCGCGTCGTTCCCGGCGTTGCCGTCACAATGGCGCGCTCGCGCTGCACCAGCCGATTGAAGAGCGAAGATTTCCCGGCGTTGGGACGGCCCACAATCGACAGCGAAAATCCGTCGCGCACCACGCTGCCAAACGCGAAGGACGCTGCCAGCGCCGCCAGTGGTTCGACTATCGCAGCGATGCGTGTGGCGATACTGGCCGCGGGCAGCAAGTCGATATCATCTTCCGCAAAATCGATGCCAGCTTCCAGCTCGGCGATCAAATCGACGAGCGCCTGCTTGGTGGGCCGAATGCGGCGGGAGAGCGAGCCTTCCATTTGCTCGGAAGCAATTTTGGCCTGGTAGAGTGTCTGCGCCTCGATCAGGTCGCGTACCGCT
>DAHUZH010000253.1 GCA_027306695.1 Acidobacteriaceae bacterium
GAACTGCCTGCGTGACACTCCCATGACTCAATTCTCCATTCATTGGATTTTGAGTCTTAACCGTTTGTGTCAAAAATGGGGAGAAGTCCAGAACTCAGCGATTAGAGCACTTCACCCGCAGGTATATATTGATTATGGCGAAGTCTCAGCGACAACATACAGGATGGGGAGAGCATATTCGGACGATCTGCGGCGGAAGCTGCTGGAGGCGCATAGTCGGGGGGATGGGAGCCTGCGCGAGTTAGCGGGGCGATTTGGAGTGAGCCATCCGTATGCGCTGAAGATATCGGCGCAGTACAAGAGCAGCGGGCAGATGGAGCGGAAGCTGCAGCGCCGCGGCACGCGGAGCCGGATGACGGCAGAGATACAGCAGCTTCTCCGGCGATCGCTCAAGGGCCAGACCGATCTGACGCTGGCCCAGTTGCAGCAGCAGGTGTGGGAAGTGGAGCGGGAACATTTCAGCCTGCAGCACTTGTGGCGAACGTTGAAAAAGATGGGACTACGGCTGAAAAAAAGTCACTCTACGCCCAGGAGCAGGACAGCGAGCAGAACCAGGTCCGCCGTCAGGCATGGCGCGAAGCGCTGAATCGGATCGATGCCAAGCGGCTGCTATTCCTGGATGAAAGCGGTGTGACTACGGAGATGACGCGTCGCTATGGGCGTGCGTTCGGTGGCCAGCGGGTGCGGGAGCCGAATCCAGCCGGACACTGGAAGACTCTAACTCTGTTGGGTGCGATGAGCGTCGAGGGACTGGTTGCCACCATGACGGTGGAGGCTCCCACGGATCGCGAAGTCTTTCTAGCTTACCTCGAGCAGGTGCTTTGCCCGCGACTGAAACCGGGCGATGTCGTGGTCATGGATAATCTGAGTTCCCACAAGGTCTCTGGCGTGCGGGAGCTGATCGAAGCCGCAGGCGCTGAACTGCTCTACCTGCCTCCCTACTCGCCCGATTTCAATCCCATCGAGCAATGCTGGTCCAAACTGAAACAGGCGTTGCGCTCCGCCAAGGCCCGCTCCGTCGATGCCCTGCAGCAAGCCATCACCGATGCCATTCCAACCATATTGCCAAACAACGCTCAAGGCTGGTTTCGTCACTGTGGATACTATATACATCTATAGGTGAAATGCTCTAACCGCAGCGACTTCGTCGCTGCCTGCAACTTCGCCCGCAGACTCAAAACCCTCAACGGGTTGACTCCCTATGAATTCATTTGCCACTGCTGGCAAAAAGACCCCCAACGATTTACTCTCGACCCAACCCATCAATTGCCGGGACTATACACCCTAGAGCATATCTCCTATTGCTGTAGAGCATTAAATGGGAGCCTGAACCAGGCTTTGGCATCCTCGACAGTGAGCAGTGGCAGCAAGTGAGCGATGGCCTGATCGAGAGCCTCTTTGGTCCGCGCCTTGGCCGCGCGCAACAGTTGTTTGAGCTTGGCCCAGGCCTTCTCGATGGGGTTCAAGTCTGGCGAGTAAGGTGGCAGGTAGAGCAACCTGGCTCCGACGGCCTCGATTCTTTGGCGCACTCCGTCGACCTTGTGCGAACTGAGATTGTCCATCACCACCACGTCGCCGGAGCGCAACTTTGGGCACAAGACTTCCTCCAGATAGGCGAGGAAAATCTCCCGGTCCGTGGCCGCCTCGATGGTCATCGTGGCGATCATGCCGCGGGTGCTGATGGCGCCCAGAATGGTGAGGATTTTCCAGCGGCTGTCGGGCGTGGTTTCATGGATGCGCGCGCCGCCGGTCGAGCGCGCGTACAGGCGCGTCATCTGCGTAGAGACGCCGCTCTCATCGAGAAAGATCAACCGGTCCAGGTCTATTTTGCCAATCGTCTCGACGAACTCTTCGCGCCGCTTGCGGTTCTCTTCCGTGTCGCGTTCTTGGGCGTGGAGCGACTTTTTGTTAGCCGGAAGCCGAGTCGCTTCACCACTCGCCACAAATGTTGCGTGCTGAAGCGAAGCCCGCTCTTGTTCTCCAACTCCGCCTGTAACTCGACTAGAGCACTTCACTCGCAGGTATATATTGATTATGGCGAAGTCTCAGCGACAACATACAGGATGGGGAGAGCATATTCGG
>DAHUZH010000254.1 GCA_027306695.1 Acidobacteriaceae bacterium
CACACTGGTGATGACATACGAACATCCCAGCCAGTGCGCTTCTTCTAAATCGGTCTTTGACCACTCCGCAGGATGGTCCGGATGCGAATGATAGAAGCCGACAATGTCCAGCCCCCGATGCCGCGCCTGCTGCTGGATGCGGACCAGCTCACGCGGCGCAATCTCGTAACGATTGTGAGCCGAGTCGGATCGCGTATTCTCAGCCGACACCGCGTCGATCACTCTGTTGCCGTCCGTTCCCACGTAACCCAGCAAGACCCCGCAGCACTCGTTCGGATAAGTCTCTTCTCCATGTCGGCGAATCCGATCGAATTGCATCTGGCCCATGCGCAGCATCGTGATTTTACCCGCCCCCAAAACCGTTCACTCGGATATTCATCGATTCCGGCGAAACATTTGAAGCGTCGGAGATGAATTCCCGCACGCTATACTGAAAGTGTAGCGGCAGCTTGCGAACGGTCGCAATCGGGCGCGCGGCACACGCAGATTTCGCGCCGTTTCCGAAACCTGGAGAGCAATCGACAATTTCATGAGCAAAAAATCAAACCCTCCCGCCAAGACCTTCGATAGCGCCATGACATATTTTCGTTCTCATGGGTTTGATGTCGTGGACACTCCCGGCGCAGCAAATCGGGTCCAGGTCCGCAAATACTGCTGCGGCGCGGTCCTGGCCAAAACGCCAAACGGCGGCTCTGCCTACGTTGTCCGGCCCGGCTGCCTGATTGGCGGCGAGATTTCCACGCTGGTCGACCGCGGCTATCAGAAATTCCTGCGCGCCAGCCGGCTTGAAGTCGCTGCCACGGCCGCGCACCTGCACGCCCTGCACGCATTCGACGAAGAACTGTGCGCAGCCATTGGAACTCCCGACTACTACAACCTGGCCCTGGGCACCGTCAGCGATCTTTACCTCTATGATCGGCTCAAGGGTCGCGAGTCCGAAACCAAAGCCGCTGCAAACCATCGCTCTTGTCCTGAATCGTAAATTTGTAAAAAAAAATAATTTCAGGTCTTGTATCGGGGCACGGCTTCTAGCAGCGGTCCTCCTTCTCTCGTGTCCATTTTAAGGTTCTACATTGCTGCCATTTCTTGGGGAAATGGCGGTTTGAGGGCGGTGGCTTCGGTTTATATCTGAAAGAGAACCTCTCTGGCCTGCCCTAAGCGCAGCCGAAGGGTGCCGTACCTGGCGCAAAAACAGATGGCTTCAGCCCTTGAGTGCTCCCGTTCGAATCGTTTCCATGCATCGAATTTTGAATGGACTTCAGACTCGGGCCGCCAGGAGTCTGTGGTGGAGCGGCTTCGTGCCACTGGCCCCGGATGGCAGACGCGAGTGGACACGGCTTTGCGGCAATGGATTGAGACGCAGCCCAAGCGCCGTCGGGCTTAGCATCTGGTGGAGCACGTCCCTAGATTTAGGGGCTGAGATCCAATCTGGTGACCGGTAGTTGACAAAAAAGGCGAGAATTGGGGAAGCTGCTGGCGTCTGTGGGAGCCGGGTATACCGTCGGCACCTGTTTGTTGCGCTGGGAAATTTAGCGGGCGCGTTGTCATTCCTCGTCGTCAATGTTAAGGAATTCGCCGAGGCTATCGAGGCGCTGTTGCCAAAGAGTGCGGTGATCGTCAATCCACTGTTGTAACGCTGTAAAGCCTGCTGTTTCGATGCGGCAGGTGCGAGTTCTTCCGATCTTTTCCGTGCGCACCAAGCTGCTTTCTTCCAAAATTTGCAGATGCTGCATCACGGCGGTGACGGTGACGCCGAGTGGCTGAGCCAGGCTGGAAACGGAAAGAGGTCCATGGCACAGCTTGTCCAGGATGGCTCGACGCGTTGGATCTCCGAGTGCGTGGAACAGCCCGTCAATATTGATCTTTGGACGCGACATAGTCGGGACCCTTTCCGATTTTGCCGGCAAACGCGGATCGTCTGCCGGCATGTTTGAGAGCCGTGCATTCTTCTGTGCATAGCCGTGGCAGCAGGGTCGAACGGAAGGGACATAGGCGAGTGGCCATCACTTCAGCTCGCCATTTCCGTGTCCAAATTCTCAAAGATCTTGCGCCAGCCTTCCTCCCGCATT
>DAHUZH010000255.1 GCA_027306695.1 Acidobacteriaceae bacterium
CGCCGATCTCTTCTTCGTTGCCTGCGTGATCATCCTTCGCAATGGAACGCCGAAGCTCACTCAGTTCCTCCTCCAGTTTGTCGAAGACAGGCGCCGCGCTCTGCCAATCAAAACCTACAGACGACGCTTTGCTGCCCAATTTGCCGGCCTCCATGAGCGCAGGCAGATTGCGTGGAATGTCCTGGAGCAACGAAGCCGCCTTCGGTCCCTTCCGTTCCGTCCGTTCTTGTTTCTTGATTTCCTCCCAATTTGCCAACACCTGCTGCGAGTTCTCTACGCCTGCCCTCCCGGCGAATACGTGCGGGTGCCTTCGAATCAACTTCGCACTCAGATTCTCAAGGACGTCGACCAGTTGGAAGTGTCCTGCCTCCTGCGCCATCGCAGCGTAAAACAGGACCTGCAGCAGGAGGTCGCCGAGTTCATCTTTCAAGCCGTTCCAGTCGCGGTTCTCGATCGCATCCAGCACCTCGTAGGTCTCCTCCAGTGTGTAGCGTCGAATCGAGTCGAACGTCTGCTCCCGGTCCCAGGGGCAGCCGCCGGGCGCCCGCAATTGCGCCATAATCTCCACGGTGCGCGTGAATGCCTGCTGCAGCGCCATCCGCTCTGGCAAATCCGAAGGCCCGCTCGACAACTCCTGAAATGGCTCCATGCTCAACATCTTAGCTTGCTGACATTGCCGCTGCGTATACTGCGGCTGCGTGCATATTTCTTTTTCAATTCTAATTTTTGCAGCGAGCTCCGCCGGTTTGATCTTCGGCAGCTTTCTCAATGTATGCATTGCGCGGCTGCCGCGGCATCAATCTATCGTTGCGCCCGCGTCCCACTGTCCGGCTTGCGGGGCTTCCATTCGGGCCTGGGACAATGTGCCACTCTTGAGTTGGCTTTTGCTCAGGGGGCGGTGCCGCGCCTGTCGCCTGCCGATTTCGATGCAATATCCGCTGATGGAATTGGCTACCGCCTCCCTGTTCGTCCTCTGCCTGCTGCATACCGGCGTGAAGTGGAACACACTGATCGACGCTGTGGCGTGTTTTTTTCTGCTGGGTCTCGCCGTGATGGACGCGCAGACGATGTTGCTGCCCGATGCGTTCACGCTGCCTGGGCTGGGACTGGCATTCCTGCTGAAAGTCGCTGCGCCGGATGTACATCATCGCGGAGCGATGGCCTTGCGGACGGTGGGAAGCGCAGCCATCGCGGCAGCCATGTTGCTGTCGGTATGGTTGGTGTATCGCCTGGTGCGCAGGCGAGAAGGAATCGGCCTCGGCGACGTAAAGCTGCTGGCCATGATGGCCGCCTTTATGGGATTGCCGCTTACCCTGTTCGCTTTTTTTGTCGCGGTGACGGCCGCCGCCGGGTACGCATTGGCCCTTCTGGCTCTGGGCAAGGCCACGGCACAAACCCGGATTGCATTCGGCAGCTTTCTTGCAGGCGGCGGAATTGCGGCAATCTTTTTCGGCAGGCCGGTGCTGGCCTGGTACCTGGGTCTGCTTTAAAAGTTGTGCATGCACTTGTTCGGATGGGCCAGCAGTTTCTCAGCTTTCAATGCGTACTTTCCCTGCGGATTGGTCTTCGTGTAGGTCTTGAATTGCGCCATCGCGTCATTGGTCATGTTCTGTTTGCACATGGCAAACGCCCTGCCGAATAGCGCGGTGTCGTTTTGCGGATCATATTGCAGAGCATCGTCATAGCGCGAAAACGCACCACGATAATTGCCGTTTTTCATGTAATAGTCCGCAACGTTCAAATCGTCCTTCACGCGCCCGTCCTGCGTCTGGTCGCGCGTAAATGAGTCCAACTTCTTGCTGTTCGGCTTGGCCCCGCCCTCGCCGAGGTCTGGCGGCGGCAGGTTTTCATTGCTCGAACTGTAACCGCCGGAAGAAGACGAACTGCTCTGGGAATCGCCTGATGCCGAATTTTGACTCTGAGCGTGTGTCGGCTTGGCCGCCGCCGCCGATTGGTCCTCAGGAAATGGATTGTCTTTGGCCGGAGATTGCTGGTTCTTTTTCGCCGTGCTGGAACTGGGAGGGGAGCCT
>DAHUZH010000256.1 GCA_027306695.1 Acidobacteriaceae bacterium
ACCGGGTTTGTCCGGCTTCAATTCAAACTCTTCATGGCAGACGACGCAGGTTTTGACGGGGAAAGACATGCCTGTTTTATGATACTTCGGGGATTCATCCCACCTTTCGCAAACAGCGTGAAAGGATGGGAAACACCTGGCCTATTGACGGCAAGCCATCTGAGCAAAAAAGTTGTTCGTTAGCCGTGAAACCAATGCTAAAATTTTGCATTTACATCCGTTAGAGGAGGTGTGGTTTATGCGCATTGCAACGAATTTTCTGGCTGTGGTACTTGTTCTGGTGGCAGGAACTACGGTGGGCCGCGCCCAAATTACAGGGGGCCGGGCGGGGGTGGTCCTCCGGGTGGGTCTGCTCAGGATTCTGATATCGTGGGCCACCTCACCTGTAGCGGCACCAATGGCGGCGGCATCAACATAGATGTTACCGGGTACCTGCTGGACTTGCAGCAGGCCCAGACTCTGAATATCGGCTCTCAATCGTCTGGGGCCGGAGCGGGCAAGGTGACTTTCAGCGATGTTACGGTTGAAATTCTCGCCCAGGACTTTGTACAAGTTGTAGGGGACATGTCTTCAAAACAATCGTTTCAATCCTGCGAATTGAAAGCGTACAACGCAGACGGCTTGACCTTGAAATTCGCACTGGTCTCCCCGACTGAGGTTAAACTGCTGGGCGGAACCAGTGATCGCGACGCTCAAGACAGTGCCGGGAGACAGGTGCCCCCGCCTGTTGTAAGAGTGACTTTAAGCTATGGCGCGCTGCAGATTATGTCCAACGGAGGAAACGGAACTCCGGTCGGCGTAATAGGCTCCAGCGGCAGTTCCTCGGTCAGCGGTGGTTGGGACCAGATCAAGAATCTGCCTGGCGTCACTCAGTAGCGCAGGCCGAATCGGGCATGTTGTCGGCTGCATAGGCGGACAATGCGCCCTGGAAATTGCCGCAAAGATGCACCCTCCATCTCGGGAGTTTGTGCGAAGAGAACCTGGGGCCGCTCGGCCCCAGTGTTGTCTATCCGCTGGCGAAAGAGTTGAAGCTGACCCGTCCGTGCCAGAATGACATAGTGCTGGAGCGCCGGGCAGTTACTGCCGATACTGCCGTCCGCCTTGCCAGGTATTTTGGAACCACGGCGCAGTTCTGGATGAACATGCAGTCCTCCTATGAGCTGCGCGAGGCGGAGAATGCGATCTGGGAATTGTCGAGAGTATTGCGCCTCGTGGAATGCGGCTTGAGGTAAGCAGATTTTTATCCCACTCTTCGCAAACTACGCGAAGGATGGGCACCCGGCAAAAACACGCCATACATTATGCGCCAAGCGTCTGTTTTGTAAGGAATCTAAGGGTTTTTCCTAACCACTAAGGTTACTCAAGAGCTTATGTAACATTTCTCGGATCTGTGGATCTTCGGCTGCTGCGGACGAAGATGAGTGGCGTAAATTGAGCGACGTGATTTCGGATGCCATGATTACGAATACATTTGACGGAATTTTCTTCCAGAATGTAGAGGGATCAATCTTTGGATCAAATTTCTTAGCTTCGAGATACGCATCGCGCTGAAAACGCGAAGGCTCCGCAAGTGTTATGCAGTCTAGCGACCCATCCGGCCCCAGCATCTTCTCGGCCACGATTCCCTGATATAAAACGTTATTATTCGTCAGAATATCAGCGCGGACTTTAACATCTTTTGCTGTCAGCATTGTTGACAAGAAGACATGCCATTCTGAAACGCGAGGGATGATAAAGAGATTCAGTATTCGATTGATCCAGCCATGTTTGCGGACGAGACGGGAATGTCGGATTCGGCCATAATAGTAAATAACGACATCGACTGCGATCCAGAAGATTAAGACGATAAGATAAAGACGCCAAAGGAGGCACTTGTTCCAGCGGTAAACGGCTGATACGGCCCCAAAAAACTCGTTAGAATGTTTTTCAAAGTACGGTT
>DAHUZH010000257.1 GCA_027306695.1 Acidobacteriaceae bacterium
TAAGCCACAATCCTCTGACCGCAAAGTATCCCACCCACGGGCGTAGCACACCATCCCGGTGTCGAATCCGAAGACCTTCGGCTGCGCTACGATCTCGCGGCGACCGCCTGCGGCAAATGGCCGTACCAAGTGAACGGCATGCGTGGTTTGATAGACTTCCAACCAGTTATTGACCGTGGGCCGGCTTACTTCGCTTTGTACCGCCAGTCGACTTACATCCAGCATGCCGCCGCTCTGTCGAAACAGCAACTCCAGCAGTCGCAGAAACCCTGAACGTTTTTCCAAGCGAAAGAGTTCCTGGACATCGCGTGCAAAGTACGAATCCAGCCACTCGGCATAGAATTCAGGATCGGGTTGGGTGGCCAGAAGCGCCGGAGGCAATCCTCCGCGCAACAGTCGTTGATGTACATCCACCACGCCAAAGGCGGAAGATTCCTCGTCAAGTACCCAGGGTCTTTTAGTTTTCGCCTCTGGCGTAAAATTGCTTGACAGGTGATGATAGGAGCGTCCAGCCAAGGAAGGCTGGCGAAGATTATCCTGCACGTAAAAAGGAGGCCAAGGATTGGCCGTGATTCAGAGCATGTCGTTGGTTGAAGCCTTTAATTCGGTTCCGGATCCGCGTGGTCGGCGTGGGCGTCGCCATCCGTTGCCGGCGGTTTTAAGTTTGTTGGCGGTGGGCACAATGTGCGGTGGACGCAGCATTTACGCCATCCTTCAATGGGGTCGCGATCATGGTCAGGAACTGGCAGAGCAGTTGGGACTGGCCAAGCATGGGATACCCACGAATGGGATGATCAGTAACTTATTGCGGCGGATGGATTTACCGGCTTACGAAAGAGCGTTGTCATGCTGGATCCACTCATGCCGGGTGGCGCTTGAACCGTGCGGCGAACTCGAGGCGATCAGCATCGACGGTAAAACCTTGCGGGGCAGTCAGGGCCACGAGGTTCCCGGGGTACATCTGCTATCGGCTTTCATGGCGGGTGTTGGACTGGTGCTCAAGCAGGTCTCCGCCGGGGCCAACAAGGAAGATGGCGGCGAGATTACCGCCGCATCGGAAGTGCTGATAGGCTTGGTATTAAAGGGTAGAGTTGTAACGGGAGACGCCCTGTTTGCGCAGCGAAAACTCTGCGCGGCGATCACGGAACCTGGCGGAGAGTATCTTCTGGCGGTGAAGGAAAACCAGCCCAAGCTGCTGGCCGAAATAGAAGACGTATTCCGTTCCCCTCGCGCCCCCTTTTTGTCCATGAAGATGTAGACAAGCACGGCTCGCGTATTGAGAAACGCACGATCCAGACCAGCGGCGAGTTGGCGGGATGGAAACAATGGCCGGGACTCAAGACCGTCTGCCGGGTACAACGGGAAGTATGGAACCGCACGCCCAAGTCACACACCGTAGAGGCCGCCTATCTGATAAGCAGTCTGGATCACAAGGTTTACAAGCCGGAAATATTCCTACGTCTCAATCGCGGACACTGGGGAATTGAGAATCGTTTACACTACGTTCGCGATGTAACCATGGGCGAGGACGCATGCCGCGTTCGCAAGGGATCGGCTCCGCAAGTATTAGCCGGCATTCGCAATTCCGTCTTGAATCTGCTGCGACTGGACGGATGGCAGAATATCGCCGCCGCACTCCGACACCACTCCGTCAAGGTTCATAAGGCGCTCAAATTGGTCGGAATTCCGGAAAACTAAAAGACCCTGGGGGGGAGGCGGTCTTCTCAGGCATGGAAGATAAATGAATATAAGCCAGAATGAACGCTGCCCCAATGCCACCAACGATCAGAATGATCGCGACCGCAACGGCCATGACAAGCCGGCTGTGCCGCAGAAAACTAGTAGTTTCCAGGGGAACTTCTGTTTGCAGGGGTGTTGCTGAAGGGGTCGCGGAAAGTCGCGCCCAGCATGTGCGACAAACAACATGCTC
>DAHUZH010000258.1 GCA_027306695.1 Acidobacteriaceae bacterium
CGGCAATCGCGACCCCCAGAACGCATCGAGTCCCAGCAGCCGCCACAACTCGATCGCCAGCCAGCACCCGCCCCACTTGCGTATTCCGGCGTAATGCACTCTTCCGAATCATGCCCAGTGGGAACGCAAGTTCCAGCAGAATGCGCCAAAACGTGCGTCCCACTTCGCATGATCCGATCGCTCAGAGTGTATCCAGGAAAGCCAGGACCCGATCAGTAGTTCGGAATCGCATTCCGTTTGCACCAAGGGGAGCCAGCCTCTGCAGGGCGCGTTCCTTTGTAGCCAGGTCTGCTTCGACATACACGTGGGTTGTTTCAATACTTTCATGACCGAGCCACAGGGCAATAACACTGATGTCCACACCGGATTGTAGGAGATGTGCACCGGTTGTGTGTCTCACGGCGTGTGGATGAATACGTTTCCCCCTCAGAGTTGCACACTCGGCCCGCGCGACTGCCTGCTTGAGAATGTAGTCGACACCGTTGCGAGATAATCTCTGGCCGCGAGCACTGGGAAATGCGAGGACGTTCGATGTGCCTTCCAGTTCTCGAAACCATGTCTTCAATACGCGGGCGGTATTGGCCCACAAGGGTATGTCGCGCTCTTTCCGGCCCTTCCCAAACAGGTGAACGAACGCGGTGCTTCCAAATATTACCTGGTCTCGGCGCGCCGCGGTGACTTCCGATACGCGCGCTCCCGTATTGTAAAGCGTCAGAAGCAATGCATGATCGCGACGTCCAGTCCAACGGTCTCGATCGGGAGCGGCAAGCAAAGCGTCGATCTCTTCGCGTGTGAACGGCTGGATGAGTCGCCGATCAGTCCGTTTTACGGGGATAGCCAGTATTTGGGTTGCCAGGCCAACCAGTTCAGGATCGCGCAATGTCAGCCAACGAAAGAAGGATCTGATTGCGGCAAGTCGGATGTTGCGTGATCGGGCGCAGTTATGTCGATATACTTCGAGATTATCGAGAAAGGACAAAATCAGATTGGCGTCCAGGGAAATAACCGGCAGAGACGCCGGTTCGACTCTCAGTTTTTTGTGCGCAAACTGAAGCAGTAGGCGAAACGCGTCACGGTAGCTCGCAATGGTTTGCGGGCTGACGTGCTTTTGCTGCAGCAGATGTTCAACGAAAAACGACTGGAGCAACGGACCAATTAACGCGGGTGATGGTTTCACGATGCACCCCCTGGAACTGCAAAACGGTGGAACGATTCGCCCGCCGTCATCAGAAGGGCGGGTGTTGATGTGAGATACCAATAACTCTCTTCGGGACTCACATGACCCAAATAGACAGAGAGATTTGGTGCCAACTTCCCGACCGGCTTTCCCTGCTGGCACCATAGAGTCAGTCGTTCCACAGCAAAGTGATGGCGAAGTCCGTGCAGAGTGGGTTTTCGTCTATCATCAGCAGGGGAAATGCCCAACTCGCGAGTCGTGCGGGCAAACCAGGACCTCAGGGTTTCATAACACAAGGGCGTTCGCCGCTCGGAGGCAAAAAAGGCCGTCTTGGCGCCTCCGCATACTATCCCTGCACGCAAGGAGACGTAGTTTCCGAGTTTTTCTGCCGTTGTCGGATGCAGTGGCACCAGCCTCGATTTTCGAAATTTACTTTCCCGTATTTCAAGTCTTGGAGGGTGCGAATCGAGCTTGACGTCTCCAGTGGTGAGCCGGATTGCCTCCCCTACACGGATTCCGGTACTTGCCATCAGTCCCAGGATCGTTTCGTAGGTATGCGGGCGCAGGGAACCTGCGGGGCCGATTGTCGAAGCTGCCTTGAGAAGATCGCGGATTTGACTGTTTGAAAATAGGGCTCTGTTGAAAAACGAGTGGGTTACGCCGCGACGTAAGGGTTGATGCGGGAGAAGTCGAGCTCGCCGGCGATCAT
>DAHUZH010000259.1 GCA_027306695.1 Acidobacteriaceae bacterium
ATGACGCCGAGGGCAATCGAGGCACCGAAGATCTGCAAATAGTGGTTGTTCACCTGGTCGGAGAGGCCGGTGGCCCCGGCCTGATCGAGACCTTGGAACTGGTCGAGATCGACCGAATAACCATCGGGCATCAACATGCGATGGAAACGGACGGCCAGCCGCCGCTGGCCGAAGCCCGAGACCTTCTGGACATCGCCCAAAAGGAAGGTGCCCTCTGGAATCAGGACATGCTGGCGGTCCTGGCTATAGACGGGGTTTGTGACCATGACTTTGACGGGACCAGCAAAGTCACCGACCAGCCGGTTGAGCAGCGCCGTGTCGAGGATCGTTCCTTCAAACAAAACGTAGGGTTGCCCGTGCGCGGAGTTGAGATTCACCTCCGGTGGACGCTTGGCAACTGCTGAATTCTGCTTTGTATTCGGAGCCGCATTCGGCGCACTGTCCGGCATCGGTGGCGACTGTAGCGATGCTGGCGCAAGCGCGTTGCCAAGCCCTGCTCCAGGATTCTGCTCCCACGGACTTCGCGCAACGCTGTCATGCGACGGAGTGACACTCGATGTCACCAGGTTTGAGGCGAAGCGCGACTTGAAGGCCAGCGCCTTCTCCGCATCCACGATAGGGTCGCGAGGCGGCTGGTTATCGAGCGGCCTCTGGGTATATGTACCCGTGACTGTGCCATTCTGTCCGCTCGCCGGGAGATCCGTACTGGCTGCTGCCTGCCGCTGGGCTTCGACCTGTCGTTGTTTCGCCGTGAGGTCCTCTTCAAAGCTTGCGACGTTTCGCTGGCTGGCTTCCGCATTCCCTTCCGCCGATGCGGCAGCAGCCGGAAGCATGGTTCTTCGAGAACAACACGGCCAGCAGAATCACCACGGACAACCCGACGATCAGGTAGCTCTGGCTCTGCTTCGCCACCACACCGGGGGGTTGCGTGCGCTGGTCGCGCAACGGCGCGTTCGGGAGCTGCGCGCTCGGCGGAGCTTTTTGTGTCTCTACTTCCTCGGTCAGTTTTTCTTCAGCCATCGGCGTCACCTACTTTCCCTTGCGCGCGAACGCGAGCTTCTTCTTGCCGATCTGGAGATAGCCCTTGTCGACGACCTGCGCGATCACGTAGGTGTTGTCTTTGAGCTGGAAGCTGACCAGATCTGGCTTTCCGTCTTTGAGTTCATAGACGGCGAACTTCTCCGGGGCCGACGACTTGATGTAAGTGAAATGGTCATCGTGATAGATGGCTTCCACGTCGAAGGGTGGTTTGCTTTTGTACTTGTAATCGAAGGTTAGGTGCGCGACCGGATAGCTGGCGCGGAACGCTTCCACGGACTGTTGTGCATCCAATTCCGCGATCTTTGCCTGAATACGCGCGGCGGTCACCTCCGACGCGGGCACAAACTTTTCCGGGCCGCGCACGCTGGCGAGGGTCGACGGATCGGATGGCTCGATCACGACTTTCAGATCTGGATCTGCTGTTTCAACATCATCGAGCGTGAAGGAGTAGACGTTGCCCTTGTCGGTGATCAGGTTGAGGTTCGAGTGGATGCCTTCCTTTGCCGGATGGAGGAAGCAGTAGTTCTGCACCGCATCGAGAATCCAGAAGTCCTTGTCGCCGGTGGCGACCTCCAGAATCTTCTCCGATGGCGGTAATGCAATCAGCGTGGTGTAATGCATCCTGGCGCGGATGGGGACGATGTCGTTCGCGTGGTAATGCACGATGCGGGCGATCTGCTGGGCGTCTGCGGCAATGGCCGCCAGCGCCAGGAATCCGATCAGGTAAGGTTTTGTGTGCATAGTTCTCCTCATTGGGTTGCAGTTGGGTTGGGGTGGACATTGGGGAAATCGTGGGCCAGATGCAGCAGTCCTTGCTCTGGCCCGTAGCGGGCGAAAT
>DAHUZH010000025.1 GCA_027306695.1 Acidobacteriaceae bacterium
CCATTGGCAAAGAGCTGATAGCTATCATCCACCTCCGGGGGCGGGAGCAACGCCAGCGGACCCTGCGCCCCGGTGATGCGTATTCTCATGCGATACCAGGCATAGCCCGCATAGCCGGGATGGCCCTTGGCGGTCCATCCGGGAGAAAATCCTGCGGTCCCCATTAGGGGATTGCGGGATTCCGCCTTCGCCCCCAGATCCACCGTCTCCCACGCGGAATCGTCGAAGTTCGGGTCGGCCCAGCGGGGATTGTCGCCGACGTGGAATTTCCACGGCCCATTCAACGCGACCACTGACTCGCCGAGCTTGACTTGCGTGGCGGCCGTTGTTGGCGCGGCAGCGGGAGCGCCTTGCGCGGTGGCGCACAGAGCGAGGAGAGGCAATAGCAAGAGAGAGAACCAGCGGCGTCGCATAGGGTAGCGCGTCTTCCATTCATCACACAAATTCGTTGTCCCGGTCACGGGTCGTTCGCTGCGACGAGCGAACGAAGGACCTTATGGTTCGCCTGAAAACGCAAGGTCTTTCGCTCGGCTCAGTACGACAGCATTCTGCCCCGGGACGGGAGGTCAACAGGGCCAGAAATACCTAGTGCGGTTGGGCCATGGATGGTGCGGTTGTGCTCGGCTTGGACGAAGGTTTTGCTTTTTTCTTCGACATCATTTTTTTGGGATGTGTCTTTGCCTTTGCTTTCGCTTTCGCCTTTCCACCGGACATAGTGGTGTCTCCGTGGCTTATCGATCCAGTGTCTCCATGGCTTACCGATCCAGTATTTCCCTGGGTCTGGGTTTTAGACTGAGCGGCGGGGGAGTTCTGCTGAGCAAAGGCAATTGGCGCCATACCGAGGGAGCCAGCGATGGTCAAAACTAGAAATATGCGTTGCATTGAGGTTTCTCCTTGAGATGCTATTGAAGATAGAAACGGCTGCGGGACTGCAAAGCCGCGGCCGGGGCACCGCGGAAGCTACACAATCAGTAAGAACTTACTGGCGGAATTCGTCAATGACTATTTCACGCCAGGTGACGATCAGGCGGAGATTTTCACGACCGAGGTTGCCGGGGGTGGGGCGTCCCAGGCAAGGCTGATGACCGTAATGTCGTCTTCCTGGCCGAATTGCTGCGCCGCCTGCACGATCTCCTCGGAGGACCGGCGAATCAGGATTTTTGTTCGCTCAAAGCCGTACAGTTCGCGGTGCCGGTTGCGGGCCTCGACTATGCCGTCGGTAAGAAACACCAACCGTCCTTGGGAGGGCAACGTGTACGTGTTCTCTTCATAATCGATATGTGGAACTATGCCGAGCGGCAGATCGTTCGGTACGGTCAGTTCCGACCCATCGAGGTACGGCGATAAATGGCCGGCGTTGGCCAGCGTGATTTCGCCATTAGAGGTGATCCACGCGCAAATACAGGTCGCGAAGCCACCCTCCATGCGCTTATATAGACGGCGATTCATGCCTTGCAGCAGTTCGCCCGGCGACAGATCCTGTTCCGCCAGAGTGCGTAGCGTGCCGACGATCAGGCTGACCAGCATGGCCGCGCGCAGACCTTTTCCGCTCACATCGCCGAGCACCACCAGCAGGCCGCCTTCTTTAATGGGTAGAATCTGGAAAAAATCTCCACCCACCTCCGCCGCCGGGCGATAGACGCTTTCCACATGAAAGCCGGGCAGCGTGGCCGGGGCATCCGGCAACAGCGTTTTTTGCACCTGCTGCGCCTGGCGAAGTTCATTGTGCATCTGCTGCTGGATGCGCTGGGAATCCTGGAAGCGAAGCAGTAGGAGCAGGATGACCCAGAAGGATATGGCCAGTTCGATCAGCAGGCGGGTGGAGATTTGCACGCCGAAAGCGAACCAGATCAGGGGAATATGCAGCCAGACGAGTGGCTCTGGATACAAGCCCGCCGTCAACAGGATGAGTGCCGGGGCGGCAATCCAGCCTTCCCGGCCACGTCGCTGGATGCCGAAGTAGAGAATCACAAGCGGCAGAAGTCCCACCAGCACTTGTGCGCTGCGGGTGGCGATTTCCCACGGACTGGAGGTGAAAAATGGAAACGTGATCCGGCCAAGAAACACGTATCGCAGATATTGCAGCAGAATCAGCAAAAGGGTCAGACCGTAGATTGCGCGTCGCAGCCAGCGTATGGGATCCAGTTCAAACCAGGCATACCAGGCCATCAACCATGCCCAGAAAACAACGGACAATAACAAGGGCCGAAAGATGAGGTCCCGGTCGTTGACCAGCGTGGTAAGAATTGCGGAGAGCACAAAAACCAGATACACCACATTCAAAAGAGCGGCGCAGCCCAGCCAAAGGAAGACGCGGTCCTTGCGATCCAGCACGAACAGAGTAAAGGCAGCGAGCGCCGCGAGGAGATAGACAAGAATGGGAATCGAATAAAAATTGTAGGTGGTCGTCAGCGCCTGCCGTTGTAGCCGGTAATAGGCCGCGACAACAGGGGCCAGCCCGATTTGCGGCGTGCCGTGCAGTCCGCCGGGCTGGGGGTCTTCCAGCAAATCTGCGGGCTTCATGTAGAAACGAAGCGCCAGAACAATGTCCTGTGCCGCGTGGCTACCGTCTGCCGGGACAGGCAGGCGAAACATCCTGGGCTGTCCGTAGTATGTTCGAGGCTGCCTGCCGGAAAAATTTCCGAATCCGCCGACCAACTGCCCATTGCAAAACACCTGATAGCCGTCGTCGATATCGATGGGCATCAACAGCGCCAATGGCTGATTGCCGCCGCTCACATGCAATCGAATCCTGTACCACGCATAGCCTGCATATTTCGGATGGCCCATGGCGGTCCAGCCGGGAACATAGCCAGAAATACCAAGTCCGGGATCGACGGAGTTGGCCTCTGGCGTCAAATCCATGGCCTGCCAGTCAACGTCGTTAAACGCCGCCGCCGTCCACAGCGGAGTGTTTCCGCGCAAGGACAGCGGTGAATCGCCGGTATGGAACTTCCACGGCCCATTTAAGGCGACGGTAGAGGGGCCCAGTGTGATCGGAACAGCGGACGCAGCGGTAGCAGGCGCATTTTGCGCTGAGATATGCACGGTGAGCAAAGATATAAACAGAATGAAAAATCGCGAGCTTCGCATCAGCGGATGTTCCAGCGTAGAAACACTCCACGAATACCAGCGATGCCTCACCTTAGCAACAAAAAATTGCGGTGGATTTCAAGGAACTGTTCTTCAGAGCCGCGAAGGTAGTGTGAAAGGCTTCCCATCATAAAGGCAGGTGGCGACATACGGCGGAAGAATTACACTCACAAACTGGTTTCAGCCTCTCCAATGGTAGGAAAGCTTAGTAGAACTTCGTGGACTTTGGTCACTGTGAAAAGGGCCATAATGCGCTGATTTACCCCAGTAAGCAACAGCTTTCGACCGTTATTCTCCGCAGATACGTAGTAATTCATAATCAGTCCCAATCCGGCAGAGTCCATGTAGGGGCTGTCGCTCAAATCCAGAATCATTACCTGCGGTTTCATGGGTCGGAACTCTTCCTGGAACGAGAACAGGTTCGATAGCGTCAAGGGACCGATGAGTCTCAAGATCGTTGTCCCTTCGCGCTGACCGGCCGTCGAGATATAAGTCAGTGGTTCGTCGCGCATGCCTGACAGTGTATGCAAAGGAGATCAATGCAAGGTTACAGAGATGTGAATGTAGCAGAGCGCATGGCGTTTTCTTTGTTGCTCCAGATGAGGTTGATTGTAGTGTGGAAGTGGTTGAAAAACCGTGGTGGGCGCTGCAGGATTTGAACCTGCGACTTCCACCGTGTGAATCTGTTAACTATAAGCAATACAGATACTTACAAGACATTGGCCGCCGCATAAGCCCTTGTAAGCTGTGTAAGATTCCGAGTTCTGTGCCCATCTTGTGCCCCTTTTGGTATGCGAGTCGCTCAGGTTACGATTCAGCGGCAAAGGCGTGAAATTTATCGCCGTGAAAGCCTCGCCCTGGCCTGTCCGGAAATTTGTAGCAGTGAGATTGTTAGTGTAGCGCAGCGGGAGAGGGAGTTATCTGCCCGTCGCAGTAGTAGGCGGAGAGGGAAAGTGGAAAGCAAAGTTCGCTTTCCACTTTCCCACTCCGCTGGGAAGCTTCGGTCAGCCATGCTACTGGCACTGGCGGCTTGTAGCCCAGCGAAGAGTGTGGCCGTTCTGTATTGAAGTAGACACGCCAGCGTTCCGTCAACACCCGCGCCTCCTTCAGGGAATGGAAGATTTCTCCGTTCAGGAATTCATCGCGCATTTTGGAGTTGAAGCTTTCGCAATAGCCGTTCTCCCAGGGAGAGCCGGGTTCGATGTACAGAGTCTCGGCTCCAGTTTTTGCCAGCCACTTGCGCGGTTCCCTGGCAACGAACTCGGGGCCGTTATCAGATCGAATCTGTTCCGGAATGCCGTGCTCGATCATGGCGTCGGCCAGCACGTCGATACCCTGGTTGCTGTTGATCCGGCGCCCGACATGGATCGTCAGGCACTCCCGCGTGTACTCGTCGATCGGGTTCAGAAAACGTACCGTTCTTCCATCGTGAGTGAATGCGCTCATGAAATCGTACGACCGGACGCGATTCGGCCGCTGCGGCCGCAGGCGAACCCACGAGCCGTCGTTGAGCCACAAACGGCCGCGCGGCTTCTGCTTCTGCGGAACCTTCAGTCCTTCGCGGCGCCAGATCCGCTCCACGCGATCCTTGCCGGCGCTCCAGCCCGCTTCCTGCAGCTTGATGATGATGCGTCGCTATCCATACCGGCCATATTGACTGGCCAGTGCGACGATGGCCCGGGTCAGCCCGTCTTCGTCGTTCCGCGGTGTCGGCCGGTAGCGCTGCGTGCCGCGTGGCTGATGAACCAGTTGGCACGCATGACGCTCACTCGCCCCTTGTTGCCTTGCATGTTCCACAGCAGTACGGCGCCGCTCCGGGCTGAGAAGTTTCCCCGCGCGATGTCCTGAAGAATCTGCTTGTCCAGGCTCAGCTCAGCCACCAGGCGCTTCAGCTTCCCGTTTTCCCGCTCCAGTTCCTTCAGCCGTTTAGCCTGGTCTACCTTCAGACCGCCGTACTCCTTGCGCCAGCGATAGTAGGTCTGCTCGGTGATCCCGCCTTCGCGGCTTGCCAACGGATGCGTTTTGCCGTTCGCTACCGCCACTTCCACCTGCCGCAGGATGTTCACTATCCGCTCAGGCGTGTGCTTCCTTGCCTTGCCCATTCCATGCTCCTTCCATACCAGTTCGTCTCACTCCCACTGGTTCAGAATTTGCCGGGCAGGCCAATATCCGAGAACGTTGCTTGAACTGGAGAGGCGGCCTCTAAGCGAAGAGGCTTGCGCGGAATATCTGGCGTCTTTGCGCTGGCCTTGTGGCTGGAGTTGCCCGCGCCGCAAGGCGGTTCGTCAACCCGGGTACCATCTCCGAATACATAGTGCCCGAGTTCATGAGCGCACAAAAATCAGTCATTGCACTGTCTGCGAATATTCATCTGAACCTACACGCGGAAATCCAGTTGGTGCATCCGTTGGATTTGCGAGGAGGCGGTGACGGTCACAATTTCGACTACAGCGATGTAGCGAAAAATAGCAGATGCGCGGCCAGAAACAGCAACATCTTTTTTTATTTATCGATAGGTTATTCAATGGTCGGGGCGGAGGGATTCGAACCCCCGACCCTCTGCTCCCAAAGCAGGTCAGAGCATTTATGGAAGTCTGTTGAAATCTGGAGAAAATAACTGGTTTGGATTGAAAGAGTTACAGCCTGCCGTCTGCCCCCTGTTGATCCTTATGGCTTCAGGATGCTTTGACCGCTACAAAATCGACTACAGCCTGATCGCACGACTTAATGCCATGGTGGGCTGACCCAGGATTGTCCTTTTCAGCTCCACACTTTCAGGGGCATAGACGCTCGAAGATACGAGTACCCATCAAGCCGCTCAACAACGGCCGTCGGCAAATTCTCGTGATCTCCAGCGCCAGGGAGCAACCTGAAGATAACGTCTAGGAGTCAGTGTTTAGTAGCTTCCTTCAAGCTGTATTCAACTCTCGCACGACATTCGGAGCAAGGCGGAAATTCTTTGCCTTTCACCATCGTAATTTCCTTCGGGTGTTTGATGTGATTGACCACTCTGTAGATCCCGGACGTTTGGCACACTTCACTAGTCGATGGCATCTAAAAATTCCTCCCGTGCAGATTTGCACCGAAGATACAGTTTTGAAATGTCTCGTGTCAAGTGCCGTTTCCCACAGGTGTCGTTTCCGGCGGGCTGGCTGATGTGGAAAGTTCCTGGAAGGATTGTCGCTCAGCCAGATCTCTAATGATTCTTGTGGTTCCCGGGTGCTTTGACCGCTACAAAATCGACTACATCGAGAGAATCAGAAATAATTCATCCCTGTTTGGGGTAGAATTATTCCATGAAGGAAAATTCCTACACTCCGGCTCAGGCATCGGCGGTATCCGGACTACCTCTGAAGGCCGTTCAAAAATTGATAGAGGTCCGCCTAATCAGCCCTTCCAAGAAGCGTAAGGGTAGCGAAATTCAGCGTCTTCTGTCATCTGAGCAAGTTGTTTATCTCCGGCTGGAAGCTGGGGGTGTGCGGCTTTTGCCACTGGCCGCACGGCGCGAAGTAGCACGGACCGTTATCTCCGATCCTGAAATCAACACCATCGTTCTTGAGGGCGGATCAGCTCTGGTGGTTGAGGTCAAGAAAGCCCGCCGAGATGTCGAACAGGAATTGAAGAGGCTGCGTAAGGTGCAGGCTATGGTCGTTTCCGATCCGGAGATTATGCGCGGTATGCCTGTTTTCAAGGGCACACGCATTCCTGTCGAACTCGTGGCAGAAATGACTGCTCAAGGGGCGACGGTCGAAGAAATTCTGGCGGGATATCCAGCCCTCAACCGTGAACAGGTGGAACTCGCTCCGCTCTACGTGATGGCGTTTCCTCGCCGTGGTCGCCCGGCACATCGGCCTTGGGCCAAGAAGAAGCCGGTTCGGGTCACTCGTCAGCGCCGCGCGGTGGCCTGAGCCTGACTCCATTGCGCATCAAATTCCTCATCGACGAGTGCCTGCACACCTCCCTGGTCGAGTTGGCTCATGCCGCCGGTCATGCGGCAGACCATGTGAACTTTCTCGGACTGGGCAGCGCGAAAGATTGGCAGTTGATGGATACGATCCTGGAGCACGACTACACGTTTGTGACCAACAATCGATCAGATTTTCTCGCGCTCTACAGCCGCGCCTCAGTTCATGCGGGCCTCGTCATCATCGTACCCAACGTGACGCCAATCCGGCAGCGGGAACTCTTTCAGGCAGCGCTTGACCATATCGGCAAAGGAGAAATCGTCAACGCGGTCCTCGAAGTGGAATATCGCGGCGACCAGATCGAGTGCCGCGAGTATCCGCTGCCAACGGAATAACGTCGCCCTTATCGAGCGCGGCGTCTTGCCCGGCGTTGGCCATTCCCCCGCCGGTGACCGGTTTCACCCTCGCGGTGCGCTACAAAATCGACGACAGTCAAATCGCTTACTAACGAAGGTCGCAGTCTTCTGATTGCGAGATTTGACAACTCATCTTCGGTATTTTCTTCTTTGTCACCGAGTAGCCGAAGCTCAAGAGCCGACGACGGGCATTACGCAAGCTGACCTTGCTAAAGAATGGCATATCGAGAGGATTTGCGGAGCGGCTAATGATCGCATACACGATTTCATATTGCGATGTGTTCGGCCTGTTCACTCTTGGATTGGAAAGTTTGTATCCTCGTGGTAACTCCTGATTGAGTTTTGCCCGGAATTCTCCGTCACTTACAAAAAGCTCACCTGAGACTGCGCCTTGGAAAAACAGGTGACTTAAAACGCTGGAGCCTCCGTATTTCTTCACGTGAATCAATTTTTTGTCATTGGTCAAAATATCGCAAAATTCGACCCTGTTATGACCCCCTCCATGAACGATCAGTTGTTGATCCATACAACAAGCGCTACCAAGGCTCTCGGCAGCGCGCGTGTTGTATTCAAGTTCGCTGCCTCCGGTGTAACTTGGGAGATTGATATTGGACTCGGGAATGTTCGAAAAGTCGCGTTGTACTTCCTTTGTGAAGCCTCGCGCTATTTCGTACCACTTTCCGTTACTTAAGATGTAAATCTTGCCCTTGAGGTCAATTTCAGCATAAATACAGAGAAATGCAGACCACCGGAAAAGCGGTTCGCCATTTTCAGTGCTGATTGCAAAAACATGATCGTTCTTCAAATGATCCAGTGAGATTTTTCTGTCGGAAAAACTTTCGAGAAAATCTCCGATGTTCAGGTCGTCATGCAGTTCGGCTCGCTTGGCGCGAACGTGGCGGAAACCGGAGACGTTCGCCCAGTCCACAACCTCTGGGACGGCCATCCAAATTTTATCGAGGTGATTCTGGTTTATCCTTTGAATAAACTCTGTATTTAGTTCATCCTCAATGGCCCCATTGCGAACCTCTGCAATCTGATCGATCCAATCAAAGTTATCCTTGTAAGCATTACTTCGATAGCGCTCGAGGCAGTACTCAAGGAAATCAGAAATATTGCTCTTATCCACAGGCACGGACACATGAAGTGCGTCCTTCCCGGTAATAATTTTGCCGAGTCGCGAATCGTGGGATCTTGCGGTAACAGAACTGACCAGATCCTGCTCGATGTCAATTCCGAATTCCGCCGGTGCCACTTCGCGGCTCATTTGCTCTCTGCTATGCTTCGGTACCGACCCAAGTGTGGTTTTGTCTATGCTACGAAAACTCTCCCGGCCTACCGAGTTCAGGACCACTTTCAGTCCAAAGCGTTCCTCGACGACCCCTTCCTTTAAGAGATGTCTTCCAGTGCCGAAGGAGACGGCAAAATTAAACGTCCTATTTTGGTTCGTGATCGGGACGAGAAATATACCCTTTGCACTTGAGGTCAATATTCCCAAATCATCCCCAAGCGAGTTACCAAAGAAGCTAGTAATCCAAGCGGGCGGTTGCGGGTGCGACGTCTCAAACACGAACTGCCCTACACCTTCTACCTGTCGAGGCTCAATTGCAGAATCGATAATATCTTCAAGCTGTTGATACTTCGGCTTGATCATGTAGATCGTGAGTCTATTGGTTTTGATCTCCTTTCTTGGGGTCATGGTGTGGAATCTCTTCTCCTCTGGGAAGTCTGGTATACATTGAGTCTAGCTCTAATTTCTGTGTTTTCAACGGCCACCGAGGGTCATCTCGGAAGGTTCTCTCCCGACCTAGAAGCAAAACTTTTACCGGGTGCGGCGTTTCGCCCGGCGGTGACCATTCCCCCGCACGGCGACTGTTTCAGTGTTCGCAGCGCGGATACGTTCCAGAAGCTGAGGAGCGGACTCGTAGTCGCGGCCTTCGCGGGCGGCGAGTTCGGCTTCAGTGGGGACCAACTCGCCACGGAAGGCCTTGGCGAGGATTGATTGGGCCAGGCTGTCCACCTGCTTTTTGGCTCCCTGATACCGTTCTTCAATGCGGTCTGCCAGCACAAGAAACTTTCTGGTGCGCTCCACAATCTCTTGCTGCTCTTCCGTGGAGCAAAGCGGAATTTCAAAATGACCGAGCTTCTGAGCGTTGATGTTGGATTGGCTAACGCCATCTGTCTTTACCTGCTGGCAGAACTGGCGTGCATAGTTCGTGTTGAGGCAAAGATTTAGATACTCGGGATCAAGTTCCGGTAACGGGTTTATCCGAATCAAATATCCTGCAAAGATTGCGGGGTGCTCGCCCCGATAGATCGCAGTCTTCCCCACAAGTTCCGGGCTGTTTGTTCGGTTGAATAGCACCGTCTTGCCGTTCAGGGAGTACTTCTGGATTTCTTCGGCATCCGAGGTGTAAATAAGGTCATTCCAGTCGATTTTGCCGCCTTGAATGTTTCCCATCCGAAGTACCGGCACCGCGCCGGTAGGAAGAGATTTACTGGAGGTTCCGTAATCGAAGGAATCGCAAATCTTGTTCAAATAGACGTATTTCCATCCCTCCGGCAAGGTGTCCGAATCTTCTTCCTCTGTCTGCTCGAATAGCTCAATGAGCGATTGCCTTTCACGCGCGGTTTTGGCGGCGGATGTTCTGTGTGTGAAGGTTGATTCGAGGGTCGAGTCTATATCCGTAACTGGATTGTGAGTTTCCCGCCAATCGGCGGTGAGGCGGCCGGAGCAGGCTGCTGCGAGGACGGATTGACGGAAGCGCTTGAGCAGCACCGGAATCTTCACCATGCGCCCCTTGCACTGCTCAACTTCCGCGAGGAGCTTCTCCAGCTTTTCTGCGATTCGTCGTTGCTCCAGCATTGGAGCAAGCCGAACAGGAATACTATTTAATGAAGCCTGGGTGAGCTTCATTCTGGTCGTTCCATTGACGTATCCGTGAAAATCAAAATTGTCCAGATAGAATTTCAGATAACGATTGTTTGTGATTTGAGAGCAGGCGCAAAGCACATGCGCATGATTGTTTACCCATGATTTACCGGCGATTATGTAGGCTATGGGTTTTGATTTATCAAGAAATGGCGCGCCGTCCTCGCCAAGGAGCAGAAGCTCTTCGTTAAAGAGATAGTCGTCAATCCAGCCGACCTGACCAGTTGCACCGTAATACGGAATCGGTCCCTTGCGCTGCGCGCGCTCATCTGAATTCACTGGTACGCGTTGCGAATCGAGAACATCGACGCATTCTGATAAGCTGGCTTGCGCCCAACCCTCGGGAAGTTCGTCGCTCATGCTTCCACGCCTTCCTCTTTTTCCACGAGAGCGACAATCTCGCGCAGGCTGTCCACGATAGCTTCGAGTTCCGTGATTGCTTCGGCGGCAAGCTCCTGCGGCTCCGGCAGATCGTCCGAATCTTCGAGGGATTCGTCTTTCAACCAGGTAATGTCAAGCTTGTAGCCGCGCTCTTTGATGGCTTGGCGTGAAAACTTGCGGAATCGTCCGGTCTCTCCCCCATCGGTTCGCTTGCTCTGTCCGTTCGGATCTTTTCCGTATGCTTTTTCAAACTCGGCGAAGTGATCCTTGGTCAGCGGTCGATCTTTCTTGGTGATGCCAGGTACATTGGAGCGGGCATCGAATATCCAGACATTCTCAGTTGGGTAGCCCTTCTGAAAGAAAATGACGTTTGCCTTGACGCCCTGGCTGTATGGGGTGAACGTTCCGCGCGGCAGACGTAGCACGGTATGCAGGTTGCAATCCTGCATGAGGATTTCGAACACTTCACCCGCTTTGTCCTCGAAGAGGCAGTTATCCGGCAGTACCATGGCGGCGCGGCCACCGGGCTTGAGAGTATTCACGACGTGCTGTACGAAGTTGAGCTGCTTGTTGCTGGTCTCAATGGTGAAGTCTTCGCGGTCTGGCGCTTGGTTGGCTCCTTTGGTGCCAAACGGCGGATTGGTGAGCACGACATCGTAACGCTCGCCGCGATCCGGCTCATAGAGGGTATCGCCGAGGTAGATGTGCGGCTCAACACCGTGCAAATAAAGATTCATCAACGCCAAACGGCGTGGGCGCGCAACAAGGTCCTGGCCGAAATATGTCTTGGTCCGAATTCGTTTGGCGTCGGCGCGATCAAAGACACCCTTGCTCTCGCCTACCAGCCACTCATAGGCGCAGATCAAAAAGCCGCCGGTGCCACATGCGGGGTCCGCAATCGCAAAATCTTTCCGGCCTCGTGGATCGGGCTTCATCAGGCGACAAATCGTCTGAATGAGAACGCGCGGCGTGAAGTATTGGCCCGCGCCTTTCTTGCCTTCGCTGGCAGCCTTTTCGAGCAACCCTTCAAAGGCCGCGCCTTTCACGTCTACGTCGAGCGATGACCACTCCTCTTCGTCGATCATGTCGATCAAGCGGCGGAGATTGACGGGATTGTTGAAGCGTGAGGTGGCTTGGGTGAAAATGTCTCCGAGAAGCCCCTCGGCAGAGCGTAGCTTGCGCAGTACCTCGTTGTAGTGGTCGGTAAGATCGGTCCCGGAGAGTTCTTTCAGTGTTGCCCAATCACATCCTTTGGGAATCTCTACTCCCTTTTCATCGGCCATTTTCAAGAAGAGCAGATAGGTGAGCTGCTCAATGTAATCGCCATAGTCCACGCCGTCATGGCGGAGCGTGTGGCAGAATCCCCAAAGTTTTTGAACAATATCACTCATGCTGCGATTGCCTCATTTATTTCTTTCATCAGTTGGGGCAAACGACCATCGAACACCTTCAATGCACGACCCCATCCCCCGAAGTCGCTGAAAATCGGCTGACTTTCAAAATCGTCCTGATCGATGGAGAGGTTTCCCTGGAGGTGGGTGCGAATGCGTTCGATCCAGACCAATTGATTCTTGGTGAAGGTTTGCGCATTCGTGATTTTCTGAATGGCCCGGTCAACGCGTTCGGCTGCGGTAAGAAGAGGGCTCTGCGTATCGGCGGCATTCTTCACCATTGAGATGATGTCGGCCAGCGCCTTATTGCGCCGCAGTTCAAATGCCTTTTGCAGATTTGGCTCGGTGAATCGTTGGGGTGCGCTGGCGAGCTTTTCGCGCAAAGACTTGAGGGCATCAGGACCCCAGTCCTGCGGATGCTTCAAAAGGATTGCAATGGAGTCGATGTCGGTCTGGTGGGTCGCCACGTATTCCGAGAAAGCGGTCAGATAATCGTCCGGCTTGTACTCTTTGCCGTCCATCCCTCGGACGAGCCACTCTGAGGAAACCTCGTCTTCCGTCGTATGCGCCACGTAGAAGACGCGCGGCTTGCGCTTGTATTCCTGCAGTAGGCGCTGGAAGTCCGCATTCCGCAATAGGCCCATCGTCGGGACAAAATCTCTCTGGAGCGCGTCACGCAGGTTCTTCGCATAGGCAGCAAGATCGCCCTCCGGCACGAACGCGGCGAAATCGGCGCGCGCATCACCGTGCATCTCTTTGTCGATGCGCTGGAGCCGCTTGGTGAGGCAGCGGATGTTGTACTCGCGGTCGCGGTTCGCCCAGATGTCATCGATGATCTCGGGAATGGTGCGCATGACGCCGGTCGGTGGATCGGCGGTGATGGCGGTCGCCTGCCGGAAGTATTCAAGCAGGGTGCCATCGAAGCAATCGAAGACGACGAAATGCGACTTGTCGGGGAACTTCTCCCCTTTTCGGGTGCCGCGCCCGAGCATCTGCTCAAACAGAATGCGCGACTTTACCGGACGCAGGAAAACGATGAACTCCAGGTCGGGAATGTCCACACCGGTGGTGAGCATGTCCACGGAAACGACAATGCCTGGATTCGGGCGATTGCGGAACTCGCGGATACGCTGGAGCGGACGGTCAACGGTTGGGCTTCCGGTGATTTTCTGGACGAAGGAATCGCCCCGGCCAAAAATATCACGCGCCTGGTCCACCAATTGATCCGCGTGGGAGGTATGCGGCAGATCATTCGCCGCGAAAATGAGCGTCTTGGGAAAGCGGCCGTATGTCTGCTCATGCTCTTGTGCGTAGGTCATGATCTCTTCGAGTATCTTCTTGTTGGAATCCGGAGAGGTGATCTCCCGTTCGACAGTCGAGGCATCGAATGCGCGTTCGTCCTCGATGCTGTCGAGTTTCTTGGAGCCGGTCTCGGGATTGATGAGGCCGACCTCTTCCCCTTCTTTGAGAAAAACGCCATTCATGCGGACATTGGAGCGAATCTTCACCACGTCGTAATCAACAAGGAATCCTTCCCGGACGGCGCGTTCATATTCGTAGCGGTAAACCGTGTCCTTGAAATAGGCGGTTGTGTGCGCGGCTGGCGTCGCAGTCAAACCAATCTTGATCGAATCGAAGTGCTCCAGCGTCTTGCGCCAGAGCGCAACCTCGGACGAGGTGTAGCCCCGGTGACATTCATCGGCGACGATCAGATCGAATGCGTGAATCGGGATGTCGAGCTTTTCTGCGTCGTCATCGATGGGTTCCTCTCCACCCATTGCCACTTCACGCCCATACAGGTTGATGGTCATCCGCTGAATGGTGGAGACGTAAACAAATGCGTTGCCGGGCTTCGGAGCCTGCAAATAGGATTGCGGCAAAACTTTGGGGTCGAACTTTTCATCTTCGCCAAAATCCTCTTTCTGGAATCGCTGGCTGTAGACCTCATAGATTTTGTCGAATTTCAGACCCTGTTCGGCATCAAACGATCCGAAAGCGCGAACAGCCTGGGCCGCGAGTGCGCGGCGATCTACCAAGAAAAGCACCCGTCGAGCAGCGCCCGACTTCATCAAGCGATAAATTTCGTTCACCATGGTGAACGTTTTTCCGGTACCGGTTGCCATTGCGACCAGCATCGCACGCTTGCGGTCTGCAATCGCCTGTTCAATCGCCTCGTTTGCCTCAAACTGATAGGGACGCAGTTTGGCACTTTTGTTTGGAATCGTGCGCAACCGCGCGATAGCGGCATCCAAATCAAAGCTGAGGATTTCGCTGATGGCTTCAGGGGTGTGGAATTGCGCGATCTGGCGAGAACGGTTCAGAGAGTTTCGAATATCGTGATGCCAAATCACTTCGCCGTTGGTCGAGTAAAGCAACGGAACGCCAAACGCACCCGCTTGCAATGCTGGCTGTTCAGTGCCCTTTGAATAACGTTCGGCTTGCGACAATACATTCTGCGGCCCGAGAGTCAGTTTCTTAGCCTCCAGAATTGCCACAATCTGGCCGCCAAGGCAGAGCGCATAATCGGCGGGGCCGTTCGTGGTCTCGAATTCCTCGATTGCGCACCGATCAAGAGAGGCCAAAGACTTGCTCGACGCAAACGGAACCACCCGCCAACCAGTGGCTTTCAGCTTGCCATCGATTAGGCGCTTGCGGGTAAGCCACTCGGAATTTGCGGGTGTAGCTTGGGGCATTTTGTCGGGATCAGTCAACAGAAGTATAGGAAAATCAAAGAGTTGTGTAAAGAAAGACTCCTCATTTCTCTCGCCTTTTCCGCGATTCCGGTGGCGGTTGCTGCCACTGCCAAACGCCGATCACAATCGCGACCAGAGCGATCCGTTGCCACAGGGACATGCCCGACCAGATGTTCGCAAGAACAGCCGGGATCAGCATCAGCACGATTACGATGCCCAGGATGGCTCCGACGTGCTTCAGGGCATCGGCGGGTTTCACGATGCCCAGCAGGAGCCCAAATGCCGTCAGAATGAGCGCAATGGATGTGAGCGATCCTATGAAGGTCATCCACCCATGCATGAAGCTAGACGCGGTCATGTTGCAATGCTCCTCTCCCCCCGGAATATGCGTTATGGTTTCCTGCTAAAGCAGCCATGCTCCGCGTCGGCGAGAATTCCAGTACCATCGAATCGGATTTCGGTTGGTTCACCTCCTGCGGCGAAATACGCCGTCCAGAATGTTTGGATCGCCTCTTTCCGCTGCGCGGACAGTGGGGCGAAGTCGCTGCTTTCAAGGCGGCCAAGGCAGAGGGGTACGCCGTGCAACGTGGAGCCATGCTGTTCGCGGAGACGCGCGGCGAGCTCACGGGCGCGTGCTGGACTTGCCAGTGAGCCAGCCGAGACGAAGCGGTAGGTGCCGTCGTCTTCAAGGAAATCGCTCACGGCGATAAGATTTCGGTTGCTCTTTTTGGGCAGTAAGGCGAGTTCTTGCTGGGCCGCATCGAGCGTGCCGAGGATGTCGGTGCGGGATTGATGCGGATCGAGCGATGCTTTCCACGCGACGAATTGCTTCCGGGCGTGCTCATGGAATCGGCGCAAATCCGCATCATAGGTCTCGCGCTGGGTGGGAGCGGAGAGGCGCAGGATGCGTCCCCCGTCATCATTGGCCGCGTCCCCGGTAATGGGGATGAGAACCAACCGATCCCCGCGCTGCATGTGGGCAATCTGACCCTGCACGGCATTGAGCGCGGCCTTTTCCGCGCGGGGCGTGATACTCGCGCTAGTGTCGATGACCTCAACCGTTGCTTGCGGAACGCGGTGGGAACAGCCTGCCAGCAGAAACAATAGGGCGATGATGGCATACCGTATGGAGCGCAGTGGGGTCACGACTCGTCTCCTTTCGATAACAGGCGTGGTTGCGGCGCGCGCAATTCACGCGGCTGGGGCGCATCGGGAATCACCGCGAAGTGGGTGTTCTCCTGCGCGAGATAGCGTTCGTGGCTCGGATGGTGGCGACGGCGGTTGAAATAGATGAAGAGGGCGAGGCCGGGAATGACGGGGATGGCCAACTGTGCCGGGAACCACGTCAAGGGAAGAAGGAACGCCAGTGGGCTCGAAAGCAGCCCGCCGAGCAGACTCTTGTGCAGGACCGACCAGCGAGTCTCCCGGCACGCCCCGTTTCTCTGCCCGCGCTCATAGAACTGAGCGAAGATGGCCCGCCACTCAAGGCACGCCGCTTGTTTCCGTTTGTCAAATTGGTCGAGATACTCCTCTTCGGTTTGAACCTGCCGAGCAAGCTGGATTTCGGCGGCGCGAAGCGTCTCGAACCGTTCCCGTGCCCGCCGCCATGTCCGGGCGCGCGATACTTCCGTCCATCCATAGAGCAGCGCCGTAGCACCGATGACCGGTGTCGCGAGCGTGATGAAGATGTAGAAAACTGACGCAAGAGCCGAGTGCGTGGCGAGAAATTGCCCCAATGGATTCCCAGCGAGGACGGCGGCAAACCTGAGCTGATACCCGCGCAAGAGTCCCCAGACCATGAGGCTTACGACGCCGATGCCCCCGACAGCGATGGCCGTCAGACGCTTCGACAACGAGTTTCGCGCTCCTATATATAGAAGGCCGGCCAACTCGAAGTAGGCAGTGCAAAGGGCCGCGAAACCCGCAGCGGCAAGATATTGCAATGTCGGGTTGGCGATATTCAAGATGTCCATCGTAGGCGCAAGGAAGAGCGTGTCGAGCGTGAGAGCAAATAGCGCGAAGCAGGCCATCAAGATTGCATGGAAGTAGGGTGGTGGTGATCGGCGTAAGAGAGTCAACGGCAGTCTGTCTAAAAGACTGCGCCGACAAGTTCATCAATCTGCCCGTGATCTTGAATGCGGCCGCAGCGTAGCGCAAGAACAGAAGTGAACCCTGGGCTGGTGAATCTGCCAGCCCAGGATCAGGGAGGCAGGGCATTGCCATGGAACAGGTACTGCTCGTCGATCCGGACCATAACCATGCGACAGGCCTGAAGGAAGCTCTGGAAGCAGCGGATTGCGTCCACAAACCCGCGTCTTGTTGTGGTGCATGGAGAGCATCAACCACTCACGAAATGCCTGGCCGGTGAAACGGTGGAGCAGATCGGCCTTGCACTCCGTTCCAGCGTAATCCCGCTGAGTCTTTCCCTAACCGGCCTCGTGGTCGCGGACCTTCTCGCGCGGAAAAGGCCCATGCTCCTTACCGCTTCACAGATCGAGCATCTCCTCGCCTCCGACCCGTTTTGCGTCCGTTTGGGCGCGAATGCCTCACGTGCACCGAGGCCAGCGGTCAGGTTGGCTCGCAAATCAATCAAGGTGTACATCCAGCGGCTGCGTTGGCAATTAGGGAAGGCGCTCAAGTCAGCGGGACTTGCCATGTTGCCAGAGGACCTCCTCGTCTCAGAGAGCACTGAACTCTCCAACGTCACGACCTACCGATTTGCGATTCCTTGTGAATTTGTCCATCTCAACGGCGATGCCAAGAGGAAGTAGCCATGCCAACCGCAGTCTTCGAGATTGACGACATGCTACGCCAGCGAGGACGCTCGATGCCAAAGGCAACGTTGCCAGAACGAGGGCGGATTGGAAGCGGCGTAGCCCTCGCTACGACCGGGAACAAGGCGCAGTGGACAGACAACCCGCACCATTGGCAAACCCTTATTCTCCTCTTGCCGCTGTTCCACAACCCGGACACCAAGGGCCATCGGAAGCCGGTTTCCAAGGCTTTGATCCAGAGAACCATCGACGAAATACAGCGCATGTTCAGCGGTTACACCCTTGCGCGGGTAATGGGGTGGTACTGGGACGAAACCAAGAAGGAGGGCGTGCCGGATGAACTTATGCGCTTGGAAGTGGACGGAGTTTTCACCGGCAACGATCTTCAAGCGCTTCACGAATGGAAGGGAAAACTGCGGCGTCGGTTCAAGCAGGACTACATCTACATGAAAATCACCGCGTCGGGCGTGGCGGTCTGAAGACACGCTCACGGGAAAAGGCGCTCAATAGTGCGGATAACCTGAGAGTCTGATTTCTCACAATGGGAGCACTGCATCATCGATGCCTCTATTAAGTAATCCATTATGTTTGGCACGCCGCCCTCTACAGCTAGTTCAACGACCGCATAGTACGGACCTCGATGTAGTCTTTCCTTAAATGGATAGTCCGCCATGGGGCTGAATGTTGAAAGGCTTCTTGGATGGGCAAAAGGTTGAGTATTTCCAGTATTCATTGGTGCCAAAGTAATGGTTTCGGAGAATCTGGTGGCTAGGCGCAAAGTGTCAAGCACGAGAACCAGATGAGGTCGTACGCGATATTCCCGGGCGCACATCAAGGTCTGGAGGCGTTCTTTCGTAAGCCAGAAGAATACTCGCGAATTAAGCATCCGGAGCCAATCCTGGAACGAACATCCAACGAGAGATCCCTCTAGCTTAGATTGAAGAAGTGGCTTCTGGTCGCGAACAACCGCTTTGCCATGCACGCGATGCTCAACTGTGATAGATGTCGTACGTTTGCGAGTGAGGATCAAATCGCGTTCTTCGGCAGGTACCTCGAAGAGATTGAGCAATGCTTCTGTACCAAGCAGTCCATGAAGCCTTATCGCTTGCCAGCTACCCAACTCAGCCATGTGGTAGAGGCGGGGATAATGTTTTGCAAGCACTTCTGGGGTTACGCCCTTCACCACGCCCGCCGATCAATGATGCTGCGAAAATCAAATCTCGTGGAAATCAGACTCACGGGGGCCGCTGCGACTCGCTCAACCTGTTCAATGAACTGTATATCGTCTACGTACAACTGCTCAAACCTGCGCGCATTCTCATTTTCTTTGTGAAGATAGTCCGCAAACGTGAGAGCCACATCAGTCGGGCCGTTCAAGGCTGCCGCCTTTCGCAAAAGAGCCCAATCGAATTCTCCCACACGCCGATCTCGGTTCGTGGTAGAAGTCTTCTCAGTGTTCTTCAGTTTGGACAAGGCAATACCACTGCGGCGAGAAACATCGTTCCATGTGATCTCGCACGACATGGGGCCAGAGGTTCCTCCGCTTGGGTCTTGCACGCGGATGGGGTAGGTGCGACAAACCATTACAACCTTACGCACTCTGCTCGGAGAAATTCCCGCCTCCGAGAGACACCCCGCCACCGTCGTATCCCGAGATGTGACATACGGGTAGGAGCCGTGGTGAATGCTAAGCCCAGTTCCCTGTGTGCCCTCAAGCAACACCCTTGAGCCAGCACTATATGCTTTTTCGAGCTCCTCCCACACGCTGCTTATGTACGGCCGCAGCTCCTTATAATCTTTTGCCAGTTTCATGCTCTTGCTGCCACGGGCACGGATCTTCCTTGCAGTTGCAAACCCAACGCCCTGTTTGGTAGAGGCAATCGCTTTTTGCAAGGCTGCTTCGGCTGCAACATCGGCGGGCGAAATAATCATCGTTTGCGGATCGATCTTGAGCCGGTCGGCCGACACGCTACAATCCGCGATTTCCTGGAGGAGTAGCTCGATATTGAGCACAGCTCCTGGCGCAAGGAGCAGTTTCGCGTTAGTCCGGAGCGTGCCTGACGGGAGTTGATGGTGGGTCACTGCTCCACCATCCATGAAGACCTTATGCCCCGCATTCGGTCCGCCGACCCGCACGAGGATATCGTACTCACGTGCGACGTAGGAAATGATGTGTCCTTTCCCTTCGCTACCATACTGTCCACCCACGAATACGTCTACCAGCCGTGAGTAGTCGCGCGTGACAAGTCCGAGGTATGCGGCGACGCGCGCCAAGACATCTTCGGGCGTGCATCGTTCGGTGTTCACCACAAAATCAGCGGACTGGCGTAGTGTTCCCACTCCGGATTCAGTAGGGTCGGTTTCGACATCAGAGTAGCTTGGAAGTTCGCGTACATCACCACTTCCCCGTTCCTTATACCGCTTCGCGAGCGCGGACGGCGACGCCTCGAGATGAATGTGCTTGACAGCAAAGTGGTATGCGCGTCGAATGGCTTTGATCTGTGGCAGAATCCGCACGGCGTCAACTACAACGACATCTTTGTGCCCACCCGGGAGCCCAGCAATATGCCTCTTGAGCGCGGTGAGCACCCATTCGCCGTTCGTACCTTGATCTAATTTAGTGCCAAAGTCTTGCAACGCCTTTCGTTCCGAGGGTATCTCTTTCCCGGACTTACTGACAGCCAACCCCTTCAAGACTTCTTTCGTCTTCACGACGGTCGCGCTGTAATGCGTTACAAGACCCTCAGAAAGTTTAGTTTTACCGACAGAGACATTTCCTGAGAGCAAAACAATCAGTTTTTGCATTCTGTTTCCTCATGTCGCGAACACTAAGTCTCCCTGCGCTTTTGACCTCTCCTTCCCATGGGGAACGTCATACACCGTCACGCTGATGCCAGACTGAAGCAAGGTGTCTCCGACGATCTCCTCGACCACGGGCCATGCACCCCCGGCAAGTCCGGTGCCGATCCGGGGCATGTGAACGGAAGCGCTACGCTTCGTCGCGAGTTGAGACACGCTCTCCAAGCAGCTCTTCAATGCGCCGTACCGAATCCGAGGGTGCGGAGATGGTCCATACCCGTGCTGGGCCACAATACTCACGAGGATTAAATCCTCTTCAACATCACAAGTTACGAGACTGCCGAGTCGAAGTTGGTTCTTGTTGCGCGTCACTGTGGACGTGAACTCCCTGTGCGCTGACGGCCAACGACGCTTCACCGCCAATGCGAACCCACCACCTCCCCAGGTGATTGCACTATCGTTCACAACCTGCAAAAGCAATTTGGCCCCTGAGCCTCTTGGCGCGGTGGCATCACCACGTACATAGGTGATCGAAGGTCCCGTGACCATTTGCGGACCTAAGGGACAAATAAATCCAATTACGCGGGGATAAACATTTTGTGGCAAGGGGGCAATGCCGACACACTCCACGCGAACCTCGCCGAACTGAGGCCACTTCTCGGTTTGCTTTGATGTAAATCCGATTGCCGTGCATTCGGCTGCCGCGGTGCGAGCGGGCAACTGCGACCCCGGACGAAGATTCCAGCTTGTACTGGCGGTGGGTGCAGCGTACTCGATGGTGTACCGACCGGCGGTGCTATTGCGATGGCAGGCAAAGGCTAAAGCGGGATCTGTTGTCAGTCGCCGAATCCTGAGCAGCGCTGCCTCCGCCGAAGCCTCATAACGTTCCCGCAAATCGAGCACCGCATCAACGGAAGGCCGAAGATTGTAGACACTACCCAATGCGCCAATAGGAAGAAGAAACTCAGCTGCGGCAACATTGCAAAGCATCTCTAGTTGCCAATCATCGGCACCCGTCGCAGTGTGTATTCCGCGATTGCGAATCATCTGCGCACAATCGGGAAATAGGGTATGCGCAATTTCATGGAAGAGCGAGTACCGAACCCGCCTTCGCGGTCGGTCGGGATTGAATTCAATGCGATAGCGATTCCTGCTCAGCGGCACGGTGCGCGCATCCCGGACGTTTGAAGTTGGCACGGTATCGATCTTCAGGAGTTCGGCGAGTGCGAAAGGATCGAACGGGGGCCCTTGCCATCCGAGTTCCAGTGCATTCAAAACGAGCGCCCTTGCCTTTGCGCTGATCGCCTTTACTGGGTCGTTGTTAGAGCCCAGCGCGAGCACCGACGGATTTGTCCAGAATGCGGCTGACATTTCTTCACCACCGGAAGATGGCCCGGATTCTACCGGCATCTGCTCCGATCCGGCAAATCGTTGATTTCAATGGCGTTCAGTTGGAGAGGTAATCCCCATCCTCAATTAATCCTGGACCATAAACATAAAAAAATAGTAGCACCATTTTTTCGGGTGAACTTCCAATGAGGTTGCTTTGCGTTGGGCATCACGATTACTTTCCATCGATTCCAGGAGAGGATATGCATTGGGGCGCGTTGGTAGAGACTCCCTAAGTTTTTTAGCTTGTAAAGCCAGTAAGCAGCGACCGCTACAAAATCATCGACACGTGTGTAGCGGCGAAAAGCAGATGCGTGGCAGGAAGCGGCCATATCGCCTGTATTATCAATAGTTTATATTGGTCGGGGCGGAGGGATTCGAACCCCCGACCCTCTGCTCCCAAAGCAGATGCGCTACCAGACTGCGCTACGCCCCGACTCCTGTAGATTGTATCGCACGAGCGCAGCGCCTTCGTGGAATGTCCGCGAGCGTAAGACCGACAGAGACCTAGCCGGCATGATGGCGCAGCAGCAGCAGAATGAGCCATGCCAGCACCAGCAACGGCAGCATCAGGATCGTAAAGATCCCAACCCACAGCGCCAATAGAAATCCCCAATCTTTCCAGGTATGACGGCGTGGTTGCTCCATGTGGCGCGTCAGAAGTTTGTAGTTGCGCCGGTTGGCTTTCCATGCGAGCACAAACAAATCGCCCGCCAGCGGAATCGCACCCACCATTACCTCGAGACCGACGTTGACTGCCATACGCAGCAGAGTGATGTAGGGCACGCCGCGAAACCACGCTGCCACCAGCAAAATGCAGGACGCAAGTCCGGCCAGCACATCTCCAATGCCCGGCACCAGCCCGATGATCGCGTCCAGACCGAAGCGGACTGATGTGCCGGGGATGCGCAGCCAGTCGTCCAGTACATGCGCCAGCAGATCGAGATTTTCGTTGCTGAACGCACGTCCGCCCGGGCCGCTGCGCGGCTCTAAAATCTCGGGATGGCTGCGCGATGGCACTTTATTCGCTCCCACCACTCACCTTAGACCACTGGGCATGAATGCTACAATTTACTTGTTCATGGCGGCTATAGTTCAGTGGCAGAACGCCGGTCTGTGGCACCGGATGTCGTGGGTTCGACCCCCACTAGCCGCCCCAATCGAGTGCCAGATGTTTTCGGCGACGCACTCTCCGATTAAGAGTTTCACTGGATACGATGCGCTCTTTGAATGATGCGCCACTCCTAAGCCAACCCTCCCATACCATCGGCGAACGCCGGAGCGATCCTTTGTGGTTACAGCCGTTCCATCCACGCCGTGGGATGCGAAACGGCGATGTGCAGACGCTGGCGGCCAATTTTTTGCCGCGCAAATTGCAATTGCCTCCGCCGGAAGACGAAATTGTCGAAGTAGACGCAGCAACACGCAGCCGCGTGCTGTGCCATTGCAACTGGCAGTCGGGGCCAGCTCGCAGCGCCAGCATGACTATGTTGCTGGTGCATGGACTTGAGGGCTCGTCCGAGTCCCAATACATGTTGGGCAACGCCGACAAGGCGTGGCGCGCTGGATGGAATGTAATCCGCATGAACATGCGTAACTGCGGCGGCACGGAAATGCTTTCGCCGACGCTGTATCATTCTGGACTTTCAGGCGATGTGCGTGCGGTCGCAGAATATTTTGTCGCGCAGCATGCCTTGTCGCAAATGACATGGGTCGGTTATTCCATGGGTGGCAATCTGGTGTTGAAGGCCGCCGGAGAGTGCGGCGAGAGCGCTCCACCCTGGCTGCGGGCGGTGATTGGCGTCTCGCCTGTAGTGGATTTGGCGCCGTCTGCCGACGCTTTACATCATGCTCGCAATCGTCTATATGAATGGAATTTTCTGCAGAATATGTTGCGCCGGTATCGTCGCAAAGCCCAGTTATATCCAGGGCGTTTTTCGCTCGCCAATTGCAAACTGGTCCGCAGCATTCGTAATTATGACGAATATATCGTTTCCCCAAATAGCGGTTTTACTGGTGCCGACGATTACTATTATCGGGCCGCGTCTGCCCGCGTGATCGACCATATCGCAATCCCCACGCTCATTCTGCATGCGATTGATGATCCCTTTATTCGCATATTGCCGGAGACGCGCGCAAAGATTATGTCCAACCCGCATATCGCGCTGGTGGAAACCGAGCATGGGGGCCACTGCGGGTTTCTCACACCCGCCACTTCCGTGGACGATGGTTACTGGGCGGAGACCACATTGCACCGCTTTATAGAATCGGCAGTAGCCATACAGCCGGAACAAGAGAACTGATATGCAAGCCGACTGGAGCGTGGCCTGTGGTGCGGACGATCCGACCGTCGTCATTCCCTGGAACGATGCGACGGGCGCACTGCGATATATCGATCTGCGGACAACGCCAGCCGCGATCGACCAAATCCCAGAAGCCATGCAATATCCGACCCTGGCTGCTGCCCTGCGACACTGGAACCAGCCGGATGTGCCCATCTTTACCGCGAAGTGCGATGTGTGGAGCTATCCTGCCGATCTGTTCGACGCCTACGACCTGCCCGATTTCGCCCATGCCCAAGGCAGCTACACCGATCTTGTTCCCATCGATCCAGCCTTGTTTTCAGACTTTGCCGCGTGCGAGCAGCAATTGAAAATTTGGACGGCGACAGCGAAATCCATCGCACTGCCGGAAGGCCGATGCGAATGGACTCTGCGTGCCGCGCGGATTTTTTCTTTATCCAATTTGACCGACATGAATTTGCCGTTGGACGGGTTTGCAACCACCCTTTACGTCTGGGGATATGGTCCGACACCGGAAACCGCTGCCGCAGCATGGAATGATGCACTGAGGGCGTTGATCGAACCGGTACTCCAAGGCATGCATGCTGAAGATCGCTCGAATATGTAACCCATGTGGACACTGCTCGCCAGCCGCGCAGAACGCTACAATAGTACGATAGCTGCGCGGGCGAGTAGCTCAATCGGATAGAGCACCGGCCTTCTAAGCCGGGGGTTGTGGGTTCGATTCCCGCCTCGCCCACCATTTATTTGTGTGGATTTTTTGTTATCTCTCCGTAGTCTGCCATGTAGACGATCAGGCCCTTGCTGGGCAGCGACTTGGAATATCCTGCGACCAGTTGCTCGTAATAATTCTCCAGTGAAAATTCAAATGAGTTGGCATGCTTTAGATTGACGAGTTCCAGGTCCACTGGATCCATCGTAAGTCTGCCGAACCGCATCACGCCTCCGCGAAAATAAATGTAATTCCTGGACGAGATAGGCGGGATGGGCGGTTCGTCACCCTGCGCTGATTTCTTTTGCGTGACATCGGCTCGATTCACTCCGAAAACCAAATTCAGTCGCCCACCCGAGATGGTTACAGATTGCAGCATGCCTGAGATGCGCGGAGGAGGAAACATCTCGTCGATGGGGAAAATAATGTCGTTACCTACAATCTGAAAAGATTGTTTTCTTTTTGGCTGCGCAAGTTCGGAAATCCTGAGTCCCAGAAAATCGAGGACATCCTGGTCGATGACTCCCGCCACGCGCATGTCCGAAAGATGCATCTTCATGTTGCCGTCGGGAGTGGCCTGCATGGTCGCCTTCGATGTAAAGGGAACATTCACCAATTTATGGAAATTGCCTTTGACGGAGATCGATTGATCTGGATTCAAAGTCAGACTTAGATTGCTGAGCGGAGTGCCGGCGCGGGGCAGAATAAATCCGTTCACCAGCGCCGTCAGATCGCTGGAGGAAATGCTCGTCTTCGCATTTTGCATTTGCAGCGTAAAGGAACTTTTATCGTCCAGAGAAACAATCTGGCCCGATTTCGACGGCTCCATAATGCCCTCAAGCGCATCGACCTTCAGTACAACGCTATCCATTACGTGGAAGAGAACGTTGTGCATGTAAATATGGGTGATGTTGTCCGCCGTCGGAGAAGCAGCCGGATTCGCACCATTCACCGCCGAGCCAGCATTACGGCCCGAAAAAAACAGGAGTAGCCAGCACAAGATTGGCAGTATGGATCGAAATCGAATGGGAGAATTCCTCTCTGGAAAATTGTCCTTGCTTGTTGAAATGATATGGCTTGAACAAAGACAAGTCTCAATGAAGTAAGATGCCGATGAAGAGGAAGAAGTATTTTCGGCTGCCGAGATCAGTGAACCGGCCGAGGACATGCTGCAATTTAGCTTTGAGTCTGTAAGCTATAGCGGATTCACAGATACTGGTTAAAAAAGGGCGAGTCATTCAGAGCGTAGTGAAGAATCCAGAGAGTGACGGCAACGCAACCCACGCCAGTATTCTCTGGATTCTTCACTTCGCTATGCCGAGTCTACCCTGAGCCAAGTCGAAGGGTTCAGAATGACTCTTCTTGTCATCCAGCTAAACTCACCATCAATCCACTCTAAAAATCGTAGCGCAAAGAGAATTGCTGTTTGCGCGACTGGACCAGTTCCGAACTGTAAATACCGAATGCCGGGCCAGAAGTGACGGTATTGTTCAGCCCGCCTAAGCTGCTGATTGCGTTGGTGTCGAAGCGGGACGAGTTGGTGACATTGAAAACCTCCCAGGCAAAGCGGACGGTCTGGTCTTTATAGGTCCTCCATACCTTCGCCAAACTTGCGTCCTGCTCAAAATAGCCGTCTCCACGAAACACATTGCGGTCCCCCGCCTCACCCGGATACGGATAGCGGAGTGGAGAACCGGTGGCGATGCCATTGTTGAGCTGGTTAGGATGGGCGAAGACTTCCGGCCCAACGCCTGGGACCAAGTGCCGATCTGTTTTAATCGGTGCGGTAACGACCGCGAGGCTGGTTTGCTGGTAATTGGTCGCATAGCTGTAAGGAGGGCTGACGCTGAATGGCAGGCCGCTGGTCCAGCGGGTGATGCCAGAGAGCGTCCATCCACCGATGATGGCATCGACCGCGCGGTTGACATTTGCGCCAAACTGCTTGCCCTGGCCAAAGGGAAGTTGATAGATGAAGTCACCTGCAATCAAGTGGCGGACATCGAAGTCGGAAACGCCACGGTTCAACTTCGGGTTGAAGCTGTTGATGATGGAACTGAAGCTGCCCGTCGAAAACTCGCTGGAACGTTCAGCGTCCGATCCCATGTCGATGGAATTGGAATTGGTGTAGCTGAAGTTCAGGTTCAACCCGATGTTTGTGACCTTGCGCAAAGTGAGCTGGAGGGCGTTGTAGCTGCTGGTTCCGATCGAGGACCAGGCATAGAGCGAGGAAAACTGCTTTTGAAAGTATCGTGTTTTCACATGCCCGTTGGCATCTACATTCGGGCCGCAACCAAGCCCTCCCTCGCTCTGCAGGCAATAGGCGTCCAACACGACCAAGGCGAAGGAGTCGTTGGCGCTCGCCGCCAAACCCTGGTAAAGGTTGGTATAGATGTTCTGAGTTGCACTTTGACCGCCTGTCGCCAGATAGGGGAACATGTTCTCCCAGTACGGAATGGGTTGCACCGTGTTCTGGCCTGCGTACGCTGCCTGTGCCAAGAGCTTGCCAGCCTCAAAATAGTCCATTCCGGATTTGGTATCGACCAGGTCGAGCGGTTCCGCAAGGTCAAGTTGCTGCAGCAGGTGACGGCCAAATGTGCCTACGTAATCGGCCTCCACGGAAAAGCCATGATTCAACTCGCGCTGCACAGAAAAGTCCGCAGCGATTGTGTAGGGTGTCTTGATGTGGTTGTCGACGCCCCAAGTGATCGAGAGACCGCACGTAAGGTTATCAGGCGGCGTGTAGGGATAGCTGATGGTGCTGGGCAAGCCGCATCCCACCGCCGGCGGAATATTGTTCAGCCCGGTGAAGCGCGGCGCGGTGTCCACGCTGTACTGGCCGGCTGGATTGCTGATCTGGGTCTGCAAACCAAAGGACCCGTACTGCGCAAACGTGTCCACGATGCCTTCGCCGAAATGGTCGTAATACATACCCGCGCCAAGGCGGACGGAGGTTTTGTTGTCCGGTGCAATGACCAGAGCAACACGCGGCGCAATGTTGTTCCATTGCATGTTCCAATAGGAAGGCTTGCCGTTGGCCTTGCCAGAAGGCGCGAAGGTAAGATCCGGCTGGTCGGTGATGCCCAGAGCAGCCTGCGTCCAGCGGTTCACAAACCATTGATGCGTATCGATGGTCGGCTGGACCTGTTGTCCATGGGTTTCGTACGGAGGCTGCAAAAATACCTGCCGAATGCCGAAGGTGAAGGTCACGTTCGGTTTTACCCGCCAGGCATCTTCGATATAGTACTCGAATTCATGCGACAGGTAATTGAGCGGAATGAATGCCCCTTCCGCGATGCTAGTCCCCGTTTTTCCGCCGTTCGACACCTTGAAGTTGTACTGCCCCTGCGTGAACGGAATTAACCCGGTAATCAGCCCAGCCGCAATGTCATAGTTGGTCTGAAAGCTGCTATCCACCGTTGGATATCCGAAAGCATCGGGATCGAGACTCCCTCCCGTGCCAGAAATCGACCCGCCGGTATTCAGCCACTGATTGTTGGTGCTGGCGAAGGGGTACGAGTTCTGGTCGGTATTGGAATAATTGGTGATGATCCGCAGATCGAACCCATAGGACAAAGTGTGATTTCCATGGGTCCAGGTCATATTGTCGATGAAGTTCTGGACCGGGACATGGACATCGGTCGTACAGGTTTCCGCTGTCGGCTGCGAGACAAAGCGGAACTGCACATAGGCGCCGCAGTCGGCCCCGGCCTGGCTATAGCCCTGCCGGATGTAGCCATAGCGAAAGTCGTTGACCAGATTGTTGGTAATGGTCCAGGTGTCGCCTGCTCCGATCCCCTTGGTGTTGTCGCGCAACACATAAGAAGGTGGCTGGCCGGGAAATTGCTCGATATCATTCTGCGTGTCGTCCTGCAGGTTGCCGCGAACGAACAGTTGCTGGCGCGAATTGGGATACCAGTCGAAGCGGGCGATGCTGGTGTTGAGATTGATGGGATTGGGCGAGGAAAATGTGTACGAACCCAGGTTGTAGCCATCGCCCAATGCTGAGCCGTTTGCCGTTGGATACAGCGCCAATGCGGTCAGAATATTTGGATCTACCCCAGGACCCCACGGGCAGGTCCCATTCGCGGAACAATTTGGATCCATCACAGCAATCTGTGCAGGAGTCAACGTGACAGGGTTGCCATTGCTGGTGTAAATCAGGTTCCCCTGCTTCAAGGAATTGAAGGGTGTGGTCCGTGCGACCTGCGCATTTTCGCGCGTACGGGACGCTTCATAGTTGCCAAAGAAAAAGAGCTTCTTGTGCTTGATCGGCCCGCCCAGATCGGCCCCATAGATGTTGCGATCATAGGTGCCTGGCACGTTCGGCAGTCCAGCGCCCAGTTCCGCCTGCTTGTTGAACCAGTTGTTGGCGGCCGTCGGGGTGTTGCGGTTGTATTCGTAGGCAGCGCCGTGAAATTGGTCGGTCCCGCTCTTGGTAAGCAGGTTGACCTGCGCGCCTGCGGAACGGCCCTGGTCGGAGTTGGCCAGACCTGTGGTCACGCGAAATTCATCCACCGAATCCAGCGTTTCACGCAGAACACCGGTGAACGCATAGCCGCTGCGCTGATTGTTATCATCCAGCCCGTCCATCGTAATGTTGCCCTGGTCGGAACGGACACCGTTGACGGCACCGGTGCGGCTGTCGTTTCCACCTCGGCCAGTGTCAACTTTCTGCCCCAGATAAAGCACGCCTGGCTGAAGGCTCAACAAGTCGGGCACATTGCGGTCAATCATCGGCAGGCCCTGGATGGTGCTGTTGTCGAGGGCATTGCCCAGCGTCGCGTCTGCGGTGTTCAGGGCAGTCGTTTCCGCCGTCACGTTCACGGTTTGCGCGATCGCCTGCACACCCATTTTGAAGTTGATGGTGCCTGGCTTACTGATGAGCAGTTCACCCGACTTGGTCTGGTCGCCGAAGCCGGCAGCGCTAATGGTCACGGTCCATGTACCGGGATCGAGTTTCTGAAACTGATACTCGCCCTGGGCATTCGTTGTGGTCTTGAAAACCTGACCGGTCGCACCGCGCGTGATGGTGACAGTCGCTCCCGGCACTACGGCGCCGCTGGTGTCCGTAACAGCACCGAGCAGCGAAGTCGTCGGCTGTTGCGCCAGCAAAGCTGCTGGAAGGAAGAAAAACACTACCGTCACGGTGGCAAGAACCGCCGTCAAGATTTGCCTTTTCATCCATGCCCTCCAAAAAAGTGATTTGCGAAAAGCTTCCCATCGTTGGGGAAAACAAAATGTCTTCGCGTAGCTTGATCTGTTACCAAATAGTTTGACTATGAGCTTGTTCTGGCCCATGCATTGCTCCCTGTGCTCGCGAGGGAGAGTTGTACGCATGTGCACGGCCAGACTCGGCGTTCTACTGGTTCCAAATTTCACCGATTTTGAGAAGTATGCACACAGAAATGCATCCCGTCAAGCTAAAGACAGCCACGCGAAAAACCAGCGAATCAGTCGATCGTAAACTTTATGGGGTTTAAGGCGTGACGGATTAGAACGGCAGAAGGGTGAGATGGAAGATTATAGATGGCTGGATCGCTTTCAGGCATCCAGCCACACACCAATTTTTCGCGTTTACGCCTTGGCTACTTTGCCGGATTTGATGCAGCCAGTACAAACACGAATCCTTTTATTTGCAGTATTTACTTTCGCCTTGACGGTCTGGAGATTGACATTCCAGCGGCGGCGGGTGGTGTTGTGCGCGTGCGAAATGTTGTTGCCAAACTGCGGCTTTTTGCCGCAAAGTTCACATACTTGTGCCATAACTGAGTGTCCTGTCCTGCAAATGTGGATGAAACCAAGGGGTTGCAATCTTACGAATTTCCGGGCACTCTAAAATTATTTGCCCATTACCCTTGGCCCAAGTAATTAAGTGTATCGAAAATCCAGCGAGTCGGCAATCGCAACCTGCTACGCCGCAAAACGAAAGCGTAAAATACAGCCAACCTTAAGAGAACGACGCGCCGGCTCCAATTCCTTGCTGCATAGCGAGCATTGTCTATTGTGAACCCATCCCATTCTTCCCAATCAGGCCACGCTGTCTGTCGCGAACGCGAATTTCAAACCACATGGATGGTATTCTGGGTCGCTTTCCTGGTGCGCGTTCTTTATATGACGCTGGCGCACACCTATCGTTTTCGCGTGGCTGGAGATCATTTTCAGTTTGGCTGGGAGATGGGACGCATTGCGCGCGCACTGGTGACAGGCCATGGCTATGCCGATCCATTCTCCGGCCACACCGGGCCCACGGCATGGGTCACGCCACTCTACCCGCTGCTGCTGGCCGCAGTCTTCAAGCTCTTCGGAGTCTACACGCTGCGCTCGGCGTGGGTGGTTCTCACCATCAACAGTTTTTTTTCAGCCCTTACCACGATTACAACCTATGAAATTGCCGTGCGCTGCTTCAACCGCCGCGTCGCGGTATGGTCGGCATGGATTTGGGCGCTTTATCCCGCAGCCATGCAGTATGCCGTTCGCTGGGTGTGGGAGATGACGTTGAGTACGTGGCTGTTCACTTGCATTCTGGTGCTTGCTCTGCGTATGCGACGCATTGGAGAGCGGAATGGAGAAACGCTGGGTGGCGGCGATTTCGGCAATGCAGATGAGCCACGCTCCCTGCAGCGATGGCTGCTCTTCGGATTTCTCTGGGGACTGCTGGCGCTCAGCAACCCTTCCCTGCTGGTATTTCTTCCGGTCGTGGGGATATGGACGATGCGCGGTGCGCATGACCAGCGAAGACAAGTCGCCTATGCATCGGCCTCCGCGCTGATTTTCCTTCTCTGCGTCTCCCTCTGGGTGGCGCGCAATGCAATGGTCTTTCATCGCTTTATTCCCATGCGCGCCAACTTTGGTGCGGAGTTTTATATGGGCAATGGCCCCGGCGCGCGGGGCTTTTTGATGGAATACGACCATCCCTTCCAAGCGCCGGAACAGCTTCGTCTCTATCGGCAAATGGGCGAGGTCACTTACGCGCACATGCGCGGAAAACTGGCATGGGATTTCGTGGCCAGCTATCCCGACCTCTTCGTTCGCAACAGTATCAAGCGCGTCTTTTTTTTCTGGATCGGCGTTCCCCATCCATCGGAGGCCTCCTGGTATGTGGAACCGGCCCGAATCCTCAATTTCGCCTTCGCCAGCATTGCCGGATTGCTGGGCCTCGCGCTGGCGTTAAAGCGCCGGGTCCCTGCGGCAACACTCTTTGCATGGGCCTTCTTCCTGGTTCCGCTGATGTATTACTTCGTCACCGTGCATGCCCGGTTCCGCAGCCCCCTGGAGCCTTTGATCGCAATTCTGACTGTCTACCTGTTTCAATCTGCGGAAAAATCGCGCTCTCGGAGTTCTTTGGCCAGCCATTCAGGTTGACGCAGAGGGAGAAAGGCCAGTATTCTTGAAAGGTTAGGCAATCTGCATCTGCCTTGCGTTCTGCAAGGCGCGCACGGATTCCAACTTTAAGAATCTGCCTGAGAATTTTTTGCACCGGGCCACTGCCTGAAGGTGCTGGAGGATGTATGTACGCTGTTATTCGTACGGGCGGGAAGCAGTACCGCGTAGCGCCAGGAGATGTATTGCGGGTGGAAAAGCTGGCGCAGGAAGATGGAAGCATCGAGTTTACCGAAGTCCTCGCCGCCTCTGTCGATAACGGCGACGGCGCCAATCTGGCCAAGCCAGGCTCGGCCAAAGTGCTCGCATCTGTGGTAAACGAAGGCCGCGCGAAGAAAGTGCTCGTATTTCACTTCAAGCGCAAGAAACAATATAAGAAGCTGCAAGGCCACCGGCAATCTTATACAGAGATCCGCATCAACGAAATTCAGGTCGATGGGTTGAGCTTTACCGCTGCCAGTTAAGTTGGCTAGATCGACACGCGAAAGCATTCGACAAAAAGGACAGAGTTATGGCACATAAAAAAGGACTGGGTAGTTCCCGTAACGGCCGCGATTCCAATTCGCAGCGGCTGGGCGTGAAGGTTTTTGGCGGTCAGGTCGTGACTGGCGGTTCGATCATTGTGCGCCAGCGCGGCACGCGCCTCAAACCCGGCGTAAATGTCGGCGTGGGCAGCGATGACACTTTATTCGCCAAGATCGATGGCCGCGTGCGTTTCGTGGATCGTGGCCGTACTGGCCGCTTCGTCGCCGTCGATCCAGTCCCAGCGGAAGCATAGACCTTTTTGCAGATCACGCAAACATCGCCAGGATTCTTCGCTTCGCGTTGTTGACCAAAATAATAGGGTGACGATCAATTCCCCATAAAGCAAATCGGCTCGCCATAGGCGAGCCGATTTTTATTGTATTTGGTTGATTCAGCTTGCCATCGGCCCAGGTGAACGGCTTGCGCCAACAGCTTTTTGCGGCCAGCTTGCCGGTCCCATCACATTCTCGACGAGATCGAAGACATCGTTCATGAACGATGGAGGATAGCTGACAGCCACCTGACCCGACGGATTGCCCAAGGTCTGGGCCACTTCATTCCAGCGCATCAGCGGCGAGGTGACAGGCATCGTCACCAGACGGCGCGCGGGCTCGGGTTGCAGGAAGTATCCTGCCCAGAGGGCCATAGCCGCAAAATTGACGATCTCCAAACCTAGATTGGCAGCAACAGTCAGGTTGAAAAGATGCGAAAGAAGAGCGGCATTCACCAAATTGGCGGTGGCCACCATGGCCAAACCAAAGGTTACACCAAAGATGCGGCTGCGGAAGGAAACGCCAAGCGTATGGGAGGCAAAGGCCAGGAAGGTCACCATGCAGAGAGCCAAGACACTTTCCGAACGGCCAAGCGTTTGTGCGGCAGAGAAAATAAGGCCCATCCCGCTGCTATGTGGGGAAATTCCTGCCGCTCCAGCCAGGATTACGGAAATTGCAACTGCCCAGAAAAAGACCGGTCGGCCAAGCTTTTGCACTCCGGGAATCGAGCGCATTGCGTGACGGAACATCTCATGCAGAACTCTGAGGACTAAAACAGAGTCGATAACAAACGAGAACCAGTAAGTATAAAAATAAAGGTGAGAGAAGTGGAGGCGATCAATCAATTGAAGCTGGCGAGCACACCCTGCCGCGAAAATGAGCGAATCCGACGCTAAGCGGAAAAGTAGCAACTGCCAAAAGGCGGAATAGATGCGATTTTTTTGTGCGCGGTGAACGCAGTAAATAACGCTGCTGATAAAAGCAATCTCAGCAAGGTAAATAGTTGCAAAATGTTGCCACGTAGAAAACATAGGCGAACTCCATCCGTTCCCGAAGGATACCCTAGGTGGAGTGCGACAGCAACATAAAAATTTCAGTACTACGCAATAATATGCAGATTTCCCGAAATGGGATGCTTACCAGCCACAAGTATCAGGGCCGCAGGGAGGCATAGGCATTGCGCTGGCAACCATGGTCGTCTTATTGTTTGCAGTAGCGGATTTTGAGGCGAGCATGTGGTCGGCAGCAAAACCGGTGATGAGCATTCCGAGGACGAGTGCACGAACGGCAATTTTCATAATATTGATCCTTTAGTAATCGATCTTATATTTAGCGCTTGGCGCGCTTGACAATTCCGAGTATACTGATTGGATTAGTTAAGTCCAGTGTTCTCAATGATATAGCGCCGTATTCAGCTTTTATATTACCGAAGTAATCGTTAACCATTTAATTACTGCAACACTTTGCCTATATCCTGCAGCACTTCCTCAAATTCTACCCCCAATCGCTTGTTCCCCACCCATCCTTCGGTCATCTCACGTCTTAAGGCTCCAAGCTATGAGAAGGCTTTGAGGAGCCAACGGACACCCTCTTTTCCACCATGCATCCCTACCCTGCCGCGTGTTAAACTATGAAGAGTCATTATTCGACTAACTCCTTTTTGAATCAAGCTGTTGCCTCTGGCATAGGCGAAGATTTAAAGAAGAGATTGCCTATACGGCAGATGGTTCACGTCACCGTACGTTTTTTTCCTGGAGTCCCATGGCAGAAAGAGCACTCGCGACAGCAGAGACAACCGAAGCCCTAGCAGCGGACAACACCGCCGCGCTCGCCGCAGAAGCTGCGCATTCCGCTACTCGACAGCGCGCCAGCGATAATTACACGGGCGACAACATTAAGGTGCTGGAGGGCCTGGAGGCCGTGCGCTTGCGCCCGGCCATGTATATCGGCTCGACCGGCGAGATGGGACTGCACCACCTTGTTTATGAAGTCGTCGACAATTCTGTAGACGAAGCCCTGGCGGGTCACGCCACGCGCGTCGATGTCACGATCCACGTAGACAACTCCATTACCGTCGTGGATGACGGCCGTGGCATTCCCGTCGACGAGATGACGCTGCCGAATGGCGAACGAGCTCCCGCCGTCCAGGTAGTGCTGACCAAGCTGCACGCTGGCGGCAAATTCGACGCCTCCAACTACAAAGTATCCGGCGGCCTGCACGGGGTCGGCGTCTCGTGCGTGAATGCGTTGAGCGAAGAGTTTGAGGTGGAGATCTGGCGCGACGGCCACACATACGAGCAGGAATATGCGCGCGGCGGCCCGATCGGCAAGCTGCAACAGACAGGGACCAGCAAGAAGCGCGGCACC
>DAHUZH010000260.1 GCA_027306695.1 Acidobacteriaceae bacterium
AGCTCAACTGGGAACGGGGCGCCGAACGCCTCGCCAGCGTCATCGAACTGTTCGGCGAACGCGGCAACTGGTGAGCGAATAATCCTGCTGAAGTGGCTCACTTCATCGCGGCCATGGCGGCGCGGAACAGGGTTTCAAAGTCTTTTGCAACATTCGGGTCGCGGGCGACTGCCGTTTCCAGACCCTTCTGCGCAGCAGCACGCGGATAGCCGAGATTGACCAGCGCAGACAGCACATCTTCCGAGACCGGGGTGGCAACGCCAGCGACGGGTGTGGGGCCGAGGTCGTCGAGCTTATCTTTCAGTTCCAGCACGATCCGCTCGGCGGTCTTTTTTCCCACACCTGGGATGCGCGTCAGCGTGGCATGGTCCTGCCCGTGGATTGCGGAGATCAATCGCTCCGGCGGGAGTCCGCTCAACACAGTGACGGCCAGCTTGGGGCCAATCCCGCTGATGCCGAGCAGCTTTTCAAACAGGCGCTTTTCCGTCCGGCTCATAAATCCGAACAGCGCCAGCGCGTCTTCCCGGACATGGGTATAGATCAGCAGCGCGACTTCATTCCCTTCGGCGGGAAGGGTGGTAAAGGTGGGAATGCTGATGGTCACTTCATAGCCGACGCCGGAGGCTTCGACGACTACGGTTTGCGGAGTCTTCGAGAGGAGCCGTCCGCGGAGATGGGCAATCATGCGCCGATTCTATACGTTTCTCCGCCAAGTCTGGCAGTGCAATGTCCACTAACCGTTGCGGCGGCGATAGCGGATGGAAAATTCATGCCCGGCATTCGGGGGAAAGAGCTGGGCAACGTGGCGCAGGCGTTCGGCAAGGGCCTGCGCGGCGAGCAGCGGGTATTCGCGCTCGCGCAGTTCGGTGTAGTCGAAGTCGACAGTGAGCGAAAGCAGATAGATGGCGATGGAGTCGGCGAACGCGGCTTCGACATATTCCGTGCGCGCTTTTTCGTCGATGATATTCGTCGACAATGCACTGCCGCGCGAAGAAATTTGCGGCGACTGTGGCGCTCCGATGGCCTTGGCGCGCTGCTCCCAGGCGTCCTGGCTGGTTTCTCCGCGCACATTGGCCTCGGCCTGCGACCAGACCAGGTTTAAAAAACTTTCCGGCACGCCCACGGCATCGACAAAGTGATGGCCCACGTTGATGTAGAACTCAAAGGCCAGCGCGAAGCGGTCCTGCATCAGCCGCGTGGAGATAAAGACATACTCCGCTCCATTGAAGTTCACATTGCGATGGCAAGTGGCCAGATCGCCCAACTCTGTGGTGAAGTCCGGCGCGATCATGACGTCGCTGGAGTTGGCGGCGCTGGGGCCGCTCTCATTGCTTTCCCCCAAAGTGAGTGGCACAAAATAATAAGCCTTGCGGTTCAGTGCAGTGGCGATGGTCTGCGGCACGGCCTGCACCATCCGCTCCAGGTCCGTCGCGGAAAGCTGCGTCTGCCCGAAGCTCGCATAGCAGACGCCGTTAGGGGCCTGCTGGATCGGCGCGGTGCGCGCCACTTCCAGCGCTGGCTTTAGTTCGACCTGGGCGATTTCAAGCATGAACCTGTATTCTAGCTGAGGGCGGCGACTCTCGCTGCTCTGGAAAAATCAGCATGATGAGCGCACATAATCTTGCATCCGATCTTTCGCCAGACCCGTCCTCTGGCGCACGCGAAGCCAAGGAAGTGACGGTCTTCCGTATCCCCATCGGAAGGCTGGGCCTAATCGCCAGCGTTCTGATCGGAGTGGCCTGCGGCTTTATCGCATTTTTCATTACGTTCTTTCTCGCCATCATCGGTGTCTCGATTTACGATACGGCGACTGGGACCTCGATGCTGAACCTCACCATCAGCTATCGAT
>DAHUZH010000261.1 GCA_027306695.1 Acidobacteriaceae bacterium
GAATATAGATCATAGGGATTGAACTGGTTCACCCAGGTGAACATTTCTTCATCGTGCGGAGACATCAAGTGCCGGTACGCGCCGTGACGGTGCGCTGCATAGAACGAGTGGTAGCGCAGCATGTACAGCGCGGGCTCCGGTAAATAGTTTTTGGCTACGCGATAGATGTACTCATCGTGCCCCCACGAGAGATGCACGTTCTCCAGGCCGCAGTTCGGCTCGTAAATGCCGTGGAGCGTTTGGTATGCAGGAACCTGCATGTCCGGATTGGCGGCAAAATATTCCGGGAAAACGATCTGGTCAGAATAGGCGCAGCCGACCGGAAATGTGTCGCCCACCACGGCCCATTGCGGTTCTCCATACAGACACAGCACTTTCCCCAGGTCGTGGATAAAGCCAGTCAGGATGAACCAGCGCGGATGGCCGTCCGCCCGAATCGCCTCCGAGGTCTGCATCAGATGCTCGATCTGCGAGAGGTCCGTGTCCGGGTCGCTGTCATCGACCAGCGTGTTGAGATACTTCGCCGCGTCCCAGATGCTCTTCTTGCCTTTTCGCAAAGGGAGGTATTCCTTTTCCTTTTCCATCACGAACGCAAGGGTCTGATTTGCGTGGTTCAAACGATAGAACTGCGCGACGGACGGATTGGCCTTTTCGTCATAAATGCGGAACTCAGATTGATCTTTTCCTTCGCGATAACGCCCTGCAACGAAGTCGTCCCATTCCTCGACACCGTTCAGTGGTCCCTGCCGAACTGACGCTGTAGCCATAGATACCTCCTCAATCCAAATTCCGCGTGTTTGAGTCCACGATACCACTGTCGTCATGAAAAATGTTGAGATTGCAATCGCATCCGTTCGACGATAGCCTGCAGCGGAGGGTCATTGGAATGCGCCAAAAGTTCTGCACTGTTTTCGCCATAGTTTTTCTCCTCTGCACGCTTTGCCTGTGCCAGCCAAAAGTCGCCCACGCCGCATCCGCGCCGAAACAAACACTTCAGATGCAAGGCGCTTACCGCTTCGAACGTGCGCACTGGATTTACGTCCATCTTGAGGGATCTCCGCAGCAGATCGGCTTTCAGCACGGCTATTTGCTCGCCCCAGAGATCGAGGATGCCTTCCACGCCATCCGTCTGGAAAATACGCACAGCACAGGGCGTCCATGGGAGTTCTTCCGGGCGACCGGAAAGAATATTTACTGGCCACACATTGAGCCCCAATATCGAGAGGAGTTGCAAGGCATAGCGGATGGCGCGAAGGCTCATGGTATCCATGACATGGATCTCTGGGACGTGGTCGCGCTCAACGGCTTTCTGGAGACGCCGGACTACTACATTCCTTACCTTGAACACCGGGCGCGCGGTTCCGCGGAGAGCGGCGCAAATCCCCCAGGCCACTGCAGCGCTTTCGTCGCTACAGGCGATTGGACGCGCGATCATAAACCTGTCATCGCGCACAACAACTGGACAAGCTTTCTGGAAGGCGAACGCTGGCGGATCATCTTCGACATTGCCCCGCAGCATGGCTACCACATCCTGATGGACGGCTTTCCAGGCAAACTCGACAGCGGAGACGACTTCGGCATCAATTCAGCCGGAATGGAAATCACTGAAACGACCATTACAGGGTTCCACGGTTTCGACCCCAACGGGATTCCGGAATTCGTTCGCGCGCGCAAAGCGATGCAGTACTCCGCCAACATCGACGATTTTCAGCGCATCATGGTCAAGGGAAACAACGGCGGCTACGCCAACGACTGGCTGCTCGCGGACAACCACGCCAATGAAGTGGGCCGTCTGGAACTTGGCCTGAAGGTGCA
>DAHUZH010000262.1 GCA_027306695.1 Acidobacteriaceae bacterium
GTCTCCGGCGGATGGTTCCCGCCGATGCGGGCATGCGTGTAGTGCTCCAGTTGTTCGAGGGCCACGCGAACGCTTTCCCGATGGGCTTCGCGGACACGATCATCGCCGCCGACCAACGCGGTGAGTGAAACAGATTTAGGCGCAGAGAATGTCGCGTCCCATCCGGCGCGGTGTTCCATCGTTTTGATAGTCTTGCCATCGGCATCCTTGTATTCGTAGGAAGCGCGCTGGCGGACGAGTTGCTCGCCCGTCGCCGGATGCTGGCCCTGGCTAAGACGCGCGAAGTCTTCTGCGGAAACGGCCCCTGAAAGGCCGAATTGGGCAGCAAGACGACCTTGCCATTCTCCGGCAATCACGCCGCGCTGCGACCAGTAGTTCTGCTCCTTCGCGGTGAATTCCTTCTGGTGGTAACTCTGTGCCTGGCCTGCTAAGAGCGGTTTGGAAATTGTCAGCATGAGGCGTTACTCCACACCTTCATTGAAGTCGAGGGAGGTCTGCCGGCCAGCGTATTCCGGGGTCAGCGCATGGGCTGGTTCGGGTTCTGGCTGCGGCGGTGGCGGTGTGTTGGGCACGATCAGATCATCCATCTTGCGCTCGTCGAAACCGGGATGCTTTTCCTCAAGAGCAATGAATGGAAAAGAGAAACGAGCAACATGATTGCCGTATTTCAGGAAACCTCGCAGGTCGTCCAGCCCAGAGATTTCCGACGGCATCACCAAGGGCTCTGTCTGACGGTCAAGCGCAAAGTTTCTTCCTGCGCGACTGCCATCATAATGAGTTTCCCGCAGCCGCTCGATTTCAATCTCTCCGATGGCCTCGCTGACCCATTTCGCCGCACGCGGCTCCGTGGTGCGCAGGAAAATCTTTGTCGCCGGTTGAGATAGCATGGCTTCGGCATCGTCGCCATAGCGCGCTTCCATCTGGCTGCGCCCCTGAAAGCCGAGGATGACCGGGTTTTGCGATTTGCGGTTTTCGGTAATGGCAGTGTGGAGTTGTGGAAGACGCTGCAAACTGGCCAGCTCGTCAATAACGAACCATACCGGCTTCTGCTGCGGTATCGGTTCGTTCAAAAGGCGCAGCACCAGCATGTCAATCCATAGACTGATGAGCGGACGCAGTGCCTCACGCATGGTCGGACGTGAAGTAATGAAGATCCAACCTTTGCGTGTTTCAACCCATTTTGTGGCTGTCCAGGTTGAAGTCACCTCATCCGGTTCTGGAAGCAAACGGAAGCTGTCAGCACTCATATTGAGCGAGCCGAGTACGCCAGTACGCTGCTGCGGGGCCTTCGGATCGATCAGCATCCAATACTCGGTCCCTTTTACGCGCCGGTCGATTTCGGCAGGGTCGGACATCCATTCGACGAGCTGCCTTGGAGTCGGCAGATACGTCATCAGGTGCGCGAAAATCTTCTGCGGCGCTTCCACAAAGAATCGGTTCGTGACGCCCTCTGGCTGATACAGAGACACGGCCAGGGCTTTGGCCTCGGCCTTACGCCGCAGCTCTGCGGATGGATTCCAGTAGGGCATCCGAGCGTCCAAGGGATTGAGCACGATGTCGCCGCGATGCTCGTCATAGAATTGCTTTACGAATTCGCAGGCGGGATCATAAACAATGGCGCTGTCGCCACGGCTGGCCACCTGATAGAGCATCTGCCGGATGATGCTGGATTTCCCGGAGCCAGTATCGCCAACCACGAGAAAATGCTTGTTCTCGGCGTCGCGTGGAATGCGCAGCGGATGCTTGCTGCGATCCGTAGTGATACCGATCCCGTCGCCTGCGATCTCCTGGTTAAAGCCCTTCGGACTGA
>DAHUZH010000263.1 GCA_027306695.1 Acidobacteriaceae bacterium
TTATACATGATCATGAAATCAGTGACAGCCCTCATTGTACCAGCCGCATATTCAGCACAGCGCCGGAGCGCGATCCGGGCAGGGTAGCCGGTAATTGGTTGTGCAGCATTTGAACGCGTGACAATTCCGATTCCGAGCCTACACCACTGTTGCCGGCATCCGTCAGCGCGTCCCGCGAACCATTTATCAATTACTCCGATTCTGTAGTGTCCCAACGTTATTCAAACAGATTCAACTGGTTGCGTGTGTCGTCTGAAATCAGATCGATCAGGGTCTGTGTAAGTAGTTGATCCAATGGGATTCGTTCGAACAGCGTGAGGCTCAGAATCTGTAGGATTTCGTAGAGGCTGGCCGGAGTATTGAGCCGCTTTTTGACGATGGCGACCAGCACATAGACCGATACCGCGATCCAGATCTGCGACTTGACCGCATTCTCCGAGGTGCCAAAGAAGGCTTTGATACGCAGATGCTGTTTGATCCATTTGAAAAACAGTTCCACTTGCCAGCGGCATCGATACAGCTCGGTGATGGTGGCGGCCGGCAATGCGAAGTTGTTGGTCAGGAAGGTCAGTCGTTTGCCGGTCTCGGCGTCCCGGAGACGGATACGCCGCAGTGGCGCCTCGAAGCCCTGGCGCGAATAGAAGCCAGTGAAGATCACGGTCTGGTCGCAGAGCAGTCCCGTGGAGCGGTCCACCGCATGCGAATAGCGCCGCTGCACCTTGAGGTTCGACTTGCTGCGAATGATGAAGAAGCTGCCTGCCTCGTGGAAGCGGTACAGGCGCGCAAAGTCGGTGAAGCCCCGGTCCATGATGTAGAAGGCTCCGGCCTCGGGCAGCAGTTCGTCCAAAATGTTGACCTCGTGGAATTTGCCATCGCTGATGCGGATAAAAGCCGGGATATTGCCGTGCAGGTCCAGCAAGGTATGCAGTTTGACCGCCGCCTTGGTCGAGCGAAACGGTGCCCAGGGAAAGACCGACAAACACAGGTCGATGGTGGTGGCATCCAGCGCATAGACGGTGTCCTTGAGATCGACCCCGAAGGGGTCCTCGGCGTACAACGGGCGTGCAATACCAATCAGACGCTGGGCGAAGTCCGCATAGATGCGCCAGTCGCGCACCGCATTGGCGTTGGCAAGCGTATTGCGCGCCACCACCGACCGGATGCCGAGGTGATACAGCTTCGCATGTTGAGCACGCAGACAGGCTTCGATATCGCGCAGACTTTCCCGGTAGGTCAACTGCGCAAACGCCATGCACAGAAACTGATCCAGACACGAAAACGACTTGACCTTGAACTCGCCTTGGTAACGGGCCGTGCAACGTCTGAACGTTGTCAACGGAAGATGCTGCATCAACTGCGCAAATACCAGTTTGCCTTCGTTCATCACCGACTCCTGCAAAGCTACGCTTCACAGGGTCGCAAAACCGCTGTTCACCGTCCAAATCGAGACCAGGAAACCTCATGGCTTACATCTGTTTTATCAATGAGTTAGAGTATCTGAGACCTTAAACGTTGGGACACTACTGAGTTTCTTCAATAACTCAGCTTCGGATGCCAGTCCTTGCCGCGGCCTTCGGGCGTGGCATCCAGGACGTTCCACAGCGGCCAGATGAAATCCACGTGCCGCGGTTCCTGGCCCTTGTCGGCGGGCATGAACATGAGTTCCGAAGCCCAGAAGTGGTGAACCTTTCCGTTGCGCTTCATGAACACGTTGAGCATCGGCCACTGATGGCCCTCGGCGTCCTCGCCGTGGTAGTCGAGGTTGTAGCTGTTGCCGGCGGATGACAGCAGGCGCAACCGCC
>DAHUZH010000264.1 GCA_027306695.1 Acidobacteriaceae bacterium
GGGCCGCCTATATCGATGTTTTCGATCACCTCCGCGAAGGTTGCTTCCTCTTTCGCCGCCGTCTTCTCGAAGGCATAGAGGTTCACGACCACCATGTCGATCGGCTCGATACCGTGTTGCGCCGCCTGTGCCCGGTGTCCGGCATCGGCCCGGCGGTGCAGGATTCCGCCGTGCACCCTGGGGTGCAGCGTCTTAACCCGTCCCTCGAACATTTCCGGGAAGCCGGTCAGATCCGCGACATCGCGCACCTTCAGCCCCGCCTCGCGCAGGGCCCGCGCCGTTCCCCCCGTGGAAACCAGCTCGATTCCAAACTCTGCCAGCCGCTGCGCAAACGCGACCAGCCCCGTCTTATCCGTCACGCTCAGCAGCGCGCGGCCTATCTTCCTCTCATTGCTCAATGAATGACTCCGGATCAATCCGTTGTGAATGCGGAACTTCTCCAGGAAAAATTGTAAACAAAAGCATGCCCGGCCTTGCGCCGCCATCATTTGTCACCGGACGGCGGGAACGATAGGTTAAGAATATGGACTCTGATCGCAGTGCGGGCTGGCGCGCGGTTTCTCAGCCGGAAATTCTGCCTCCCGGCGACTATCCCGGACCTGGCCAGCCGCCGCCGGAGCCCCGTGGGTGGTATCCGCCTCCGCAGCCTGCGCCGCGCCCGCCGCGCCGCCATTGGGCCTCGGCTCCGGCCACCTATACGCTGGTCGGCATCAATGCAGCGGTCTTCCTCCTCACCCTGATCCTGAGTCACAGCCTTGCCGGGCCGACCTTCTCGGACAACCTCTCCTCAGCGCTGCTCTGCAATGGCGGGGCGGTGCTGCAGTGGGGGCAGTGGTGGAGGATTGTCACCTCGATTTTTGTCCACTTCGGCTGGATTCACATCGCCACCAACATGTGGTGCCTCTGGAACCTGGGCCTGCTGGGGGAGCCGCTGCTCGGCGAATTCGGCATGGTGGCTGCCTACCTGCTCACCGGCGTCGCCGGCAATCTCCTCAGCGTTGCTGGGCACCCCGGCTTCCCCGAAGCCGGCGGCTTCCTGAGCGCCGGAGCCTCCGGCGCCGTCTTCGGCATCGCGGGTGTCCTGCTGATGCTGCTGCGCTCGCCGCTGCTGCCGATTCCTCAGTTCGAGTTGAAGAGGCTCCGCCGCAGCGTCTGGTATTTCGCGCTTCTCAACTTCGTGGTGGATGCCGGTCTTTGGGTTGCCCATACCCGGCTGCAGGTCGATAACCTGGCGCACCTCGGAGGCTTCCTCAGCGGCATTGCGCTGGGACTGCCTCTGGTGCCTCGTATCGGGGCTCCGCGTTCCACCTTCATCCGGCGCCGCGCGGCCGCCGTCGGAGTCATGACCTTCCTGGTACTCCTGCTGGCGTGGGGACTCCGCGCCTACTACGGGCCGGCGGCAGGATAGAGCATCCGGCCCCGTGGCAGCAGGCTTCTCGGGTTGAATTTCTCGCCCAGGCTACCGCGTAGCCGTCGCCGCGAATTTCTTCACCATGGCCAGCAGCAGCTTGCGGTCGCTGTCATTCAGATTGGTCGAATACCGGCGAATCTGAGTCAGGAAACGCAACTCATCGTCGGAAAGCTTCTGCGACTGCAACTGGCGCCCCAGCGCATCCTCGGCAAAGAGCTGGGCCAGCGGCAGTTCGAGCGCGCCCGCGATCTTCGCCAGCGTGTCCAGGGAGGGAACCGTATGGCCGTTCTCCACTCTCGAAAGGTAGCAGCGAAGCAGGCCGGTCCGCTTTTCGATATCCCCCTGGGAGAGTCCTTTTTG
>DAHUZH010000265.1 GCA_027306695.1 Acidobacteriaceae bacterium
TTATGATGGTGTCACAGGGTGGATTTTTGGTAGTTACGGGTCATGCCCCGCGTGCGACGCACTGCAAGGCGAATTTGATTATAGAAATAACGTTTGCCCCGATCATAGAATAGGTTGCGTAGGAACAAAAATTTCCGATTGCAAAGATTGTGCGGAAATTAGAGAGAAAATAGAGAGTGATCTAAAATCTTTCGCGCGAGTCTATTTAGAATCGCTACTTTCGACCGAGAAAGCATTGTCACTCGCGGAATCATCCGAGTCTGCGAATGAGATTAGTTCGTGGATACGTGAAGTGACACAAGGGGTATCAATATGAAAATCATTGAGCACATCTCCCGCCGTTCCCGCCGTGCTTTCTGGCGCGCGTGGCGCAAGGCGGGCGGGGCGATCATCCCGTACCAGTTCATTGAGATTGTTTGACATGGACAAGCAAAAGTTTTTGAAACGATTTGGGACCGCGCTGCGCGATGCGCGGATTGCGGCGAGACTTTCTCAAGGCGATGCGGCGTACTTGGTCAATCTCTCGCAGCCCATGATTTCAAAATTGGAAGCGGGGGATATCGACATTAAAATCCGCACGGCGGCAGAACTCTGTCTGACGTACGGCACGAAACTGTCTACCATTCTGGAGGTGACGCTATGATGCCGCTCGTGTATAGTGGAAAAGCACATCACGATTTTGGTTCATGGTTCCGCAAAGTCGCAATATGGGAAAATTTAGAATGGTCCGATAATGTTGTGGAGCGGCTCTCGGCGATGCACGATGAATTTTTTTCGGGTTATATTTATGCCAACGATCTGTATGTCGTGCTCCATCACGACATCAGCGGGCCGAGGGAAAGACTGAGCATTCGCCGTCACGACTTCGAACAGTGTAATTCCTGGGCCGACTTCCAGGCCATCAAAAACGAGTTACTCGGTCCTGAAGTCGAAGCCGTGCAAGTCTACCCCGCAGAGTCTCGCTTACTCGATACGGATAACGTGTATCACCTATTCGTTGTGCGCGAGAAACTGGGCTTTAATTTTGGCCGCGCGGTATGGAAGAACGAAAAAATGGAACCGCCCCCGCGCTGTTCCAATTGCGAAGATTGAACCCTCCAAAAAACCCCGCCTTTCGGCGGGGTTTTTATATCACGGTGTGAATCGTTACTTCTTTTTCCCATTCGCCGGAGGAGCGTGCGCCGGCTCCGCCTTGGTCTGTTCAATCGGCTTCGGCGCGGATAGCGCTTTGAGTTTGCTTTCCAGGTGTGCGAGCGGATCTGCCGTGGTGGACTCCACGATAGGCTTAGCGGTGAACTGATACCCGCGCCCGCTGCCGTCTTTGGTTTCCTGCGGAATCACGCCGATGCAGACGGCAAACTCGATTGGATCGCCCTTGACTTTCTCCCCCGACTGTTCGGCATCCTTCGCGGTCTTCTCCTTGCCGAGTGTCGCGCCCGCCGCGAGCATTTCCGCGAGCAAAATACCGTCCGCGATTTCCGGCAGCAGGAGATTGCTGCTTTGGAACACTTCGCCCGTGCTCAAGTTCACCGCCTTAAAAACGCCCTTATATTTATGGAAAATTCCATACAGGGTTGACCCTTCGTTGACACGATCCGCGCGACCGTAGATATGCGCGAGGTCCGCTTTCTTTTCGACCGTGCGAGGAGCCGGTTGAGCGTTGATTGTTTTCATTGTGATCTTGGGGATGATTTCCATTACGTCACCTTTGATTGTCAGTTTATGAACGC
>DAHUZH010000266.1 GCA_027306695.1 Acidobacteriaceae bacterium
ACTGCCCAGCCGAGTCAGGTCAGGGAAGAATAGAGGTAGCTCTGGCGGCCCGGTCAAGCCAATGAGACAGCGGACGTTGGTACCCGATGTCGAAGAAGTGGTTTTGCAGGAACTGAGGGTTGAAGGGCGAAACCGACTGCTGATGGTGTTGGGTTCAGCCGGCGAGGAGAGCTCTTGCCCTGGTTGCGGACAGAGGTCACGGCGGGTGCGTAGTCGATATGCTCGCCGGCTGAGCGATCTCCCATGGGAGGGGATTGCTGTACGAATCGAGCTATGTGTCCGCAGATTCTTTTGCGGCGCCGACGACTGCGGTCAGCACATTTTCACGGAACGTTTGCCGAGAACTGTGCAGCGTTGTGGCCGCCGAACCTGCCGATTGGCAGACGCCCTGAGCCAGATCGCGCTGGCCTTGGGCGGGTGGAAATCGGGAGAAGCATCTTGCCGTGGTGGGCAACATTTGGGAGTGGGCACCGGAGCGGCTGGTCCAGTGGCGCCTGGAGAAGGCGGGGATGATCGAAGCGGTGCATGACGTGCTGAAGAACGAACCGGCCGGAGGTGTGATGCCGAGCAAATACTTTGGCGCGAATGCGGCATGGCTGCGGCTGGCGGCGATCGCGCACAACGTGCATCCGGCGCTGAAGCGCATCGCGTTGCCGGCGGAATTATTGCGGGCGCGACCGAAGCGGCTGCGTTTTCTGATCATCAACACGGCGGGGCGGTTGGTGCAACATGCGCGGAAAATGCGGCTGCGGCTGGCCGCATTGGAAGAGCGCATCGCCCTATGGAAGGAGGCCTTGCGACTGCTGCCAGTCGCTACATGAGAAAAGGCTGCGGCACGCGTATCGACGGATTTTCCTGAGCCGATTTTGATCGACCCAGGCACAACTGCGTCGCAAGCAGGCTCGCGGAGTCACTTGCCATTCGTGCCGCAGAGGTAGCCGTGAGTTATCACCGGTCCGCGAGGCCAGATCGTCGATGGAAAGCCTCTCCAGCGGCCAAACGACCATTGTGTTTGCCTGTCCGCTGCCTTATCGACGGATTGGGGGATAAGAGTTTCACTTGCTACTTGGATCCGGCGTGAAGATTGCGATTTCAGGCTTGGATCGGCTTCAGTCGGTGAGCTTTGCACAGGATGCCATTGGGATCAGGCGTGACCTATGTTCGGGCAGGTGGATGAAATTCTGCAGCAGTCGATCGTTCATGCGGTGCATCTGCTGCAAAAACGAGTCGGGAGCCTGAAGCAAGAATCGGCGCAACGTCTGTGGATCGGGAAAGCTTTCGAGACCGGTCAAGTATTGGAAGGTGCCGTTGGAACGTAAGAACGACGCGGTCTCCAAGCGATCCAGGCCCAGAACCAAGGGATACACCAGAGCCAGTATCATTTGCGAGAGGCTGTAGCGTCGGTTTCGCCTTGAGTAGTGGAGGTTCTGGGCAAGAAAATGGCGAAGTTGCAGCACTTGCAGAAATTCGTGGAAGAAGTAGGCTCCGCCGAAGTGAGTCAGACCCGTATGATTACAGGCGATTTGTAGATTCCGTGGAGACCGACGCATTGCGCGCTTACCTCACTAAATGTTAGGTTAACGCGCAAATGGCCGAACCTACTCAAACCACGATCAAACGGCTATTCCAAGCCCACTTTGCCCAACCGAATGCGCCGGATTCAGGACGTACATGCTGCACCATCCGGAAGCTCGACATAGACCGTGGTCAACAGCACAAGGCAAGGGA
>DAHUZH010000267.1 GCA_027306695.1 Acidobacteriaceae bacterium
AAAAAAGGACCACAGGCTTGCCGGAAAAATCTGCGAGCTGCACCGTCTCATCGTCCTGGTTTTGCAGGCGAAAATTGGCAACTTTGTCATTGACCTTCATCGCATACTCCTCGTCGTAAGGTTTGGAGAACTAGTTTTTCAGCGGCGACAATCCCTGCAGCCACGCGCGAAACTCGTCTCCCAGATCGTCCCGCTTCAGAGCAAATTCCACCGTCGCTTTTAAGAATCCCAGCTTATCTCCGGCATCGTACCGTGTCCCCTCAAAGCTGTAGCCGTAGACCTTCTCATGCTCCAGTAGCCCGCGAATGCCGTCGGTAAGTTGCAGTTCCCCGCCCGCTCCCAATGGAGTCGCTTCCAGCAGCTCAAAAATGCGCGGCGTCAAAATGTAGCGCCCGATGATGGCGTTTTTCGAAGGCGCATCTTTCAGCTTGGGTTTTTCCACCAGGCCCTTCACTTCCATCACCCGCGAATTCTTGGACGTCGGCTTGGCATCGATCACGCCATAGGATGAGATGGCCGGCCCATCGACAACCTGGGTGGCTAGAATGCTGGACTGGACTTCCTCGAAAGCGGAAACCATTTGCTGCAGACAGGGCGGCGTAGCGTCGATCACGTCGTCGGGAAGGATCACCGCGAATGGTTCGTCGCCGACCAGGTCGCGTGCCATCAGCACAGCGTGGCCTAGGCCCATCGCCTCCTTCTGCCGAATGTACGCGACGCGTCCAAGGTTCGAAATCTGCCGCGCCATTGCAAGCAAATCGCTCTTGCCGCGAGACTCCAGTTGCCTTTCCAACTCCACGCTAATGTCGAAATGATCTTCAATAACGGTCTTGCCGCGACCGGTCACGATAATGATCTGGTCGCAGCCGGCGGCAATCGCTTCCTCCACACCATATTGAATGATGGGCTTGTCGACGACCGGCAACATTTCTTTGGGAATAGCTTTCGTGGCGGGCAAAAAACGTGTGCCCAATCCCGCGGCGGGAAAAACTGCTTTGCGGATTCTGATTTTTGACATGTTGACTTGCTTTCTCCAATATTGGCAATGGTGAGCGGACCTTATCCGCAAACGCGCAATCGCATCCCGTATCGCAGTATAAGCACTGCGCTTCCGTTCGCGCTTTATTTATATCGACTATGAGATGAGCATCCCGGTTCCCTTGTTGTATGCTCCGGAAACGCTACAGCACGGGCGACGGGCCCCCTAACATCGCCCGCCGAACGACAGGCAGAGGCACCCCTCCCTGGCGCAACAACTCATTGTGAAACTTCTCCAGCGAAAATGCCGCGCCCTCTTTTCTCTCCACATCGGTCCGCAATTTCAGAATCATCAGCTTGCCCAAGGTGTAATACAAATACGTTGGGTCGCTTGCGCCGCGCTTGGTTTCGACCATGCCCGTGGCGCGGGTCTGGTAGCCATCCTTTTGAAAGAACTCCACAGCCTGATCGATGGTCATCCCCTGCGTGTGCATTTTGATGCCGACAATAAACCTGGCATCGCGCAGCAGCGCATCGCTCAACTGTCCCAGGCGAATCAATTTTGCTTCCCGCGCATCCTTCACGCCCCACCCCGGCTGACCATAGCCTTCGTCCAGCATCATCTGCTCACAATAGTGCGCCCAGCCTTCCACGTTGCTGTTGGAGTAGAGCATTTTCCTCACCCGCGAATGAATCTGCGGCATAAACAGGAATTGCACGTAATGGCCAGGATAGGCCTCATG
>DAHUZH010000268.1 GCA_027306695.1 Acidobacteriaceae bacterium
TCACGGCAGCGACCGAGAGCCTTCATAAAACTCGGCCCGCTGCATGAGACAGGCGACAACTATCTTGACACGCACCGGGGGGAACACGGTGAGAGGCGCTGCGGTGCATGCGGGCCGTGCGAACATTGGCGGACCAAAAGCCAAGACTCTTGCCTGTATTCGCACGACCGGCAAGGCGATGGCGAAAATCAATTCGACGGCAAAGACTGCTCCTCTAAACACGATCGTGGTTTCACACAATGGCGGAAACATAAAACAGTGGGAAGCGGACTTGCGCCAGTGGAATCGGCGAAATCGGTGAGGCGACAATGAATGCGGCAACTAGTGGCGGCGTAGAAGCAGCGAAATGGAAGAGTGTAGTGCTGGCGGTGACTGCGCTGACCGCAGCTTGGCTTGCTTCGTACCAAACAGTGACGTTTGCGTCATCGTTTATTCAGAACGGTCTAAATCAGCAGTGGCGCAATAGCAGAAATAGCGCAGCGCCTTCGAGACTGGCGAACGAATATCAGTGCGCCATGACAGTGCTTAAGGCACCGTCATTGGCAGTCGTAAAGAAGCGACGAGCTGTGTGCTCAGATGCGTTCGTAGTACGTGCAAGCTATGCGTGGTGGCTCACAGAGCACCGCGCTCCGGGAGCCGTGGACGCAATCATCAGCGCGGCCCCGAGAAGTTCTATGGAAATGGAAGAATTTTATAAGTTTGTCGAAGATACTAATTCTCAACTCGCGAATCGGGCTAACGCAGGCTACTATGATGCGCTCTTTCAGGCAGTCCGAACTAGACCGAAGGTGTTGCCAAAAGTGCTCTTGATCGCTGCTCAGTTCGGAACTGACAATCCAAACGTTGACGAAGAGACTTGGTTTTGTGAGCAACTGCGGAGTCTTTACCACGCAATGCCGCACCAATATATGCGAGCATTGGCACACCTGACTAATTCGTACGCGCGTAGGTACGCGCTGGATTGCCGCGGGGGGACGCTGTAGGCCGTGCCCGCTCTGGGTTCTGAGCCGCAGTTGACTGTATAGGCAACTGTCTTGCGTCAGGGGGCAAGTGGAATTTCGGCGGCGGCGGCAGACTGATTTGAGCGAGTCGGGGACGGCGATCGTAGTAACGCTGAAGTTTACGCCTGTGTCCATGAGGACCCCGTCGATGGAACCGATCCCAGTGGGGACTGTGGAATTGGTGATTGCATCGTCGTTGGACTTGCTGCGGCAGGTGAGGCGTGCGTGGAGGGTGGATGTGAGGCCGCGGCCGATGCTATAGGCGATGCTGTTGAGGGAAGCAGAGTCGTCAGGGCGGTGGGTAACCTCTATAAGAAGATTTTTGGAAGATCTAGGTCTAGAGGAAATGCGAGCAAAGAACGCAAATCAAATGTTGCGAAGGGAATTCCGATTAACATTAGGCGTAGCAATTTGCGAACACTCTGATGCCATCGCTCAGACCCCGAATCCTGCGCTATCCATTCATGTCACCCTTTAGCAATCTCCGATATAGTCATTTTTTGGAGGTGCCCTGAACAGCTATTTCGGAAAAGGCAACGACCACCGCACTTTTCCGCTCCGGCTCCAAATTGCCAAAAGTCGTGTGTTACCGGTCGCAACGTACAGTAACTTACTCGTCGGAATAGGCGGTCCGTAGGTCGTTTCCGCTGTTGACAAAGACCACACTGGCTCTCCTGTCCTCGCGTCGAGGGCGAGAATTCGTGAACCCTGCGCTGT
>DAHUZH010000269.1 GCA_027306695.1 Acidobacteriaceae bacterium
CCGGGGTACAGTTCAGCACGCTCTGGAGCAAGGACTTCAAGGACGATTTTTTTCGCAAGGGTCTGAGGCAATGGTTGCCTGCAAGAATGCCGCCGAGTTCTGCCTGCTGTTGCAAAATAATCTCAGTTTTTTGAAAGGCCTCCGACTGGCCCCCAGTTGGCGCTTTGCGCGGCCACCAGCTTCAACTTTAGATCATGATCGATTCGGGCACGATAGCCAAGCTGCCGGGCGCGCGTGGCGGGGGCCTCCGCTTCTGTTTTGAAGAATGGATTGTTCTGCGATGGCACGATGATCTCAAACAGTGGTGCTTTGTGTGCGCGGCCATGGCTGCATCCGACCGGCAACACAAGTGGCAGCAGCATGGCGATATGGAGCCAGCGGCAGTTCATTCTTTGACAGCCCTGCCGAACGCAAAGTCGATCTGGAACTTGCTCTGGAATTGATCGATGGCCACTGCCAGAACGATGACTGTCCCTTGAATGACCATCTGCCAGAATTCAGAGACGCCCATCATGACCAGTCCATCTGCAAGGACTCCGATGACGCAAGCTCCTAGCAGAGCACCGAGAATCGATCCTCGTCCACCCTGTAACGATGTGCCACCCAGAACAACGGCGGCAATTGCGGTCAATTCAAAAGATTCTCCAGTGGCAGGGTGTGCCGCTTCCAGTTGCGAAGCGATGAGTAGTCCGACAGCCGCGGCACAGACCCCGGAGATGACATAGGTAAGAAGTTTGACGCGCGCCACGGCTATACCAGCCAGAACGGCCGCTCTCTCATTTCCGCCGATGGCATACACATGGCGGCCAAAAACTATCTTAGCGAGCAGTACGTAGGCGAGCAGGGAAAGGATGATTGTGGTCCATACGGGATTGGGTACATGCAGCAAAAAGCCCTGCCCGAGCACGGGAAAACCTGTATTGTGGCGGCTGGCCATACCCGCAAGTTCGGGAAATGTGCCGCCATTTGAGGAAAGCATGGCCGCTCCGCGTGCAATATACAAGGTGCCGAGCGTGGCGATAAATGGGGCGATGCCAAAACGTGTGATGAGCACGCCGTTGAGCACCACCACCAGCGCTTCTACGGCAACCGCAGCCAGAATTACGGCCCATACAGGCGTATAGTGAACGCCAACAATATGTAGGCCTTGCGCGATGAGTCCACCGGCGATCATGCCCGACAGGCCAACGATGGAGCCAACCGAAAGATCGATGCCACCAGCGATAATGACGAACGTCATTCCGATGGCTAGCAGCGCGCTGATGGAGACTTGCTTGATGAGGATTGTGAAGTTATTGGCTGTGAGAAAACTGTCGGTCGTACATGCAAAGATTGCGATGAGGAGAAGCAGGGCCAGCGTTGCGCGGAGTTGCAGGAACAGCTTTGCCGCGAAGACAAGGCCACTGCGTTTTTTAGGTCCCGGCGAATTGGACGAGAGTGCATTCGACGGCAACTCGAGTTGGGGCAATGCATCATGCATACGTTGTGTGGGGAGCATCCGTACCTGGGGCCGTGTTGGAAGCGGCCATCATCATAGCGTGTTCACTGGCCAGCGTCGTTTCCATGTCCGCCTGGATTCTGCCACGCCCGAGTACCAGAACGCGGTCAGCCAGCGCGTAGATTTCCCCAAGTTCAGACGAAGTGAAAATAATGCTCATCCCTTCTTCCGCGGCCAACTGGCGGAGTATAGAGTAGATTTCCGACTTGGCCTGG
>DAHUZH010000026.1 GCA_027306695.1 Acidobacteriaceae bacterium
TCAGCCGCGGAACGCGCAGCATGAACTGGATCGTACTCGCCAGCATTTTGTACGTGGCCGGCTTTGGTTTCATCGCTGCTTCCAAGCAAGGGATGTATGCGCCCTTTCTATCGTATTTCCTGGTGTGCGGCGCGTTGGAATATCGCTTCCGTCCGCTGCAAGTCATCACGATTCTGGCGTGGTTGGCCTTTGCGGTCGGGTTTTTATTCCCATGGGCACAATACGCGCGCGCGATGACCCGCCAGGCCACCGTTACGGCCACATTCGAGGCGACAATTGTATTGTTGAAGGACCCACAGACCATTCCAGCCATGTACAGTTGGTACTCGGATTCTTTGCGCGCGAATGAAGATGTAAATCAGGTCTCGCTTTGCTATGACCATCCCCATGGCCTTATGGACCGGGAATCCATGATTTGTCAGGATGATCGGCTGATTGACCTAACGCAACACACGGGTCCAGCTGGCCCGGAATATATGATCGAGGGTTTTGAAATGGTTGTCCCCCACGCGATCTGGCCCGGACGCGTCAATCTTTCTCTGGGAAATATATACGGTCGCGAGACCGGTGAGACAGGCGATGAAGATTACTCGACAGCCGTTGCATGGGCGCCTATTGGGGACGCTTACCGTGAATTTGGCTGGTCCGGCGTGGTAGTCGTGATGCCGGTCATGTATTTTTTTACCTTTATTTTTTTGAATGCTGTTTTCGGGGACGCCAGGGAAAGCCCGTGGGGACTGGTGTTGGTTGCTTATGCCGCATTCGCCGCTCCAGGGCTTTTGTTGCCCGTCCATCCACAACTATGGGGGCATTACGTTCCCCTGATCCTCTTCATCATGTGGTTGACGCGCTATGTTGCGCCGCAAGTTGCCGTTGCGTTCGGCTTCAGGAAGATCCAGGCCAAAGTGGTCCTTCCAGGAACAGATCTGGTTCCCAAGGCCAGTGAAGTTCGCAATACATTTTAAGCGCCCTGCGTACGCATTGATTTCCACTTCACGAGGAGAAATAAATATGGGACCGAAACCGTCGCTGCGCTTGGTGCGCCAGGGAATTGAGATCGTTGTTCTTGCACTGACAGTAGCTAGCTTTTCTGGGTGTTCTCCTCACCCGAATACAGCTTCTCCCGCCGTACAGCAGCAAACCGCAGCCAACGCAACACCATGGTGGAAGCATGCGCTGATTTACGAAATTTATCCTCGCAGTTTTCAGGACACAAATGGGGATGGCGTGGGCGACATCAACGGGATCATTCAGCGCCTGGATTATCTCCAGGGCATGGGTGTCAATGCGATTTGGCTCACTCCCATCTACCCGTCTCCACTGGCGGATTTTGGCTATGACATTTCCAACTATGAGGCGATCGACCCGCTGTACGGATCAATGGCCGACTTCGATCGCCTGGTTGCGGACGCGAAGAGTCACCACATCCGCGTCATCATGGACATGGTCTTGAACCATACCTCGGACCAGTCGCCGTGGTTTATCGAGAGCCGCAGTTCCCGCAACAATCCCAAACGCGACTGGTATATCTGGCGAAACGGCAAAGGCCCCGGCATTCCTCCCAACAACTGGCAGAGCGACTTCGGCCATTCCGCCTGGACATACGATGCCACAACGAAGCAATGGTATTATCACAAGTTTTATGCGGCCCAGCCCGACCTGAACTGGCACAATCCAGAGGTGCAGAAAGCGATGTTTGACGCCTGCCGCTTCTGGCTCGACCGCGGCGTAGCTGGCTTTCGGTTGGATGCGATTCCTGAATTGTTTGAAGACCCAACGTTTCAGGATGAAAAAATCCTTCCAGGCAAGAACGCCTTCGGCGACCCGAATGAAGACCAGTCCAGAACAGAGAACCTGCCCGAAGTCCACGAGGTGATGCGCCAGTTGCGCAAACTGGTCGACAGCTATCCTGGAGATCGCGTGCTGATCGGAGAGACATATCTGTCGAACATCCAGGAACAGTTGATGTGGTACGGCAAGAACAACGATGAGTTGCAACTCCCCATGGATATGCAGGTGGGTTTCATCAATAAGCTCGATGTGGACCAGTTCCGCACCAGGATCAACGAGGCGGAGACAGGGCTGAACGGCAATATGCCCCTTTTCGTCTTCGACAACCACGACAATGAGCGTAGCTGGGACCGGTACGGAGACGGCAAACATAATGCCGCCATCGCCCGGATCGTTGCAACCCTTTTGCTGACCACGCGGGCCACGGCGATGACGTACTACGGCCAGGAAATTGGCATGGTGACGACTCCGCCGAAAACTCGCGCGGAAGTGCAGGACCCAGTCGGCAAGATTGGCTGGCCAAAAGATAAAGGGCGCGATGGGGAACGGACCCCGATGCAGTGGGACACCAGTAAAAATGCCGGTTTCAGCACAGCAGTCAAAACATGGCTACCCATTCCGCCGAGCTATAAAACTGTGAATATCCAGGTCGAGTCTGGTCAGCCCGATTCCCTGCTGAACTGGTACAAACAACTCATCGCACTGCACAAAAACAATCCAGCAATTCACGACGGTCAGAACATCATGGTCGATGCGTCCGATCCCAATGTGCTTTCCTACCTACGCAAAAATCCTGGCGTAGGGCCGTCGGTGCTGGTGGCCATGAACTTTACGAGCAAACCCCACACCGTCGCCTATGCCCTACAGACGCAGGGCATTCAAGGAAGCACCGCGACAGCGTTGCTCGAAGACGACGGCATGAGTAAGACCGTCGATTTGAACCATGTCATGCTGCCACCTTTCGCAGTTTTTATCGGCGCGGTGCAGTAGCTTTTGTCGTTTTATTCAGCGAAACGACATTTCGCCTGGAGAAACGAAAATGCGAGCGACGCGATGGCCTTAAAATCCCATCGTGTCGTCTGCGGAAGGACCGTAAGTTGCCGGCAGAGGGACATCGTTCAGCCGCAGATATACGCCGAGTTGCGCACGATGATGGACAAGATGATTCAGGAACATGCCGCGATAAACCAGGAAGCGTGGCTCGTCGAAGATAGTCTTGTCTTGAAAGCTGAGCCTCCATTTTTTCTGCCAGTGCTCATCGTTGGCGCCAGAAATGGCTTCGCGCGCCTGCTGCATGGTGGCATCAAATTCAGACAGCAACTGCTGGCGAGACTCCATGACCAGCGGCTTCATCTTTCGAGAAGCGACGTCAAAACTTGGCTCCTCAAGGATGATGGTTGCGAACTCCGGCAGCCGTGCCGTGTGCGCTGCGAGCTTGCCGAGCGGCATCGATTTTTCATGCGGCTTATAGTCTTGCTTGCCTTCCGGCACGCGCTCCAGCATGGTCCGGGTCTTCTTCATCTCTTCTTCAAATTCGGGTAACAGCATCTCGCGGATTTCCATAGTTCCTCCCTGGGTGATAGTTTGCAGAAATTCATGATACCGCTGAATAGTAGATTCGACTTTTTTAGAAGCAACGCTATTTTTTTAGGACGGGCATCTGCAAATCTGCTTATCGCCGTGTTTTTGTAATCTCCGGGCGCAGCGACATCTCGGCTTCTTCGTCTGCCGGATGTTCCGCAGCGTCCGTTTCGGGCTTTCTTACCGGCTCCAGATGATTGCGCGTCAGACCGTCTTTCAGGAGGGCGAATGCCTCCTCCGGCGTGTCGGCGAAATGGAACAACTCCACATCGTGCGGAGCGATCGTCCCTTTTTCCACCAGCATGTCCAGGTTGATGACGTCCTTCCAATACTTCGACCCGTAGATCACCACCGTCATCTCCTTGGCCAGCTTGCGGGTCTGCGCCAGGGTCAGCAGCTCGAACATTTCATCCAGCGTTCCGAAGCCGCCTGGAAACACCACCAGCGCTTTCGCCAGATAGGCGAACCAATATTTGCGCATGAAGAAGTAATGAAATTCCAGGCTGAGCGACGGCGTGATGTAGGGGTTGGCCGACTGCTCAAACGGCAGGCGGATGTTCAGCCCAATCGTCTTGCCACCGGCTTCGCTGGCCCCGCGATTGGCAGCTTCCATAATGCCTGGCCCGCCTCCTGAGGTGACAACGAAGCGATGGCGTCGAAAATTGAGCGTCATGGACCATTGCGTCAACAGATAGGCCAGCTTGCGGGCATCTTCGTAATAATGGGCCATTTCGACTGCGGCTTCCGCGCGGACGCGGCGCAGTTGACTGGTATCGCCACTGGACAATTCTTCTGGAGTGGCCGGTTGTTCCTCCGAAGGTGCAGGTTTGACGGAGCCGGAAGCATCGAGCAATTCGAGACTGAGTGAGGCTTCGTCCAGCGCGCGAAAGCGCGCCGAGCCAAAGAAAACAACCGTGTCCTGGATGTGTTCGCGGCGAAAATGTGCCAGCGGCTCCATGTATTCCGCCAGAATGCGCAGTATGCGGCCATCGGGACTGTTCACGAAGGCAGGATTTTCGTAAGAAAGCAACGGGCGGTCATCGATTGCTGCGGATGCTGTTGGTGGCTTGGTCGTGCTCATCTGCAACCTCTGGGTTCAAGTGTTGAAAGCGAAACATGAATGCCGGTTAGACGAGAAATAGAGCAGGGAAGGTAGGAGAGATGTACGTCTGTAGTCACATGTGACACTCGCGATAATGGAGGATTTCTGAGACACCAATCCAGAAATCGAGCAGACCCATGCCGGAAACGATGCCGCGTGTAAAGCCAGAATTCATGACCGGACCGAGCAAGGGCCAGCTTATCAAATAGTGGTTGTTGTTCCAGTACCGCGTCCAGGGCAATAGAAATACCAGCAGCCCTACGTAAAAGCAGAACACGACCAGAATGACGGCGGACAGTCGTTGCAGCCAAACCGGAGAAGGGGAGTGCTCCTGCTCCATGTCGCGCGTGTCGCGTGAAATTTCGGGTTGTTGTGCTTCCGGGGGAAACAAGTCCTGTTGAGACGACATTTTGAAATTGACCGCAGCCAGGAATCGACGTGAAAGCTACTTGTTCAGCCAAGGTATCATAGCGGCCAAACAAAGCTGTCATTCTGAGCAACGCGAAGGCCCTTGTGGTTGGCCGAAAAACCGCGAGATCCTTCGCTCCACTTTGTTTCGCTCAGGACGACGTTTCCTTTCGGTTCAAAATGTCAACAGTGCAAAACTGGTCTACACGGAGGCCGGAACGGCATTCCGCTTGGGACGGCGATTGGCCTGCAATATCTTTTTGCGCAAGCGCAGGCTCTTCGGCGTGACTTCGACCAGCTCATCTTCATTGATGAACTCAATCGCCTGCTCCAGATTCTGCGGCTTGAACGGGACCAGCCGGATCGCATCGTCCGCAGAGGAAGCGCGCATGTTGGTGAGCTTTTTCTCTCGGACAGCGTTGACGTCCAGATCGTTGTCGCGCGAGTGTTCGCCGACGATGATGCCTTCGTACACTTCGTTTCCTGGCCCGAGAAACAGGATGCCGCGCTCCTGTAAACCATCCAGCGCGTAGGTGGTTGTGGTCCCCGCGCGGTCGGCAATCAAAGCGCCGGTGGTGCGCTGGGGGATGTCTCCCTGGTGCGGCATGTAGCCGTCGAAGAGTGAATTCATCACAATAGTCCCGCGGGTTTCGGTCAGCATTTCGCTGCGCAGCCCGATCAGGCCACGACTGGGAATGCGAAATTCCAGCCGGACGCGCCCGTAGCCGTGGTTGTGCATCTTGACCATCTCGGCTTTGCGCGGGCCAAGGCGTTCCATCACCACACCGACAAAATTCTCTGGAATATCCACAGTGAGCAATTCAACCGGCTCCATCAGCTTGCCATCGACGACGCGGGTGACGATCTCCGGGCGACCTACCATCAGCTCATAGCCTTCGCGGCGCATCATTTCAATCAGGATCGCGAGTTGCAGTTCGCCACGGCCCAGCACTTTGAAGTTGTCGGCATTGCCCGCGTCTTCCACGCGAATTGAAACGTTGGTGAGCAGTTCTTTTTCCAGCCGCTCGCGCAAATTGCGGGAGGTGACATATTGTCCTTCGCGACCGGCGAATGGAGAATTGTTCACGAAAAACTGCATTGCAATGGTGGGTTCATCAATGGAAATTGTCGGCAGTGGGGAAGGGGTTTCCAGGCTGGTGATCGTCTCGCCTATGGTAATGCCGCTGATGCCTGCCACGGCGACGATATCGCCGAGCGTGGTCTCTTCAATGTCTGTGCGCTTCAGTCCGCTGAAGCTGAACAGCTTGGTAATTTTGGTTTTTTCCAGCGATCCATCGCGCTTGGAGATGGCGACCTCGTCCCCGGTGTGGAGCGTGCCATTGAAGACCCGCGCAATGGCCAGCCGGCCGAGGTAGTCGGAATAGTCGAGGTTCGTGACCAGAATTTGCAGCGGTCCGGCTGGATCGCCGGTTGCAGGCGGAATGGTCGAAACGATGGCTTCAAACAGCGGTTGCAAATCAACGCCGGGGGTTTTTGCGTCCATCGATGCGGTCCCGAGTTTCGCATTGGTGTAGAGCACGGGGAAATCAAGCTGGTCTTCGGCAGCATCGAGATCGATGAACAGGTCGTACACCTCGTTCAACACTTCCTGCGGACGCGCGTCGGGGCGGTCGATTTTGTTGATGACAAGAATCGGCGGCAGCTTGGCTTCGAGCGCCTTCGACAGCACATAGCGGGTCTGTGGCAAGGGGCCTTCGCTGGCATCGACCAGCAGCATCACGCCATCGACCATCTTCAAAGCGCGTTCCACCTCGCCACCAAAGTCCGCGTGGCCCGGCGTGTCCACGATGTTGATCTTTGCGTCATGGAAAACGATCGCCGTGTTCTTTGCAAGGATGGTGATCCCGCGCTCGCGCTCCAGGTCGTTCGAGTCCATCACCCGGTCGGCGACGGCCTCATTGGAGCGGAAAGTCCCGCTCTGGCGGAGCATGGCGTCGACAAGGGTGGTCTTGCCGTGGTCGACGTGGGCGATGATGGCGATATTGCGAATGACGGACGACACGATGAATGAAGTTTCCTGTTCTGGTTGTTTTAGATAGGCTGGGCGACGCCAGTGCGAATACAACTGGGCGAATCCGGCGGGATAAAAGCCCGGACTGCGGGATCATCCTGATCTCTCTACCAGTTTACCGCATCGACACCTTGGAACTGTTATCGGGGCGTCAAGAAGACGTTTCCGCTGGGATGCATCTGGATGGTCGCAGTGTTGGGTCCTTGCCGGTTGACTGTGGCTACTTGGGGTGTTTCCTGACGCAGGATCTGGAGGTTTTTTTCGAGTTTTTTCTGCTTGCGGCTGACAAAAAGATCGTATCGGTGTTTTCTGCGTGGCGCTTTCTGGTTTACGTAGTACGCGAGCATGCTGGCGCGGAGATTGCTGGAAACCTCGGCATTCTTCTGATGTGTCAATGTGTTCAACAACCGCGCATAGCTCCTGTCCGCCAGCGGGTACTCGTCAAATAGGCTGGGCTTTCCCGTATCGTAGTCCAAATCTTTCAGGACAAGTGGAGTGGATGTTGCGGAGCGCGCTTCGATCTGGGACAGGTCGTGCTCGTAAAGATTCACCGTCGTTTGCATGCTGTTCAAATATATCTGCTGGTCAACGGCGTTTGGAAGTTGCAGCTTGAATACGGAAAATGGACCGCTCTTTGGCATGATTCGAATGATAAAAGCAAACAGGTGAGCACCGATCCCGGGCCGATGGTACTGCCTGCCCCATTCATGTTCATAGTCGGTACGCTTGAGCCGGTAAACAAAACGTTTGCTGTCAAAATTCGGGACTTGCTGCTGAATCTGCTTTCCGTAATCCACGACAGCCGCGCGCGTCATCTCCGGGATCACCGTGCCGACGGAGTATCGATAGGTGTTCACCGCCAGATCCTCGTGCTTCAACACCGTACTCAAATCGATTCCGTACGTATCTTTGAAGGCGCGCTCCAGCACCGGTTCGGCCACATTAAAACCGATAAAGTTGTGGTAATCGTCTGAAACATAATGTCCCTGCGCAACCTGGACAACGTCGAAACCGAACTCAGTCTGGATATGCGCCTTTGGGGAATCGTAATAGCTGACAAAAGGCCCGAATCGGCTACGCAAGCGAGGATATTCGCGGGCTGTAGCAACTCCGACAGCCGGATGGCCGGTCGTGTCGCCCCAATAATGCGCCAGCGCTCCCAGTGCGAACGCATACTCATTCAAATTGCTGGCTTCTTTTAGAAGGTTGTCGACGAAATCCCCGGTACGGACGTAGTGCAGCAGATCGCTGAAGTATTTGTTGCCGAAGGGATAATAGCCCAGGTCCTGAATAATGCATCCGCCGTAGGCATAGGAATGCGCAATCTGCAGGTCCTTCGGCGTGGCTGTTGGATAGCGCTGCAATAAGAGGGGAACAATATGATGGCTCCACGCCATGTCCACGGTCTCTTCATGCGACAAGACGGAATAGGCCCGCCCCGGGGTGGAGGTGAGCGCCAGAAAAACTAGCAAGACCAGCGCCGAAGCTGTTCGCACGATGGAGTTGGATGCATTCTGGAGAAGCTGGCGGAAAGAAATTTTCACAGAGTGTTATTACAGTGTAGCGGTAGGGTCTGAACTTGGTCCCCTCCACCCATAGATGGATAAATATATCCATCTATGGGGGCATGACAGGCGGGGTTTCAGAACTGTAGCGTTGAGCTTTCCAATCCTGCTGCACTTTCTGGAAGGCTAATTTTATGACGCGATACTATGTGGCGTTTTTGTGCCTGCTGCTTGCAGTGGCGGCACAAGCTCAGGTGAATTTTGCCAACCTGCACGGAGTCGTGCTCGATCCGCAGCATAAGCCCATCTCCAACGCGACCGTCGTTCTCACCGCAACGGAAACAGGCGCGACCCGATATGTCGTTACGAATTCGGACGGGCTGTACGAAGCGCCGACGGTTGCGTCCGGCGCGTACACGATCTCAATCGCCGTACCCGGCTTTGCCCCACTCAGTCGGAGTCTGACACTGGAAGTAGGCCAGAACCTCGATCTCGATTTCCATCTTCAGCTCGTCTCCGTCGCACAGTCCGTCTCCGTTCAAGCGGGTTCGGTGGCGATGGATTCGGCGAAGACCAGTGTTGGCGAGGTTGTCGAGCCGAAGAGCATCCAGTATTTACCTATGAATGGCCGCATGATTCTGGATCTGGTAACCACTGTGCCTGGAGCGCATATGGGTGCGGGCGCCCAAACTGGGGTTGGCAACCCGCGCTACTGGCGTCCCGAACAGGATTCCGCTTTCAGCATCGGGGGAAACCGGCCCAACGCCAACTACTATCTTCTGGATGGGGCAGTGAATACGGACCCGACATTCTGGACGCAGAACATCAGCCTTTCGCTGGACGCCATCCAGGAGTTCCGAGTCGACGTCTCCAGCTACACTGCGAGCGAGTCCGGGGGTGGCGGGGGCCAGATCAACATCGTCACCCGCTCCGGGACCAGGCAGTTTCATGGCACGCTCTACGACTATGTGCGGAACGGAGTTCTGGACGCCAACACATTCGAGCAGATGAACAGCAACAAGTACCTGGTGCAGAACCAGTTTGGCGGTTCGCTCGGCGGCCCAATCTTCCGCCGCGCCAAGCAGACTTTTTTCTTTATCAATTACGAGGGGTACAGGCACGTCCAGACGGACACCATGATCGACACGGTGCCGACCCTGGCGGAGATCAAGGGAGATTTCAGCCAGAGCGGTGTCACAATCTATGACCCCACCACAAGCCAGCCCAATGGCAGCGGTGGAGTGACGCGCACCCAATTTCCAGGCAATAAAATTCCCGCCAGCAGGCTCAATTCGGTGCCTGTGGTGTTTATGACGCAATACCTTCCAAGGCCCAATATGGGCATGCCCGGAGTGGACTCCAACAACTATATGGACGTGCGCAATGAGACGCAGTCCTGGAACCAGGGGACGCTGCGCTTCGACCATAACTTTGCCAACGGCGACTTGATTTTCGCGCGCTATTCCGGGTCGAGCGAGACGGGCTTCTCACCCATCAACCTGCCGGGTTTTGGCGTCTCTAACGACAATCTTTCGCAGCAGGCCGTCGGCTCCTGGACCCATACCTTTTCACCCGCCATACTGAATACGGCCTCCATTGCGGCTTCGCGCCTGTCCATGTTCGCCCGATCACAAAACGACAATGTCAACAACATCGTCGGCCAACTCGGCATACAGGGGGTGGGTTTTGGCGGGCCAGTAGCCTGGGGAGCCCCGTGGTTTACCGTACAGGGCTACTCCGGCTTTGGCGACTCGTTCGCCAATACGCCGGGTCACGAGTGGGACACCACCTACGAGGGGCGGGACACTCTATTCTGGCAACGTGGCCGTCACGACTTCCAGTTCGGCGCCAGTTACCGCCGCTACATATGGCCAATGCAGGGGTTTTTCCAGAACCGCGGCTTCTATCAGTTCACCAAGGGATACACATCGCGCACAGCGTCCAATGACGGCACCGGCTCCGCAATGGCCAGCTTTTTATTGGGGCTTCCCGTGGTCCGGCAGCGGCAGGCAGGCATTCCCGCCATGGACCTGCGCGGTTGGTTTGCCGACGCCTATGCGCAAGACCAGTGGCGCGTCGCGACGAACACCACCATCAACTATGGCCTGCGCTACGAATACACCAGTCCACTGTGGGACGCGCACTATACCAACAGCAATCTCGACATCTCTTCCGGCACTCCCGTTGCCTTCATCGGTGGCCAGCAGAACTATCCGAACAGCCTGACGTTCGCAAACGACCTGGACTTCGCTCCCCGTTTTGGCATTGCCCAGAACATTCCCCGCCTAGGTATGATTGTGCGTGGGGCCTACGGCATCTTCGATACGCCGGTCGATTACACCACATGGTGCGACGTGCGGCATAACGTGCCGTTGGTCTTTCCTGAGACCAACCAGGGCGGCAACTATACTCCGAATCCTGCCATTGCCGGCTTTAATTTTGCTCCGGCGGTGCTGGGAAAGACGGTCGTCAGCTTCGCCTCTTTCAGCCTTCATCCATCGCCGCAGTATGTCGAGCAATGGAATGCAACCATCGAGAAGTCGCTGGGCAGTACGACGAGCGTTGAAATCGGATATATGGGGGCCGACGGCTTGCATCTGATGCGGGCGGTCCTGATCAACAATGCGTTACCGGGTCCCGGTGCGGTGGAACCGCGCCGCCCGTTTCAGCACATCAGCTTTGCCCAGGGAACGACCATCCCCTCCAATATTGAAGGAACTCCCATCGATATTGCCAGCCTGACCTTTCCGGTGAGCGCCATCTATCGGCTGGAAAACACGGCGCGAAGCTGGTACGACGCTGGTTACATCAACCTTCGCCACCGCTACAGCAACGGTGTCAGCCTGCTGGCCAACTACACCTTCTCAAAGGAGCTGGACACAGCTCCAGACTTCCGTTCGCCGAACCACGAGGCCGTCATACCGCAAAACAACAACAATCTAGCTGCCGAAAAGGGGCCAGCGGGCGAGGACATGCCGCAGCACTTCGCTTTGAGCGCCGTCTACGTCAGTCCGGCCTATATGCGGTCCAATTGGACGCGCGTCGCGACGGAGAACTGGATGTTCTCTGCCATCTGGAAGGTGATGACGGGGCAACCATTCACGGTCTCGGTTTTTGGAGATACGGCCAATGCCGGCACGATCCTCGGGCAGAATCCAATCCGCGCCAACGCGACAGGCAAGCCGGTCTTTGGGCCTGGTACCCGAAATTTCACCCACTGGATCAACTCTGCGGCCTTTTCATCGCCAGCCCCGTACACATTTGGGGACGTGGGACGCAACTCCGTCTACGCGCCAGGCATGCAGACCATGGATCTCTCCGCGCAACGCACGATGCCGATCCACAAGCAGATGGCATTTCTGGTGCGGGGCGATTTCTTCAACGCATTCAACCACACCAACCTTGGCTCACCGAACCGCTACGTCAATACACCGCAATTTGGCTCGATCACGATGGCGATGACGCCGGGCCGAGAAATTCAGCTAAGCGGGCGCTTCCAGTTCTGAAAAGAGATGTATTGCAAAGCAGCGACAACGCCCTGCTTACCGCAGGGTCGTCTGCGGCGCGCATCGCCTGCAAAGCCGCACCGGTAGCTGACATTCTGCATCAACTTCGGCGACCTCGTTCAAAATAAAAGATATTTTTTTAGGGTAGGCAATCTTGAATCCCTCAATGTCGCAGGCGGCCCAAGAGATAAAGCAGCAGAGAAAGGAAAATACTGAGTAGCAGCGAGGTCGCCAGGGGAAAGTAGACTGTGGAATGTTTGCCCCGCCAGGCAAAGTCGCCTGGAAGGCGGCCCAGCGGCAGACCAAATTTTTCCGCCAGCAGCACGCAAGCGCCGAGGACCACGAATAAAACGCCAATCAAAATGAGTAAACGCCCCATCCCGTGCATCTACTCCAGTGTAGAGCGTCAGACGAAGAACTCTACCGGGAAGCCCATTGCGCTCGATGTGTGGAGGAGTGCCTCCGCTTCGCGCAGCAAATCTTCGGGTGGCATTGGCTTGGTCAGAATACGTGTGGACACGTTGTGGGTGAGCGCCCACTGCCGGGCTGGCCGCAGATTCGCGTAGTAGCCCGTCAACAGAAGGACGTGGCAATCCGGGCATTTTTTTGTGACGCTCGAAGCCACATCCAACCCATTCATGTCCGGCAAGGTGATGTCGCACAAGAACAGTTCCGGGCAAAAAATTTCGGCGGAGGCGACAGCTTCTACGCCGGTATAAGCCACTTTGCACTCGAAACCGCGTTTTTGAAAAATGATGCCAAGTGTGTCCGCTACCAACTGCTCATCATCGACCACCAGGATTCTGGATTGCATGCGTTCTCTCCACATCCATAGGTTTGCCCGAACCGTTTTTTCGACCGGCAAGTGCAGCCTAGCGGATGTATGTTGCAATCCGATGAGGGAGAGCGAATTGGAATTGCAACGATTGCCGCATTCATTGTGCGGCCTGGAGTGGTAATGTGAGCGTGTGCAAGGACACACTGCTTTGTGATCTTTGAACAGACAAAAATGGTGCGCACGCAATCTGACGGAAATCAGACCGCAGCGAGGGGTTTATGGGAGGAGAAATGAAGATGAATATGCTCATCCTGGTGGCTGGCGTGGTCTGCTTGGCGGAAGTATTGACGGACGCTTTTCAGACAATCATTCTTCCCCGGCGGGCGACCGGAAGGTTGCGCGTCTCAAGGCTGTTTTTGACGGCGACGTGGATTCCCTGGCGGGCAATTGCCCGGCGGATGAAGGCATCTCGAAGCCGCGAGAGTTTTCTCAGCTATTTCGGTCCGCTCTCGTTGTTGCTGCTGGTGGGGGTATGGGCGTCGGGGTTGATCGTTGGGTTCGCTCTGCTCTATCACGGCCTGGGATCACCCTTTTCCGATCCGCGGCCATTCGGCCACTGGGAAACGGACCTGTACGTGAGCGGGACAACGCTGTTCACACTGGGCCTGGGCGATGTGGTCCCGCAAATTGTTCCAGCGCGGCTGCTGGTGACGCTGGAAGCAGGCATGGGGTTGGCCTTCGTCGCCGGCGTGATCGGTTATTTGCCGGTATTGTATGGAGCGTTCTCTCGCCGCGAGGTCAGCATCATCCTGCTGGATGCGCGCGCCGGTTCACCGCCGACCGCAGTTGAGCTGTTGCGCCGCCATGCAGGCCCGGCAGGCGCGTTGGCCTTGCAGACACTGCTGGTGGAATGGGAGCGTTGGAGCGCGGAATTGCTGGAGAGCCACATCTCCTATCCGCAGCTTTGTTTTTTTCGTTCGCAGCATGACAACCAAAGCTGGCTGAGCGCGCTGGTGGCGATCCTGGACACATGCGCGCTGGTGATCTCCACCGTGGAAGGAGAGGCGGCGCGACAGGCGCAACTGACATTTGCCATGGCCCGCCATGCTGTGCTCGATCTGGAACACAGCTTCTCCACTTCCCGGAAAATCCCAAAAGAAGACCGCCTGCCACCGCAGCGCGTGGAGACCATCTGTCATCAACTGGAGCAGGCAGGTTTCACCTTATGCACGGCAACCTCTTCGCTGGAGCGTTTGCGGGAACTGCGTGGCATGTATGAACCGGAGGCCTGGCAGCTCAGCCGCCTGCTGATGCAGCCGATGCCTCGGTTTTATCCTGAGGCGGGCAAGCGTACAAGCTGGAACACGGTCGCGCAGCTGCGCTCACAAACGGAAGCCTCTCTGATGTCTCCGAAGGACCGCGCGAACGTAACTGTAACTGCGGCTGTTACCGATGAAGAGCATTCGTTTTAGAGCGAACTGGAATTGGCCCGCGCTGGAAGAACCAGCCACGCCAGCGCTGCCAGTTCCAACAAAAGCAGCACCAGCAGCCACCAGAGGCGTACAGGACCGGCAAAGAGATAGTGTGTCTGCTGCAAATCCATAGGCTCGGTCAGGCTGGCGGCATAGTTGCTCAGGGCCGTTTCGGCGCGATTGAGCGCCGGAAGCAAAGCAATGTTCGCCGTGAGCGGCGAGGACGCCATCGGCGAACCAGTTGTCTGGTCCAGCGCTATGCGCAGCCCCGCCAGACTGGCGCGAATTTCCATCAACAGACCCTGGCGCTGGGGGTCATGCGCGGCCCATCGCTCCAGACCTTCCGAGTCTGCCTGTATCTGCATTTTCTGGAGATGGTAATCGGCCTGATAGCCCGCAGCGCTGCCTGTGCCTGCGATGGCGAGCGCATCCATTGCGGCGCGCGCGGTGGCGATTTTAAGACGCTGGCTGTGTTGGTAGCCAGGATTGAGGGCGACGTCGCGATGCGAGGCGGTCGAGACTCCGCTCAAAGCCTCATGCAGCATGAGCCATGCCGTGCCAGCTATGACAAGAAAGAGCAGGATTGCAAATGTTCGGCGTGTATTGGATGGGCTTGTCACCGGGAAAGCCTCATGCGGTAACAGGTTCCAGCAGGCGCGACCAGTGGCGCTCTTTGCGTTCCGCGTGGGCGCGTTTGTGATAGGCGTAGCCCGCGATCAGCGGCAGCGCCAGCGTCGCTTCGCTGTACACCATCTGCTCATAGGCGGTATCGACCTTGCCCCAGGAGCTGGCTTCCTTCAACGTGCTCGATGAGAGTGCGCCGTCACGCACATCGGCCACCGTAACCTGGATCGCGTATTTGTGCATCGGAGCATCCGTGCCAAGAACGTCCGCGGCGACGACAATGTCCTGCGCGAAGTTCTTCGGTACGCCGCCGCCAATCATCAGCAGGCCGGTGGTGGGGTTGGCGATCTTCAACTGCGTCAGTTCGTAAAAATCCTTTACGGAATCGATGGAGACCTTTGGCTGGTCCTGCCGCGCGTGCTGGTGCGCGACCAGGCCGAACCCCGCCGAGCAGTCGCTGAATGCCGGACAGAAAATCGGCACATCCTTTTCATACGCCGCCAGCACGATGGAGTCCGTGCCGCCTTTGGCTGGCGTCTTGCCTTGCTGCTCCAGATAAGCACCCATGGCGCGGATAAATTCGCGAGAACTGTGCGGACGCGTGGGCAGAGAGTCGGCGATAATTTGCGTGGTCTCATCGCAGATGCGCAATTCTTCCTCATCGATGAAGGTGTCGTAGATGCGGTCGATCATCAACTCGCGCAGCACGCCATCCTGCATGCCGGACTTGAACTCATCGCCCGCGATGTAGTGGCGAAAGCCGAGCGCCTCGAAGAAATCCTGATCGACGATATTCGCGCCGGTTGAAACGATCGCGTCCACCATATTGTTGCGGAGCAGGTCGACGAAAATCTGCTTCAGTCCTGCGCTGATCAGCGAACCGGCCAGGCACAGAATGACGCCACATTCCTGGTCGCGCAGCATGCGCTCGTAGATTTCAGCGGCGCGCGCCAGGTCGCGCGAAGAATAGGCCATGTGGTGCATGGCGTCCACCAGGGCGCGCACGTCATGCTGCTTGATGTCGATATGTTGGATGGGGTGCTGGAGTAGTTCGTTCTTCTGCGGCATACAGCTCAGGATAGCAAATTCACTGCCTGGGTTGCAGTCAATGCTCTGTGAATTTCCAGGTCTGGAATGCGAATTGGCTGCTCTTGCTCATCTGGCACGTATACACTGCAAGCGCATGAAAAGACCTGCGAATCTGCGTCGTATCTTCGCGCTCACTTTCTTCGTGTCCTTCGCGGCCGTCCAGCTTTCTTTCGGCTGGGGGAAGGATGGCCACAAGATGATCAACCGGGTCGCGGTCGAGACGCTGCCCGCGGATGTGCCTGCATTCATACGCACGCCACAAGCGTTGAATGAGATCGAATATCTGGGGCCAGAGCCGGACCGCTGGCGTTCGCCCGCGGAGCCGGAGCTAAGCGCGACGCAGGCCCCGGAGCATTTTCTGGACATGGAGTGGGCCGACCTGGCTGCACCCGATGGTTTACCCAAGCAGCGGTTCGACTTCATTCGCGACTTGTATGCAGCGCAGGTTTTGCATCCAGAGATGGCCATGAAGCTGACTCCGCAAAGCGTCGGCTTGCTGCCGTGGCAGGCGAATGAGGTCTTCGAACGGTTGAAGGCGGACATGCGCGAGTACCGCACCCGGCTCGCCGCGCATCAGGACACCTATGGCGTGGAACAGGCAATTTTGTACGATGCCGGATGGCTGGGCCATTACGTGGGCGACGGCTCGCAGCCGCTGCATACGACCATCGATTACAACGGTTGGGTGGAGGCGAAAAATCCCGAGGGTTTTACGTGCGACCATAAAATTCACAGCCAGTTTGAATCGGATTTTGTGCGCGACAACATCCACGCAGCCGACATTCAGCCGCTGGTCCCGGTTGCGCCGCGCGTTCTGGATATGCCCTTCGAGGACTTCGTCGCATATTTGCACACCACCCATCAGCAGGTTACGGAAGTCTATCTCTTGGAGAAGCAGGGCGGCTTCAACGGCCATGGCACAGCGCAGTCTCGCAGCTTTACTATTGAGCGGCTGGTCGCTGGCGCAGCCATGTTGCGCGATATGATTTACACGGCGTGGGTGCAGAGCGCGGAACCGGTGCCGGAATGGCACGAGCGGCCTGTGAAGCCTGCAAACGGCAAACCTTCGTAACGGGGCCTATCGCTGCACCAGTCGCCACTGTTCTGCAATAAAATTGTCCGTCATGCCTGCGATGTAATCCGCAATCACGCGTGGAGCGCCCTCGGCGGCAATTTGCGACTGATGGCTGTCCGGTAGCTGCTCGGGGTGACGCATCCAGTGCTGAAAGAGACCCTCGATAATTTGGTGGGCCAGCGCGTGGTCGCGCTCCAGATCGTCCGCGTGGTAAAGCTGCCGGTAAAGATACTGTTTGGCCTCGTATCGCCGCGCTTCCATCTCCGGCGAAAAAGCCGCCAGCCTTTCGTCGAAATGGCGCACGTCTGCAAGAGAGTGAATGCCACACTTCTGCGCCCGCTGGTGAGTTGTGACGATCAGATCGTTCACCAGTGCATTTAACATGCGCTTCAGCGATTCAAGAAACAGCAGCTTGGGCGCGGTCGCGGCGTGGCGCGCTTCCAGTTGCCGATAAAAGTCCGAGAACAGCGAAACGTTGCGGCGCAGGCCATCGAGCGAAAGGATGTCTGCCTCGATGCCGTCGTCAATATCTGCGGTCAGATAAGCGATTTCATCGGCGAGGTCGATGATCTGCGCTTCCAGAGGCGGGCGCTGGTCCAGAAAATATGCCGCCAGTTCGGGGTGGTCCGCAACAGAATAGTCGCGCGAGTGTTTGATGATGCCTTCGCGCACGGCCAGAGTCAGATTCAGTCCGCGAAACGCTACATAGCGCTGCTCGAAATGCTCGACGATGCGGAGCGCGTGCAGGTTGTGGTCGAAGCGCAGGCCGTGTTGTTGCAACTGGCGGTCGAGCGCCTGCTCCCCGGCATGGCCGAAGGGGGGATGGCCGATGTCATGCACCAGCGCCAGCGTTTCCGCCAGATCTTCATTCAGGCCGAGAGCGCCAGCGACGGTGCGCGCAATCTGCGTGACCTCAATCGTGTGCGTCAGGCGGCTGCGAAAATGGTCGGAGTAGCGATGGGTGAAGACCTGAGTTTTACCTGCAAGCCGCCGAAAGGCGCGGGCGTGGATGATCCGGTCGCGGTCGCGCTGAAAGGGAGAGCGATAGGCATGGGCGGTTTCGGGATGCAGTCGCTGGGTCAGCGGATCGGCTGTGTCGCCGGCAACGAAGCAAAAATTGAGCGAGGTGGACTGCATGCTTTAGCTTGACGGCGCCAGTTCGGCGTAATGCTTACGGCTGGTGAGGTGTTGTGGCGTGTGCATCCTCTTTCGCCAGCTTTACCTTGGCTTTGTCCAGCCGCTTGCGCACCTTGTTGACATCGGAAGGTTCCGCATCCGCTGCCGGGGAACTGGCATAGTTTTGCAGCGAACTTTCCCACTGCGCAACGGCTTCATGCAAATGGCCGGTGGTGGCATAGACCTCGCCCAGATGGTCGTGCACCTCGGGATCGGTCGGGATCAAAGTGATGGCCTTTTGCAGCATTTGTTCGGCGACCGCATATTGGCCAAGCTTGTAGTGGACCCAGCCCAGCGAATCCAGGTAGGCCCCGTTTTCCGGGTCGAGCTTGACCGCGTGCTGCACCATTTGCAACGCTTCGTCGAGCTTCATATTATGGTCGGCCAGCATATAGCCCAGATAGTTGAGGGTGAGCGCGTTGTTGGGATCGACGGAAAGCGCCTGACGGAATTGCTGCTCCGCCGCGTCGAGATGTTTCTGGCGCTCCTGCAAGGCCCCGCGCAGGAAATAGATCAGACCCATGTCCTGCTTGGAGGTATTCAGCTTCTCCGCCTGGTCGATTGCGGCCCCAGCATCTTTCCACTTATGCATCCGGGTATACATCTGCGCCAGCGTGAGCCACACAACACGGTCCTGTTTCGTGCCGTTCAACTGAGACTTGGCCAAAGCCAGGCCCTCTTTGGCCTTGCCCGTATCGGCCATCTGTCCGGCAAGCGTCAGTTGCAGGTCTACATTTTTGGGGAGCGCCTGCACCGCCTGCTGCGCGGCCGCAGTGGCTTCGGGCAGCATCTTGGCATCGCGATAAGTGTCCACTTCGCCCTGGTATCCGCGTTCAGCGTCGGCAGGCCCCAGCGCAATAATTTCCTTATAGACATCGATGGCCTGCTGGGTCTTGCTCTGATCGCGATAGACGGAGGCCAGGCGGTCGAGGAAGATGGCCCGGTTATTTCTTTCGTCGGGCGTGTACTGTTCGTTGGCGTGCTTGGTCGCGTCCGCCAACTGCTGCAGGATAGTGGCAGCCTGATTCAGGTGTCCCTGCGCTTCGGCGACCATTGCCTCGTTATAGCGGACCTCGACGGAGTCCGGGTCGAGTGTTTTTGCGTGTTGCAGCGCGGCTTCGGCCTTGTTCAGGTGACCCAGCGTGCGCTCCAGTTCGGCGACGCGCAAAAAGGAACGGACATCTTCCGGGTCCTGCGTGGTGATGCCTTGAAAAATCTTGAGCGATGCATCGACCTGATTGTCGGTCAATAAATCTTCCGCCAGCCCGCGTTGTGCGTCCAGGTTGTCCGGTTGTGTGTTCAGAGCCGCCTGGTAGGCCAGGATGGCCTCTTTGTGGTTCTTTGCCTGGTCGCTGGCCGCCCCCAGCGCAATGTCGATTTTGGGAGTACGCTGGTCGGCTGGAACGCTTTGAAGCACACGGATAGCTTGCGCGAGATTGCCTTGTTCGCCATACAGCCGCGCCAGGTTCAGCACAACATCTTCCGAGCCTGGATTGATGCGCCGCGCCTCTTCAAACTGCGCCTTGGCATTCGAGTTATCGTGTTTCAGCGTGTACAGTTGGCCGAGCAGCAGGTGGTCGTCCACCTGATTTGGCTCCAACTGCACGATCTTCTGGAATTCCTGAATGGCGAGGTCCAGCATGGGACCTGGCTGCTGGCCGGCATTGGGATCGCCCAGCGACCGCAGATAGACGCGCCCCAGCAGTTTGTGCGCTGCCAGATCGTCCGGGTGGGTCTTTAGGATGCGCTGTGCGGTTTCGACGGCCTCGCGGATGCGGCCCAGCTTGAAATAGGTCTCGGCGATATTGTTCTGCAGAAAAACAGAGTCGGGGTCGCTGTTGATGGCCAGCTTGTACTGTTCGATGGCCTGCGTCGCTAGATCGGGGCGTCCATATTCTTCCGCGGAATTTTCGTAGAGATGGCCGAGCGCCAAGTGGTAATAGGCCTGGGCGCGTTTGCCGGTAGCACCGGTCGGGTTCGCCGCCGCAGTTGCAGCGGTGGGCGCAGTTGCTGGCGTGGGCGTCGGAGTGTTTTTGGCGGGACCAGTTTGCGCGACAGCGGAAGCGGAAATCGTGAGCGCAGTGCCGAGCGCCGCCACGTTCTGCCATCTCCACAGAGAAAAGTGCTTCCCTTCGGCGACACGTACTTTCATCATTTGAAACGCGACCTCAGAACCCGGGCACGCGATGCGCGCGGGCTGGAACGGAGCGACAGCAGGCTCCTTCCCAGATTGTACGCTGGCACGCGCTTCGGGGGCGCGGCACTATTTGCGCAGATAGGCATCTGTGCCCGCAAGCCAGTCCGCGCGGGGCGGGGTAAAGACGTCCAAATCGAGCGTGTCTTCCAGCGCCTCGGCGGCGTGCGGTACGTTCGGAGGAATGACCAGCACTTCGCCCGCGCGCACAACGATTTCCTGTCCTTCCAGGGTGAACTTCAGCGCACCTTCCAGAATGTAGGTGATCTGTTCGTTTTCATGGTGGTGCAGGGGGACCAGACATCCCTTGCGCAGGAGCAGCCGGGCCAGCATGCCCTTTTCTCCGCAGGCATACTGGCGTTCGATCAGCGGGTTGAGATGTTCGACGGGCATGGTGTGAAAGCTGAGATGCTGTACGGATTGGCGGTCGGAGTTGGCCATAGTTTCTGCTTTCCTGAATTTTTTAGAAATAGCGGGCGCCAGAAGCGCCGTCCTCAGGCTGCATGAATTTGGCGAATCCTGCAAGCCGGTCCGTGGCCCGTCCTCCGGCTGCCTTCTTCCCGGTAGAGGAAATCTTTGACATACTCGAACCTGTTATGGAATCGGGACTGAAAGATCGCGTTGTGCTGGTGGCTGGCTCCAGCCAGGGAATTGGGCGCGCCACGGCGCTGCGCTTTGCAGCGGAGGGTGCGCATCTCGCCCTCTGCGCGCGCAATGAGGAGGCGCTCCAGGATCTGGCCGAGCAAATACGGCAACAGTTCGGCGTGCAGGTCTACAGCGCAAAGGTCGATGTCGCGGACGACGCAGGTGTGCGGCGCTTTGTGGAGGAGACGCAGCAGCGCTTTGGCCACATCGACGTTTGCGTCACCAACGCTGGCGGCCCTCCGGCGAAACTCTTCGCGGAAACCACCATGGAAGAATGGGACCAGGCCTATCGGCTGAATCTGCGCAGCATCGTGTCGTTCGCGCAAGCCGTGCTGCCGCACATGCAGCGGCAGAAGTGGGGAAGACTGGTGACGATCACCTCGCTGACCGTCAAACAACCGGCGCCGAACCTGGTGCTGTCGAACTCCGTCCGGGCAGGAGTGCTGGGCCTGGTGCGCTCGCTGGCCACTCAGTTTGGCCCGTATGGAATCACCGTAAATAACGTAGGCCCCGGCTATACCGCCACGGACAGGTTGAAGGAACTGGCCGCGCGCCATACCCAATCCAGCGGTGCTTCGGTGGACGACTATTTTGCGCAAATCAAAAAAGATATTCCGCTGGGACGGCTGGCGCAGCCGGAGGAAGTGGCCGACGCCATTGTCTGGTTGGGTTCGGAGCGCGCTGCCTATGTGACCGGACAGACCCTTCTGGTGGATGGTGGCGTCTATCGTGGCTTGTGAATAGATGCGCGCGTGGTGTGGCGTCGGATGCGGGTGGGCCACTCACGAATTCGCCCCTGCATCTGTCCTATTGTGAGTAGAGATTTCCCCGAGAAAGGTCGCAGGCATGGCCAATTGCAAAGTGACGATCATGGTCGAGAGCATCACCGTGATTTCCAACGGAGATGTTCCGGGAAGCCAGCCGAACCATGCCGGTGGCCTGAAAAATAACGCCATCAGCGCCATGCTCGACTATCCGCGCGGTGGCGTCCCGGAGATGGTTTCGGTCATTCAGGCGGACCTCCAGGACAATCAGGCCTACCAGTTCAATACGTCGGACTTTTACGGGCCGAATGGCGATGGCGTGTACGCGCCCGGCCTGTTCAAAGAGGAAGAGATTGAAGACGAATGTCCGCTGATGATCCAGATCACCAGTAACGACGACGCCAGCCACCTGACGATGGTGCTGGAAAAAGTCTTCGACAATATCCTGGGCGCGTCGGTTTTTATCGTGCCCGGCGGACAAATTGTAAGCGCGGTGGTGGAGTTTGCCGCAGGCGAGCTGGGCGACCTGATCTCCGGGCAGAGTAAAGGGTCGATCGATGTCATCGGGGCCTGCCATGTGATGCTGAACGCTGCGGAGCTGCTGTCAGCTCCAAATTCGCTGCGCATCACGCTGCCTTTGATCGCGCCGAAGACCATTCATAAAGGCTGGTTCCTTCCTGAGACACCGCCAGGAGGAGGGCCGATCCACTGGCTGCCCACCGAGGGCGACCTGACCACGGCTGGCCAGTCGAACGGAAGCATTACGCTGACGATTGCCGTGCTTCCGGGTTGAGCGGGTGCTGCGCGTTAATACAGGTTCTCCAGTAGCCGAGATCCCAAAGGAGTCATTCTGAGCGCAGCGAAGAATCCAGAGGGTGATGGCGACGCATTCCAGGCGAGTCCATCGATGGATTCTTCACTCCGCTGCGCGGAGCCTGTGAGCGTAGCCGTAGTCTTCAGAATGATGCATCCTTAGCATGCGATTTCCCTTTCAATGCCGGAAGTGCCGCGTCCCGGTAAAGACCATCGCGGCGTCGAGCCGGTCGGCGGCAGCAATCACCTCCGCGTCGCGCACCGAGCCACCGGGCTGGATGACCGCCGTAGCTCCCGCAGCGACGACCGTCTCCAGGCCATCGGGAAAGGGAAAGAAAGCGTCCGAGGCGGCGACGCAACCAACCAGCGGCAAAATCGCTTTCATCGCGCCAAACTTTGCCGCATCCACGCGGCTCATCTGCCCCGCGCCGACGCCAAGCGTCTGCCCATTGCGCGCATACACGATGGCGTTCGACTTGACATGCTTGCAGACGCGCCAGGCGAACAGCAGCGCGTCGATCTCGTCCTGCGTAGGCTGGCGTTGGCTCACAATCTTCAACTGGCCTGCCTCAACATGGCCATGGTCGGCGTCCTGCAATAACAGGCCGCCGGAGATTTGTTTCAGCACTCTCGACATGTCGGCGGCGCGCGCCTCCACCAGCCGGAGATTTTTCCTGGCTGCAAAGATTTCTTTCGCCTCTGCGCTGAAACTGGGCGCGACGATAGCCTCGACAAACAGCTTGGCAATCTCGGTTGCGGCCTCTGCGTCGATCTCGCGGTTGACGCCAATCACCGCGCCAAAGGCCGATACGGGATCGGAGGCCAGCGCCTTGCGATACGCTTCGACTACCGTGCTGGCCGTGGCCGCGCCGCACGGGTTGGTGTGTTTGATGATGACGACGGCTGGGTCGCTAAACTCCAGCGCCAGGTCCCAGCAGGCGTCCAGATCGACGAGATTGTTGAAACTCAGTTCCTTGCCTTGCAACTGGCGCAGCCCTGCGATGCCCGTCCCGCTGCCGTCTGCATACAAGGCTGCGCGTTGGTGGGGATTTTCTCCGTAACGCAGCGGCATCGCCTGCGGATAGGCCAAACGCAGCGTGGCCGGGAAGGGAGTTTCTGCCGCCGCTGGAAGCTGGAGCGCCGCGTCTTCCTCCGGCAGCTCAGAAATCCCTTCGAGCGCGTTGGCGATGGCCAGGTCGTACGCAGCGGTCAGCGCGAAGGCCTTGCGTGCAAGCTGCCAGCGCGTGGCGCGGCTGAGGTTGCCTTCATTCGCGCGCAGATCTTCGATCAGCGCCGGATAGTCCGCAACCGATGTGACCACGGCCACGTCCTCAAAATTTTTGGCCGCGGAGCGGACCATCGACGGCCCGCCAATGTCGATGTTTTCGATCACCTCGCCGAAGCGCACGCCCGGCTTGCGGAGCGTGGCCTCAAACGCATACAGGTTCACCACCACCATGTCGATCGGCTCGATGTCGTGCGCGGCGACGGCCTTTTGATGCTCCGCATTCGCGCGAATGTGGAGAATGCCGCCATGCACTTTGGGGTGCAGCGTCTTCACGCGGCCGTCGAGCATCTCAGGAAAGCCGGTCAGGTCGGAAATATCTTTTACCGGCAATCCAGCTTCGCGCAGAGTGCGCGCCGTTCCGCCGGTCGAGACCAGTTCCGCGCCATGCTGCTGCAAAACGCGCGCCAGCTCGACGACACCGGATTTGTCGGTGACGCTGAGCAGTACGCGCCGAATCGGCTTTCTATCGTTCACAATCTTCGTCCTGTGGGAGAGTGGGATGGAAAAGCTAAGTCTAAAGCATGGGACATCGAACCACCCAGCGTAGGGCTTGGAATCCTTGATCGCCTGGCAGAGAAACAGGGATTGCGTTCTATCGTTGCGCTCAGTAGCCTTGAGTAGAAGCCAGAATTGCGCGCGGGAATGGGAGTTCGATCTGATCCACCGGAATGACAGTAACAAGCACGGCATTGAGATTCTGCCGCCCGCGTCACAGGGCCGCGACAGCGAAATCACGCCGCAGCCGGACTACGACCTGGAATCGGGCTATTACACGGGCGCCCAGCCACGCTCGCAGACTTTTTCGCAGGCCCATTCGCGTATCCTGGCGGGCTGGGCCTACGCGCCAGCCACTTACATTCTGATCGGTATCAATGTTGCCGTGTATCTGATGATGACCTTGCGTGGCGTTTCCTGGTGGGACCCTACTGCGGAGCAGATTCTGCACTGGGGCGCGAATCGCGGCGTGAATGAAATTCTTTATGGCCAGTGGTGGCGGCTGCTGACGGCGACCTTCGTGCATGTCGGCATCGTCCACATTGGCACAAATATGTGGTGCTTGTGGAACCTGGGGCTGCTGGGAGAGCCGCTGCTGGGAGCGTTTGGCGTTTTTGCGGTGTACGTGCTGACTGGTGTTGCCGGAAATCTACTCAGTTCCGGCGTGAATCCGGGAATCGTCGGCGCGGGCGCTTCGGGCGCTGTGTTTGGGATCGCTGGAATTTTAATTCTGCTGTTGAACTCGCCGCACCTGCCATTTCCGCGCGCTGAACTGCGCCGGCTTCGCCGCAGCGTCATTTATTTTGCGGGGATCAATCTGGCGATTGGCGCTTCCACGCTGCTCTACTCGGGCGGAATAAAAATCGACAATATGGCCCATCTGGGAGGGTTCCTCTCCGGGCTTGCAATGGGCGTGCCGCTGGCCCCCGTGCTGGGGACCGGACGCGAACCTTACATGCGCCGCCAAAAGATCGTCTTCGCGGTTGTGGCCGGGGGCCTGGTCTTATTTGCGTACGGAATTGTTCGATTCTGGAAGACGTAGGCGAACACAGACAACGTCTGGATAAGGGCGACGCTGGGGAGCGTTCCGTGGTGCAATATATTAGGGTTTAATTGTTTTCGGCGGCCGCGAACTTCTTCACCATGGCCAGCAGCAGCTTGCGATCACTTTCATTCAAGCTGGCGGAGTAGCGCCGGATCTGGGTCAGGAAGCGTAGTTCATCGTCACTGAATCGATGCTCCGGCATCTCGTAACTCAAGGCATTTTCCGCAAAGAAATGCGCCAGGGGAACGTCCAGCGCACCGGCAATTTTATACAGCGTATCGAGCGATGGAACGGTGTGTCCGTTTTCGACCCGAGAGAGATAGCAGCGAAGCAGGCCCGTGCGTTTTTCAATGTCGCCTTGCGACATTCCCTTCTGCAGACGGACGCCGCGAATCGTAGTGCCAATGTTGATAGTTCCCATGCATTCTCTCCTTTTATCGTGTGATCGAGCCGTGCTACGTGCCTTACAGCGCCGAAGCAGCCTGTATCCCTATTGCTGTATTAGTTAACATGACGAAAGGAGCATAAGCAAGAGAATTTATGTAATGTTTGGTAAAAATCACCTTTACATGCTTCACTTTGTGGTCAGATTTTTTACCGGGATGCAGTAGCCACTCCAGCAGCCAAATACATTTATTGTTTCAATGTCCGTGCAAAGAAAGTAAACATGCGCTGGTCGGCATCGGCTGTGTCCGCGGCGCGATAGCCCGTCTTATTGTTGGGATTCTGGAAGGCATGGCCAGCATCTGGATAGTCCTTGACATCCACCGAGTGACCGATCTTCTGCATTGCCGCGGCAAAGTTCTGTACGTCCTGGGGCGTAATACCGCGATCCTGCGCTCCAAAGTTGCCGAGAATCGCCGCATGAATTTTTCCTAGTTGTACCGGGTCGGTTTCCAGTGCTCCGTAGTTGATGGCAACGGCGCGCAGAGACGGCTCCGCGACGGCAAGCTGCATGGCGAAGCTGCCTCCCATGCACCAGCCCGCAGCGCCGATCCGGTTCGGCTTCACGTAGGGCAGCGTCTTCAGATAGGCAACGCCAGCCTTCAGATATTGCACGCCTCGGTCCTGCGGCAGTGCGCGCATCAACTCATGCGCCATCTCCGGGTCGGTCGCGACCTGGCCGCGATAAAGATCTACGGCAAGCGTGACGTAGCCGTGTTCGGCGAACATCTCCGCCTGCTGCTTCACCCAGTCGTTCAGTCCCCACCACTCATGGATGATGAGAATGGCTGGAAATGCCCCCGCGCCTTTCGGGCGATAGAGCACGCCATGGACGGTTTCGCTGCCGCTGGAGAAGCTGACATTTTCGGGGCCCATGATTGGAACAGCGGCCTTCGCTTGCGCGACGAGGGGGAACACGCTGGCCAGAAAAAAACACAGCGCAAAGAGCAAGAAGTGCGTACGAGGGGTCTTCATGCGGACCCATCCTTTCCTGGGGGAGAAACGATTCTGGCATGGAAAATCAGCGGTTCGCAGCATTTTTCCATGGGACGATGGCACGCCGCGTATTCTACGCCACACGCTTGGTCTCGCACAGTCGTTTTGCTTACGTGCTGGCCGGTCGATGGATGATTCGCCTTTAACCCATGTACATGCCGCCGTTGACATCGAGGACATGCCCGGTGATATAGCTGGCCTGGTCCGAGGCAAGAAAAGCGACCGCGTGGGCGATGTCCTCGGGTGTGCCTGCCCGGTCCAGCGGAATTTGCGTCAGCATGGCGGCGCGTTGCTGCTCGTTCAGTACGTCCGTCATGGGCGTGGCAATGTAGCCGGGCGCGACTGCGTTCACGGTGATGTTGCGCGAGGCCAGTTCGCGCGCCAACGATTTGGTCAACCCGATCAGTCCCGCCTTGCTGGCGGCGTAATTCGCCTGGCCTGCCTGCCCGGTTTCTCCCACGACGCTGGTGATGTTGATCATGCGTCCCCAGCGGGCCTTCAGCATGCTGGAAGACACGGCCTGCGTCAGCAGAAATGCGCCGGTAAGGTTGGTGGCCAGCACAGCGTCCCAATCGGCCAGCTTCATGCGCAGCATCAGATTGTCGCGGGTGATGCCGCCATTATTGACGAGAATTTCTATTTTTCCAAAATGCGCGATGACGGCCTTGGCGCAGGCTTTGATGGAATCTTCGCTGGCCAGGTCCAGCTCGAATGGAGCGGCTTTTCCGCCTGCTGCTTCAATCTCCGCAGCCACTTCGGCGAGCCTGGTTGCATTGCGCGCGGCCAGCGCCACATGCGCTCCGGCCTGGGCGAGCGCCAGCGCGCAGGCGCGTCCAATGCCTTGCGACGCGCCAGTGACGAGAGCAATGCGACCGTCCAGAGAAATCATGCGATCCACCTCTGTTAGAAAATTTTTTTCAGTCTACGGAAGCGAGTATAGGTCAAGTTCAGCCATGGGAAAATCCATGCGATTGTCCGTCATCAGCGTCAGCCCGTGTTCCATGGCTGCGGCCGCAATCAGCATATCGTCGAGTGCCAGCGTGCGGCCTTTCTGCGACCACTCCCGCTTCAATTTTCCGGCCCGGCGCGCAATTGCTGCGGTCATTGGATAACATTCCAGTCCTTCGAGAAACATTTCTGTCCTAGTTTCCTCGGCGGGCCGCATCCCCGCATAGATTTCCGCCAGGTTGATGGCGGTGGTCGCCAGCGTATGGCCTTCACGAATCGTTTGCGCCAATAGCTCCCGGCGTCCGTGTCGATGGCGCAGCGCGTCGATCAAGACCGTTGTATCGAGGAGCAGGTTCACTTTTTCTTGCCTGGATGTGCGTTCTGACGTGCGGCTTGCTCCATCCTTGTCGAGCGAGTTTGCCCTTCTTGTCGCAGTTTGCGCACCCAGGCAACCGAACCCTTCGCCAGCTCAGGATGGTCTTTGTCCTTCCAGGCAGGCTCGGCAGATTCCAGGAACTGGAGCAGTCTGCGGCGGCGAATCTCCGCTCGCGCCGTTTCCACCAGAAACGCGCTGCGTTTCCTGGGGCCGACAATCGCGTCGATTTCGCCCACAAGTTCCTGCGGCAACAGGATATGAGCGCGCCTGACGGTTTTCATAGGTTTTATGATACATCCTGTGTGTGCTTTTGGTAGGTATCAAAGTTGAATGTTGCGAGTGCATACAGTAGGAATGTGCATGAAATTCACGCCATTGCCAGCATCGGCTCCAGCCGCCAGACATACACCGTCTGCTCCCGGGCGAAGTGCAGCACCGGTGGGATGTCCGGCAAACGAATGCCATGCGCCAGTGGCAGGTCATTCACTTCAATCTCCGCTTCGGCGGCCTCCAGCGGCCAGGGAGCGTGGTGGATGTTGCCTTGCAACAACCGCCCTCTGCCGTCATGGGTGAACAGGCAATAACGCTCCGTCAGGAAATATTCAATCGTGTCGCGGGCAGTGCGTCCCGCGCTTTGCGGGCCAAGCCCGCGATAGGTGGCGCGAAAATGGACCGGCTTGTCGGCCAGGAGTCGCGTGCTTCGATAATGCAGCCAACCACCGGGGCGTTCTTCGACGTGCATCTTCGCCCAGTAGTAGGGCAAATGGAACCACAGCCGAGCGGCCAAAACAGCCGCAGGATTGGCCGCGTCGAGCGAAAAGAAAAAAACTCCGGGTGTTCCCGTCCGCTGGTCGCGCACATAGGTGCGGAGATTCAATTCCGCAAAGCGATGCGCTCCGGGAACGCTGCCGAGGCCGCGAAAACGAATCTGGTCCATGGTAAAAGGCACGATGCCCACCCAGCCGGTCCCGGCAAAACCGTCAACGATCAGGCCCTCGGGCAGTAAACCGGCAATCTGCTCGGCGGGTATGGGCCAGTGGGCAAACAGCAGGCTGTGCCACCGCTGGGTCATGACCCAGGGCCGTTGCGGTAGGGCCCACGGGCGGTCTTCGATCATTGTCAGGACATCACCCATATATCGAAACCCTTAACAGATTAACCAAAGAGTACGCATAAGCATACGCGCAATTCAAAGGTCGATTTTGCTATTCTGCTGCTTTCAGGTTGCATCCAGCCGGAGATTTCTTCCAGTAAAAACTGTCAGGGCGAAAGGTCAAGGATTTGCGTGTCCATGGAAGTTCCATTCCCGATATGCCGGACAGTGCGAGCAATGGCCAGGAAGGAACCGCCAGTAGAGATGAACAGAAGCGGCCCGACACGCGGATTCAACTTTCCGGCCACATCCCAAAGCTGGATTCGCTGCGAGGACTGGCCATTCTGCTGGTTGTCGTCTACCACGCCTATGGTGGGGACGTCGATTACAGGAAGTGGCATGGGGCTGCGCGCTGTTTCCTCTACATTTCGAGCTATGGATACACAGGAGTCGAACTGTTTTTCGTACTGTCTGGATTTTTGATTACCAGTATCCTGCTGAGAAGCAAGCCCAGGCCCGACTATTACCAATCGTTTTACATGCGACGCGCCTTACGCATCCTGCCGGCTTATTTCGCCATACTTATCGTCATTAAAATATGGATGGGAGTGACCTGGAAATATGTTCTGGCCTGCCTGCTTTACATCGCGAATATGGCTGGCCTGGTGGGCGCGAAAACCAGCGAGTACGCGCCGTTATGGTCATTAGCAGTTGAAGAGCAGTTTTATCTGGCGTGGCCTTTCTGTGTGCGGAAATGCACAGAGCGTACTTTGTTAAAGCTGGCGATTATACTCTGTGTTCTTCTGCCTATTGCGCGCTTGTTGGCAACCATATTTTTCCCGCATACAGATATTCGATACAAGACCTACTTTATTGCCGATTACCTGGCCTATGGTGCGCTGATCGCCATCTGCTTGTATCTTGGCCATATTCACGCGCGCAATATTCAAAGGATCGCTCGAGGGTTGATAGGTCTTGGAATCCCTCTCGTACTGGTTGTTTTGTATGTAGGGTATGGGAATCGCAGTCTCGGTTATGGAAGCGCCCTGTTGCGTTCGATGGGGATACTTCCTTTTATCTGGATATTCTGCGGCCTGGTTTTGCGCGCCATTGCAAGTCATCACTTTGGCGACGAGCGTTCCAATCCGGTTCTTATTTTTCTTGGATACATCAGTTATGGCTTGTATCTTATCCATGAGTTTATGTTTTATGAGTATGGCAAGCTTACCGCGCATACCGACCTACCTCAGTTGAATCGCAGCTTTTTTATGCTTAGCGTGCGATTTGTATGTGTGGCAACCGCATCAATTTTCCTCGCTTACCTATCGCGCCGGTTCTATGAAGAGTATTTTTTGCGCATGCGCGCCAAAACCAGACACGCAGGAAATTGAGAGAGGCCCTGTGAAGAGAAATTTCTGTTGCGGAATCTCGCCCAAAATCCGCAAGCGGGATTTTTGTCGCGCAGGCGAACATTGTCTGCGTTACTCTGTAGGCCGAGCACACTTCTAAAATTTGCTTCCCCAAAAAATATGCCTGTAGACGAGACGACCCAAGTTCACCCAGCATCGCAGCCCGCCGCCGCCAACACCACTGAGGTGTATGCCATCCATGGCGCAGACCCGGAAGTGCTGGCCTATGCGATGGCGAAATACTCGCGCTCTTCGCTCTCTATGAAGGAGTCTTTGCGCGAACTGAATGCGCAACGCGCCGAACAGTTTTTGAACACGTTTTATTTCCAGTATGGCCATCGCTCGATTGCCGATCTGGCGCACATTGCGCTGGCCGTCGAACGGCTGTCGTTGCTGGCCGCCATCGTGCTGGTGGATGAGCAGCGATGGGACGGGCAGGAGCGCTCGACGCGCTACCAGAACTTTCGCAAGAGCGGATGGTTCCTGCCGGAATTTGGCGCGGATTCGCAGGCCCGGAAACTATATACGGAGAGCGTTGAGAAACTCTTCAACTCGTATGAAGAGATTTCCCGTGGCGCCGTGGAGTTGCTGCGCAGTCAGGTGGCGAAGCCCGCCGAGATGAAGCAGGACGCCTACGAGCGCACTTTGCGCGCGCGGGCCTTCGATGGTGCGCGGTATCTTTTGCCGCTGGCGGCGAACACATCGCTCGGCGAAATCGTGAATGCGCGCACGCTGGAGACGCAGGTTTCGCGGCTGCTCTCACACACCCACGCGGAGGTCCGCAAGCTGGGAGAAAAATTGCGTGAGGCTGCGGTTGCGCCGTCGTGGAACGTGCAACGCGCGGCGCTCGAAGCGTTGCAGCGGGACATTGCCTCCGCCGATCCAGCGTTGGGAGAGCGCGCCGCGGCGCTGCTGCTGCGCGAGGTTCCCGTAGCGCCGACGCTGGTGAAATATGCCGCTCCGGTCGAGTATCAGCAGAAGACGCGCGCCGATCTGGAGCAGGCCGCGCGGGAGTTGATGCGGCAGGAGCGCATCCAGGTTGCGCCATTGGTCGATCTAATAGAAGGCGGCGAACATGGCGGGCAGGAATCGGTCGAGATCGAAATTGTCACCACGCTGCTCTACGGCGCGTGCCATTATCCGTATCGGCAGATTCGCGAGCATGTTGCCGCGCTCGATCAGGTGCGCCGCGACGAGCTCTTATTGTTGGGCACGCGGCATCGCGGGCGCCACGATGAACTGTCGCGCGCGTTTTCCTCGGGCTATCACTTTCGCTTCGACATTCTCATGGACATCGGCGGCTTTCGCGACATGCATCGTCACCGCCGCTGTGTGCAGACCATGCAGAGTTTCACCAGCGCGCATGGGTATGAAGTGCCCGAACTGATCGCCGCATCCGATCTGCGCCAGCCCTATGAGCAGGCTCTGCAAGAGGCACACGCAACTTTCGAGCAGCTATCGCAGGCGAACATTCCTGAGTCCACAGCTACGGCGCAATACGTGCTGCCGCTGGGGACGCGCTGCCGCTCGCTGTTCAAAATGGATTTTTCCGAAGCGCTCTACATCGCGGAGTTGCGCAGCGCCCCACAAGGCCACATCTCCTACCGCCGCGTCGCCTGGGAGATGTATCAGGCCGTCGCGAAAAAGCATCCCGTCCTGGTACAGAATTTTCGCGTGACGGATGTGAACGTGCCTGTAGACCCGCTGCAGAGATAAATGTTACCCAGTCAATTTGAGATCAGCTCTGCGGGCGGTTTACTCAGCGAAGCGAGGCCAAAGGGTCGTGGCTGTTTTACAGTTCAAATTTGATGAGAGCTATAACGAGCGGATTATGTGCGTTGGTGGCTGGATTGGCAACGAGTTGGAATGGAAACGGCTAGAATCTCGTTGGCAAAAGCGAATTGACTTCGAGAATGCTCACCATCAATCCAACCAGCAAATTACCCGGTTTCACGCCTCTCACCTAAACGCTCGCGACCAAGAGTTCAAAAACTGGACGCAGGAGATGAGTATTTCCTTCTCCAAGAAGCTAATCGGACTCGCCGCAAAGCGAAGCATGGGAGCAGTGTGCATTGTTGCCGATATGGACGCCTTGAAAGAGGTGTTCCCGGAAGGCGACCCAAATAGGCAGCATAGTACCTACGCCCTTTGCATAAAGCAGATGATGGTCGAGATCGGACATATCATCCGCGAGTTTTTTCCGGGTGACCAGGTTTTGTTAATCCACGACCACGGAAATTGGGACGCTGAGGCTCTTGACGGTTACAACAAGATGGTGAACGACGCCAATTGGGAGCCGCGCAATCTATTTGTTGGTCTCTCGCCAATGACTGGAAAGCAATCAGTCGGTTTGCAAGTGGCAGACCTGATCGCCTACGAGATTTTTAGAATGGCAAAGGCCAAGGAAGCTCTCAGTACTGACGGAATGCGGGGTGCGATGCGCGAGATAATAAAGAAGGAAATACCATTGGCTGCGAAATATATGAATCTTCAGGCTGTCAAAGCGCTACGCAAAATCATGGCGGATTCTGGAAAGTATGGAATAGACGAATAGGGATGCTGCCCTGTGTGCGCCCTCGTTGTTGTGTATGCGAGCATTGTTAAACCCGGAAGCTCGGCTCAGTCATACAAAGTAAATCTGGGCATCACTTCCTCGGCAAGAACAGTATTTCCGCTCGGTTCGCCGCTGGTTTCAGATTATAATTCGCAGTCACGAAGGTGCATGGAGTGCTTTCGGCAAGTTCCACTCCGAATGCGTCTACGTATGGAATTTTCAGCTCGACCTTCAATTTCGCTGCACGAGCAGCGCGTTCTCGGGTCACAGAAACTACGTTGAGATTAAGATCGCCGAGGAGCGAAAGGACGCGACTCAACGCGCGTTCGCCATTTCTGCGATAAATGACTCCTAACACTTCTCCCCAGTGGATTGCAGAAACAACCACTGCATGAGTTCCCGACAAATGGGCATTCAGAATGTCTTCAACTTCGTCCGCGCCTGCTTCCGAGTCTAGAAATCGCAGGAGAGCGCTGGCGTCGAGTGCGTAGGTCACCATTTCGAACGCTTGTCGTCTTCACGGCGCTCCTTCAGCAGCATTTCCGTGCCTGATGGCCCGCCAGCGGTAATGCCGCGAAGCTCATCCACAAGTTGCTTGTTCACCGGACGGAGAACGATGTGATTGCGTTGGCGGCTGACAACAATGCGGGTGCCCGGTTTCAAATTGAGCGCCTCGCGAATTTCCGCTGGAATAACCAACTGCCCCTTGGTGCTGATTGTGGTCGTATGCGATGCCATGTAAGAATTATATCAATAGGTAAGACGATCTTGTGAAGTAAGCCAGACGGAAAATCGGGCTTTGCAGGCAGCCAAAAATCTAAACGATTTCGCTTTTATTTCGCCATATCGAATTTGGTGCTAAAATCCCGCCAGTGACCAAAGTTTATCGATACAACGCAGCAGTCGCATGGTGTCGCGGACAACTCAATTCCACCTCAACCCCCGGAGATAGAAATGGCAGACGATAAAGAGCGCGCGCGTGCGATCGACCTGGCGCTTTCGCAGATTGAGAAGCAGTTTGGCAAAGGGTCCATCATGCGCCTCGGCAGTAAAGAGGCCATTGTGCCCATCTCCGTCATCTCCACCGGGTCGATCTCGTTTGACGCGGCGCTGGGCGTGGGCGGCGTTCCACGGGGCCGCGTGATTGAGATTTTCGGGCCGGAGTCTTCCGGCAAAACGACGATTACGTTGCAGATCATCGCCGAAGCGCAGAAGGCTGGCGGAATGGCGGCATTTGTGGATGCGGAGCACGCGCTCGACCCCAATTACGCGCGGAAGCTGGGCGTCGATGTGGACAATCTGCTGATCTCGCAGCCGGACTACGGCGAGCAGGCGCTCGAAATCACTGAGGCGCTGGTGCGTTCGGGCGCGATCGATGTGCTGGTGGTGGACTCGGTGGCGGCGCTGGTGCCCAAGGCGGAACTCGACGGCGAGATGGGCGATTCCCACATGGGATTGCAGGCGCGGCTGATGTCGCAGGCGCTGCGCAAGCTGACGGGAACGGTGTCGAAGTCGCGCACGTCGCTGATTTTTATCAATCAAATTCGCGAGAAGATCGGCGTGATGTTCGGCAATCCAGAGACGACGACCGGTGGACGAGCACTCAAGTTTTACTCCTCTGTCCGCGTGGACATTCGTCGCATCGCCGCCGTCAAAGAGGGAGACGTTGTCGTCGGTTCACGCACCAAGGTCAAGATCGTCAAGAACAAAGTCGCCGCGCCGTTCCGCGAGGCCGAGTTCGACATTCTGTATGGCGAAGGCATTTCACGCGAAGGCGATGTGCTTGACCAGGCGGTGCTGCACAACATCGTCGAAAAGTCCGGCGCCTGGTACAGCTTCTCTGGCGAGCGCATCGGACAGGGCCGCGA
>DAHUZH010000270.1 GCA_027306695.1 Acidobacteriaceae bacterium
GATTTGCAACCACTGTGTATGTCTGGGGATATGGAGCGTCGCCGGAGTCGGCGGCATCGGCCTGGGCCGCCGCGTTGCAAGCGCTGATCGAGCCCGTCCTGCTGTCGGGCCGCAAATAATTCTGCGTGAGATTTCTCCGGGCGAAGCCGCTTTCTTTGCGATACAGGCGTGGTCAAAGAACGAAGCGCAGGCGATTTGGCATATCTGGAACTCCGCGCGGAACGCTACAATAAAGCGACGTCATCGTTGCGGCGAACGCGCGTTCGGGCGAGTAGCTCAATCGGATAGAGCACCGGCCTTCTAAGCCGGGGGTTGTGGGTTCAAATCCCGCCTCGCCCACCAGTAAATAGTCGTCCATGAATAATTGATTTGGAGCAGTAGAAATGGATATTTGCTTCCTCAGCAGAATCTGTGGGCGGTTTCCGGTTCTGGCAGTCGTCCAAGCGTGTGATAGAGGGCCATTTCCATCGCTTTATAGGTGCGAAATCCGTAAGAACGTCTGGTCACCACACGGATTTTGTTGTTGAGGCCCTCGACGGCGCCGCTGGAAATCTCCCCTTTGGCGCGAAACCAGTGCAGCAGCAGTTCCTCATGAGCGCGTAGCATGCGGGCAACTTTCCGCATCGGTTCCAGACGGCTGCGCATCGCCCGCTGGCGCCAGCAATCCAGAAAGGCACCGGCCCAGAGGGGCGATTTGTATTTCCAGAAGTGGCCGAACGCCTCCTTCAGTTCCCACGCCCGGGCCGTGGCCAGCTTGCTGGCCAGCAGGGCGTTGAGCTTCTTGCGGGCCCGGCCGCGTACCCGGCTTCCCTTGCGCAGCAACGGCCAGCGCATGTTCTTCAACCGCCTAGCCTCGTCCTTGTTCTTGGCCTGCAAGCGGCTGCTCTCGGCCCGGCGCACCTCGTCCACCGCCTGGTTCATGTGCTGGGTGATGTGGAACCGATCCAGCACATGCAACGCGTGACTGGCCTCGGCGGCAAGAACCTTCAGATAGGGCTTCCACATGTCGCTACAGACAAAACGCAGGCCTTTGACCAGCTCCGGTCCCAGCGCCTGCAGCCCCATCCGCAGCGTCTTCTCCGAGCGCCGCTTGCCGATCCACAGCAGGCGCCGGCAACCGGCGTCGATCTGGTAAATCACGGTGAGGAAGTTGTCCGCCTTCAAGCCGTGGCCCCAGTGGATCTCGTCCACGCCCAGCGATTCGACCCCGTCGAGCTGGCGATGGGCCAGGCCCCACTCCACCATCCACTCCACCGAGCGATAGACCGACTCCCAACTGGTCTGAAAGACCTGTGCCGTCTCTCGCCAGCTCAACCGCCGCGCCCAGCGGGCCAGAAACCCCATCATCGCCGTCGTCACCGGCCGCTTTCCGTCGCTCCAGGGAATGTGCTCGACGATAACGCCATGCTCGGCGCACTCCACCCGCCGCGGCGCGTAGCGGAACCAGGTCGCTATCCCCCACAACGGCACAAACTGCCAGCGCCGCTCCGGCAACCGATCATATCCAGGCGCTGGCTTCTGGCACACCGAGCAGCGGGCGCGCATGCCGCCATGCGGCGCCACCGTGATCTCGATCCCTTCCGCCTGGCCTTGGCCGACTCGCATACGCACGTCCTGGTAA
>DAHUZH010000271.1 GCA_027306695.1 Acidobacteriaceae bacterium
TCATGCCAAATTTCCGCCTTTCCACAACGTCGCCTAAACCCTATGAAAATAGACCTCGCGCCACGATCAGGTCGCCAATTTCACCCACACGAAACCACGAAGACCCAGCAAATTAATCAGGGTTTCCTGCTTCGCCGAGCGGTTCAACCTGATGGTCTCCCGGACGCTGTCCAAAAACGCTTTCACGTTTTTGGCCGACGGCTTGATGAGAAGCGTGCCGTCGTATTTGCGTACATTCTGTCCGAGGAAATTGAAGCCCTCCGAGATATGCGTTATCGTGGTCTTCTCTTGTGAAAGCTGAAGACCCCGTTCGGCGAGGAATGCCTCGATGCACGGCTTGACTTCCTGCTCCAGCAGTTCTTTCGAGTTGCCGGTAATGATGAAGTCGTCGGCATATCTCACTAACCGCACGCGGAATCGGTTGATAGCGGATCGTGGCCGGCCAAATCGCTCAGCCAGTACCGCCTCCAGTCCGTCCAGTGCGATGTTCGCGATCGTTGGCGAGGCGATTCCTCCTTGTGGAGTGCCTGCCTCCGTTGGGAAGAGCTTCCCGGATTCCACATATCCAGCTTTGAGCCAGTCCGAGAGAACTTTCTTGTTCATCGGGACGTGGTCTTCGAGCCATCTGTGCCCGAAGGTGTCGAAACAGCCTTTGATGTCCCCCTCGAAAATCCAGGGCGCGGAGTCCTTCTGTGCCAGCAAGTTGAACACACGTGCGATCGCATCCTGCGTACCTCGGCTCCGACGAAAACCATAGGAGTGAGGATCGGCTCGTGTTTCCGCCACAGGCTCCAAACCGTGCAGATGCAGGGCTTGTTGAGCGCGGATGATCATGGCGGGGATTCCCAGAGGGCGCATCTTGTCGCTGCCACGCTTGGGGATGTACACCCGGCGTAGCGGCTGCGGTCGAAGACCGCGGCTGCCCAACCGCTGGATGGCTTGCCATTTGGCTCCCGGGGTGGACCATACCTCGCCATCCACGCCCGGTGTTCGCTTGCCATCGTTTTCCGACACTCGTTTGACGGCCAATGCCTTGGCCGAGAACGAGTTGACCAGGAACCTTTGCAGGGCTTTCACCCGGCGCCAATCCTGTTCACGAGTTGCCTTGGCGATACGGGTCTGCAGTCTCCTCACATGACGATGTGCGACAGGCCAGTCAATCTGGTCCCAGTCGCTACCGTCACGGGAGACCGCAGAATCCGCTTGCGCAGATCTCATTCTTGCTTGCCTCCTGTTGAGGGGATTCGGCATACGCTCTCGCCTTACCACACCACGCGGAAGTCAGCGCCCCTTTCGGGTAGAGCACGTTGTCTCCTATCCGGGCGATTACGGCCCGGCATTCGCTTTCTCCGCAATCCGTTGCCCGCTGTCCCATCACACGCTTTACAGCTCGCAGACCCGGCCGGTGCGGCCCATCCGGACGGGAGGACAACGGGTTTACCGAGTTCCACGACGATGACCCGATGGGGAGGGTGCTACCTATCTACCGGCGGTACTGTGCCAGTGTGTTCCGAAAAAGAAGCGGAACATCCGACCGCATGCCTTTTGGCCCAGGCGCATACAGCTACTTTCGCCTGTCA
>DAHUZH010000272.1 GCA_027306695.1 Acidobacteriaceae bacterium
GCTCCGACCTGCGCTGGCGCAAGTATCTCTACTACTGAATTTTCTCTTCGACGAACATTCTGCCTCGCACTCTATACTGACATTTCCAGCCAGCATGTACAGCCGGATGGAACCGCTGCATCTCAATCTGTGCGCGGAATTTCCTCATGAATGAAATGCAGCCCCAAGCAGCCCGTGTTTCCTTGCCCGAGCGCATCTCGTTCGGCGCACCACTTTGGTTACGGGGATTTTTCGCGCTTCTGACTGCGGCCTACGCGGTCCTTTTCATTCGCCAGCCGAGTCCGTTCTTCGCCGATGACAGTTTTTTTTATTTGCAAGTGGGCCGCAACTTCGCGCTGGGTTATGGCAGCACCTTCAATCGGCTGATGCCCACCAATGGCTACCATCCGCTCTGGATGCTGCTCTGCGCCGTCGTGTATCGCGTGTTTCCGAATCGCATCACGGGCCTGCATATCGTCGCTGCGCTGATCGTGCTGCTGAATCTCATCGTGCTCAGTGTCGTTACGCGACTGTTGCGCCGGCTACAGTCCCCGGCGTGGATTGCATGGACAATTCTGATTCCGTTTTTGTTTGGTCTCCAGCTTGGAACCGAATCCTCTTTGAGCGCGGCCGTGCTGGCCGCCACTTTGCTCGCGTTGTATTCATTTCTGGAACGCCCGGACTGGTCGACAGGATTTGCGTTTAACATTCTCGCGGTGCTGGCCGTGCTCAGCCGCCTGGACTCGATTTTCGTTGTCGCGTGTCTGTGGATTGCGCTGTCGATCTGGTGTTGGCAGCAAAAAAAGCGGCGTGGAGAAGTGCGCGCGCTGCGCATTCATCTGGCGTTTATTCCTTTATATGCCACGCTGTGGGGCGCATATTTGGCCAGCAATCTGCTGTGGTTCCATATTTTGATGCCCATCAGCGGACTGCTGAAGTCCAATAACGCGCAGGACCATCTGCTGGGACGCAATCTACCGCATACGGCGCTGTTGTCACTTGGCATCGGCGCCATCTCTCTGCTGGTGCTTTGGCGCAAGCAGCCGGACCGCTGGTTCCGCTTCTCCGAGCTGCCGTTCTTCGTCGGCATTTTGTTTCATGCCGCGTACATCACGCTGCGCATGACCAGCGAAACAAGATGGACCTGGTATTACGCGAGTTGGGCGCTCCTGGCTGCTTTGACCGCCGCGCGCGCGACTGCCTGCCTTTTCCGAATGGCCTTGGCAAAACCGACGCTGCGCAGTTTTTCGGTCGCCACGACGCTTCGCGGCCTGGCGATGGCCTTCGCGGTGCTGGTGTCGACGCTGGTCTGGTACAAGTGGGGCTGGCAGCATAGCCGCGAGCAGGTCGCGGAAAATACCACCATCCCTATTATGCGCGGTGTGCTCGAAGCCGACCATCTGCACCGACTGCTGGCCTACGACCAGCCCGGCGGCATGGCCTACTTCACGCGGCTGGCAGTAGTTCCACTGGATGGCCTGATGGCCGACCGAGAATTTCAGACGGAACTGGCGCAGCGCGGCATTGGAGAATTTATTCGCCGGGACCG
>DAHUZH010000273.1 GCA_027306695.1 Acidobacteriaceae bacterium
CACTTTTGACAGTTTTTGTGGTGAATTCCCGCTGATTCGAAAAGACTTATTCGCACAAAGTTCATAACAGGCTCTAGCTCCAGAATGCCCGCAAACTTTGTACGCAGATTGCTTCGGGTTGCCTGAGTCGGGCATGGCACGGCGGTCATTAAAACTAATTTCGCCAGAGCTAAGACCGAGCGAATGCCAAAAGAGGTTGAATATCATTTCTATCGGCGGCGCGGAGAGCATCGATATAGTTCCGCCGGAAGTCTCCTGCACGCACAATATCTGCACCGCCCCAGGAGAAGATTGCCCCTCCTTGCTTCTTAATCAACACATCTGCCATCAATCGCGCATGGCGGCCATTGCCGTTGGCGAAGGGATGAATATAGACGAGGCGATGATGAAACCTGATTGCGATTTCATCGGAGTCGTAAGTCTTGTGATCCAGCCAATAGCGAACATCTCCAAGTAGCGCCGCCAATGAATTCCTGATCTGATAATGCGGAATCCCGATGTTCTTTTCCGTGGTTCTGTACGTTCCGGCCCACTTCCAGGTCTGGTCGAACATCCGTTGATGGAGCGCTCGGACATAAGGTTCCGTGAGGTAATCCTGGCGGCGGATATTCTTGCGATCGAGCGCCCAGGTGTAGGCTTCCAGAATGTTCTGGCGCTCCCACTCATTCAATTCCTCTTTCGTAGCGAGGTTGGGAATGAGAGCGTCCTGCTCTTCGGGGGACAGCGGCGTGTTGCCCTCTCCCGTCGTGAAAAGAGTCATCGGTCGAGACGCTTTCTCACGAGCCGCCGGGCTTCCGTCTCGATTGCTTGATCGAGATCGCCCGCGGCCTGGTCTTCAAGTGCCATGGAATGCTCGACCCCGAGAACGTTTTTCTTCGCCTGGACGCGCGCGTGATCCTCGATGAGAGCCTGCATGCTGTCGGCTCTCGGTACGAGAGCGTATATCAGGTCACAGTCCAGGGCATTGGCGACCGCCCGTAAACTTTTGAGAGTGATGCGATCTTCCGCCTCGGCTTTTTCTTGTTGCAGAGCGAGCTGGCGGCTTGTGCCCAATTTCAGGCCCAACTGGCTGGACGAAACACCGATGGCTTCGCGGATGGCGCGCACCCACCCTTTTTGCGGCCGAGGGATCTTCCGGGCACCGCGAAAGGGCTCCAGATTGCGATCTAGTTGTTTCAGTCTTAAGTTCCTGAACTCGTTACGCATAGTGTTCCAACTCTGCCGAGGATGTTCCCAAGTCCGTTTGGGAAAGACTTAAGACAATCTATATATAGCGTATTATATGTATAAAAGCAATCCATAAATTGCTTCTAGATTTCAATTCAGCAATCTTAAGCTTGCCGAACTGAACTCGGCGCGTAAATGCGATACGTTTTGCGATACGTCGGTTCTTGAGCTTGCAAGTTCTCAGAATCTGTCCAGAAACTAACGAAAGGAACCTGGGAAGGAATATGCGGAGAGGCTTTCGGTCGATAGGG
>DAHUZH010000274.1 GCA_027306695.1 Acidobacteriaceae bacterium
GTCTGAAGACTACTCAGACTCAGACCCACACTCCAGCTCTTTCAGCCATCAAGTGCCAGGACTTTAACCACGGGCTGTTAAGGCTGCGCTCCGGCATAGACCGGATCGCATCATCGTCGGCGAGATTCGAGGCGAGGAGGCACGCATTTTTCTGGATGCTCTGAACACTGGACATCGTGGCTCGTTGTCCACGATGCATGCCAACAGCGCGACCGATGCAATGTCCCGACTGGCGGCGCTGGCTTTGCGAGGACATGCAACCGGCGACATGATGGCCACGCGTGCCGAAGTAGAGCGCAGCTTGGATAGGATCGTGCATGTCGCGCGCTACGGCGGAATGCGCCGTGTCATGGAGATGCAGTCGGTGAGAAAAGCGTCAGAGGGATCAATTTAACCTTTGGCGGTAACTTCGCGGTATTCGCGGAGAACCTCCAGTTCACCCCCGATCTCCCGGTAATGTTTCGCTTCCACCGCAGTCTGCACCTGAAGCGTGACCGTAAACATGGTGCCATCGGTAAATTCGATGTGAACTTCGCGGCCATATCTCGGGTCGTCCAATATTTTCAAACTATGCACAGTTCGATTGGTGAGTTCCGTGCATTCGATCATTTCTCTATTCACCGCAGACTCCTATTAGGGTACGAATCGCTCGTCCCATTCTGTCCCTTATTAGGGGAACTATCAACGGTTGCTCACACTTGAATGTGTGACTAGGGCCAAGGCTGCGGAAACTCGGAAATCGAGAAAGGCGAGGACAACTCCCTATCAGGTCACATACGATACGTTCCTCATGCGCCTGATCGAAGCACGTGAGCAGGCTGGGCTGACACAGCGCGATGTATCGGAACGGATGCACATGGCGCACTCGTTTTTGTCTAAGTGCGAAACTGGTGAGCGTCGCGTTGATGTAATTGAATTTTTGCAACTTGCGAAAATCTACTCCAAACCCCTCGATTATTTTCTCAGCGACGAAGATTGATCGTTAATTTATGGCCTACGCCGTAATCCTTCGGTTTTCTTCCATATCTGCTCACTGAACTCCCGAATCAACTCGTGATCGCTGTCTCCCCGCAGAAAAAGCCCACTTTTCCATGTCAGAATCCGAGTCGAAAGCGGTTTGACCACAATGCCCGGTCTTGGGTGCATGGAAGATGGAGCCAGCAGGCAGATTCCGATCTTTTGCTCTACGTATGCTAACGCTTCCGGCGGCGCAAATGCATCCACCACTACGTTGAGGTGAACCCCGAATCCAAGAAGGAAACTTTCAATCTCTTCATGCAAGAAAGGCACTGGCCCTCGACCGATGGCGATAAATGGTTGGCCTTGGAGGTCGTGTGGGTAAATTGTGTGTTTGTGCTTAGCAGCCCGTGGTGTAAGTACCGATTTTCCGGCACGACGTCGGCCGGGCGCGGAGCAGCGTTTTTGTCGGCCGGA
>DAHUZH010000275.1 GCA_027306695.1 Acidobacteriaceae bacterium
ATGTGGTCTTCCTCGGCTTCCTGTCCTTTGCCTTCATCGTCGAGGCACTTCGCTAAGTGTTAACACGCCCTAGCTTGATTAAATTTGAAAGCTTATAGTATATTCACGTAGTTTCATTCAATGAAGGCAGAGCGCGACTAGATCGCGTTCTGCCTTTTTCTTGCTAGACTTCCTATCGTATAGGCCATATAAGAAGGTAGACAAAAATTCCCTATGCCAAATATCCATGCCGGTCAACCTATGGATATAGAACGCAGACGATTTATAGTCTTCCAAACAGCGGCCCAAAGCAGGCGCTACCAACTGCCGCGCTCGCCGAAGAGTACGATCAACCGTTCAATCCGCTCTGCGCCTTTCTGCCAATTGTTCTGTAGACTGCGCTCCACGCCCTTGGCGCTACCTTTCTTTATGGCCTCGATGATTGCCTCATGCTCAGCAACGGTGAGGTGTAAATCGTTAATGATACTGCTGGCGTAAAGTCTCCAATAGCGCTCGATCTGCGGCTTCACGCTTCGATGTAAAGTCAACAGTCGAGGCCCGGCGCTTGCTTCCACGATCTTGTAATGAAAAGTAGTATCGAGATCGAAGACACGCCGTGGATCGATTTGTGCGGCAGAAGCAATCTTGCGTAACTGTTCATTGAGGGAGATAAGGACCTTGACAAGGTTCGCACGCTTCTCGGTGGAGAGCGACGAGGTCAGAACGCCGGCAAGCGCTTCCATCTGGCCGACGATGATGTACAACTCGCGCGCATCCTCTTGCGTTAGCGGGGCGACACGCATGCGAGACTTTGTGCCGTTTTTATGCTCGATGACGTAGCCTTCCCGTTGCAGCCACTGTAGGGCGCCACGCACAGGTGTCCTGCTTAGGTTAAGACGGCGCGCCAAATCGACTTCCACAATCCATGATCCAGGCGCCAGATGCCCGAGTACGATCAGTTCTCTCAGTTGCTCAAACGCGGCATTAATACTACTGCCACGCTCGAGCTTGGAAAGCCTTTTTGGTTTTTTTTTCTCTCGACTCTGTTTGGCAATGATCTGTGTACTCATAATGTTTTAGGTTGCAGGGCGCAAGATGGAAACTTTCGCGAATGCCTACATATATAATTCATCGCGCCGGGGGATGGTCGCGAGCAGGTTGATGCTAACCGAACGATCAGTATACAAGAATTTCCAAACTCCCCCAGAGCGTCCTTTTTTGACGTATTTTGATGTACCGCAAAATTTTTCCCCTGACATTGGCGTTGTTAAATTGTGTCCAAGATCGAATGAAGTAAGCATTCAATTTAGGATTCACTTGGCTCTGTTGACATCCTAGATTCGAGTAGGCGAAGCGGGTTGGAAACGAGTTAGTCTGAAGTTGCTCCGGCGTCTT
>DAHUZH010000276.1 GCA_027306695.1 Acidobacteriaceae bacterium
GCGACGGGCAGATAACTCCCTCTCCCGCTGCGCTACACTAACAATCTCACTGCTACAAATTTCCGGACAGGCCAGAGTCAGTCAACTGCGTCCTCGGGTTGTAATTGTCGCATTACGTCACGACATTGCACAGGAATTTACCTGGCAGTCGACACGGCATTGCGGAACTGTCTGGAGCGCGGAAAACGCCTCGCGGTGGCTGGGTGATGGTTGCTAAGGGAAAAGGATCAAGAAGCAGGCTTCGAGACCATTTTCTAAAAAGAATCGGCTGTGTCATGAATTCTAGCGAACTCCGCGCGGTAGCTAATACAAGCGAGTGGGCGCGGCGTGGGCGCGAACTTCGTACCGAAGAGGGTTATCAAATTCTGACGCATAACGACAGGTCGGATTTGAAGCCGGGGGAGTATTTATTACAGGATACAAGTCCCAAACCTGCGTTCGGAAGAAATATTTCAAAAGAACTTCGAGCGTTCGTACTGGATCGCAACGGATTTACATATCAGATGTGCGGTGCGGGGGCAGGCGAGATCGATCCATACGATCCTGGCCGCAAGACACGCCTTCACATTGGTCATATCATCGATAAATCTATGGGTGACCCAGATGAACAGGGGAATCTGAGGGCAATCTGCTCGGTCTGCAACGAAGGCGCTCGCAATCTGACATTGGACCGGCCTTCGTTACAAAAATTGCTTGTGCAGGTAAGACGTGCAACTGGGCACGATCAAAGGGAACTGTTGCACTGGCTACTGAAAAAATTTCCGGCGCAGGACGATCAAGATGGACCGCCTCGACGCAAAAGCGCGCAGCGAAAACATGCGCAGAATCCATAGTCGCAATACTGCGCCCGAACTTACAGTGCGTTCTCTGCTGCATCGCATGGGATATCGCTTCCGGCTGCACGCGAAAAACCTCCCCGGCAAGCCGGACATCGTACTGCATACTGCTCGGCTCAAAACTGTTATTTTTGTGCATGGCTGTTTCTGGCATCAGCATGCGGCTTGCAGGGATGGCCGTTTGCCTGAGTCGAGGAAGGGTTACTGGATTCCCAAATTGATCAAAAACAAGGAGCGGGACCGGCTCCACTGTTCCACATTGAAGAAATTGGGATGGAAGCCAGTCATTGTGTGGGAATGCGAGATGCAGAAGTTAGAGCTTCTTCAAGAAAAACTGGAAAGTGTGCTGGGCAAAGAAGCAAATTGCTAAGAATAAATCCGACGTGGTGTGGAAAAGCGGCGTGGGCGCGACTGCATCCCTTGTCGGCCTCAGGCCCGCAGGAATTGGTTTGGAAAAAAATTGGCAGGCGGCCTATAAGCCGAATTTTGTCGAGGACGATCATTCCTCTAGGCGGCACATTGCTGCGCGCG
>DAHUZH010000277.1 GCA_027306695.1 Acidobacteriaceae bacterium
GAACGTGTACGCGCATGAACTGGCGTCCGTGGTGGTTTGGATCGGCTACCTGCAATGGCTACAGGAGCACGGCATGGGCGTTCCCACCGAGCCGATCCTGCGCAAGCTCGACAATATCCAGCATCGTGACGCCATTCTCGCGCAGGACAGCGAAGGCAAGCCCATGGAACCGGAATGGCCGGACGCGGATTACATCGTCGGCAATCCGCCCTTTCTGGGCGGAAGCAAAATGCTTCGCGAACTGGGGAACACCTACGTCACCGATCTTCGGCTGCTATATGAAGGCCGCGTACCGGGCGGGGCCGATTTGGTGACGTACTGGTTTGAGCGGGGACGGGCACAGATTGCAGCGAGGAAAGCGAAGCGCGCCGGACTATTGGCAACAAACTCAATCACCATGGTGGGCAATCGCCGCATTCTGGAACGCATCCTCGAAACGGGCGCTATCTTCATGGCATGGAGCGACCGTCCTTGGATTCTGGACGGCGCGGCGGTTCGCGTCTCGCTCTTGGGTTTTGACAACGGCTCAGAGACCGTTCGGACTCTTGACGGACGCGCCGTGAATGCAATCAATGGGGATCTGACCGTCGGTGCCAATGTTACGAATGCTGCAAAGTTGCTCGAAAACGCGAACCTCTCTTTTAAGGGCGTTACGCTCCAAGGCCCGTTCAATCTAACGGAAGCACAGGCGAGAAAGATGCTTGATGCGCCACTCAACCCAAATGGGCGTCCTAACTCGGATGTAGTCAAGCGAACTCTGAACGGACGCGACATAGTACAGAGGAGTCAAGGCGGTTGGCTGATTGATTTCGGTGAGCGGACAGAATCAGAAGCTGCGCTTTACGAAATGCCTTTTGAATATGTGCGTGAGAAAGTAAAGCCAATCAGAGAACTCAACAATAGAGAGCGGACTAAAAGGATATGGTGGTTGCATGGTGAAAATCGCCCTGGGCTTCGCAAGGCGCTGGAGGGACTGACGCGATGCATAGTCACTCCCGGAGTAGCGAAGCATCGAGTGTTCGCTTGGATGAGCACCGAAATCCTACCGGATCAAAAGCTCTGTGTAATCCCCCGCGATGACGATTATTTCTTCGGTGTACTCCATTCTCGTTTGCATGATGTTTGGTCACTGGGAACGTGTGGTTGGATAGGCGTCGGAAATGATGTCTCGTACACATCTGGTACGACCTTTGAGACCTTCCCATTCCCGTGGCCGCCGGGCCTTGAGCCGGAAGACTCGCCGCTGGTGGAAGCCATCGCAGTCGCCGCCCGTGAGCTGGTAGAGAAACGCGACGCATGGCTGAATCCACCAGACGTTCCACCGGAGGAACTGCGCAAGCGCACT
>DAHUZH010000278.1 GCA_027306695.1 Acidobacteriaceae bacterium
GCGAACTCATGCCGCCGCGTCAGCGACCGCGCGGAAGACAGAGTCGCAAGATACGCGCAGGCCACCAGCAAGGAAAGACCCACCAGCATTTCCAGAATCGCCAATGGTTTTTTATATCGTTCGCGAAGGTAGGAATAGCCGCTGCGGGCGGACGCAACGACCAGTCGCTGGTCTTTCCAGGGCAGTCCATACGGCCCATGCGTCCACCAATCTGGATGCTTCGCGCCGATCCATGTAGAGAAGGACGTTTCGATTTGCGACTGTGCCTGCCGGCGCGAGACACCGTCCTTCAAGCGCGCGAAAACCAGGGTATCGGCGCTTCCGAAGTTATGGCGCGCAGAGTCGCCACGGAATTCCGATGGCACAAAAACCTGCGGCGCATCTCCTATCTCCACACTCTGGAAGTCAGGCTCCAGCACGCCCACCACCACCGCCGTTTTACCGCCAGACGACGCGAGGCTGTCTTCAAATTCCAGCTTCCGTCCCAGTACGCTCGGATTGCGGTCCAGGTGCGACACCCAATAGGCGTAGCTCAGAACCACCGGATACCCTTCTTTCCCTCCGCCGGGCCGATCTTCCGAAGATGAGAACAGACGACCCATTGCCGCATGCAATCCCAGCATGCGAAAGCAATCGCCTGAGATTTCCGCGCTGGCAATCGGGCTGGTCCCGTTCTTTTGGCGCAGGCCCAGTGGCCAACTGCTCCAGGCGCACATTCCCGAAAAGACCTTCTGATTTTTTTCAAGCGCGTCAAAAATTCCTCCGGAAAGTTCTGCTTGAACAAAATTTCCGCCGGAAAGTACTGCTTGAACCGATACCGCTCTCTTGTCGTGCACGTCGAGTTTGATTTGCACGACTCGGTCCGACTGCGTCACAGGAAGGCCCCGCAGCAGCATGGCGTAGCTCAGGCTGAAAATTGCAGTGTTCGCGCCGATGGCCAGGGCCAGCGTCAACACGACGGTAACGGTGAATCCGGGGGCCTTGCGCAACTGGCGCAGCGCGTAGCGCACATCCTGGCCGAAGTGTTCGAGCCATGTCCAGCCCCATATCGTGCGCGTCGTGTCTTCAATCAGCGGCACGTTGCCGAATTCGCGCAGCGCGCTGCTTTGCGCGGCCAATGGCTCTTCGCCCCGCTCCACGCGATCCAGCGCAGCCATCCGCAAATGGCCCTGGATTTCCTCGTCGAGTTCCTCCTTGCGCCTGCGCAAGTGGGCCAATTTTTGAAAGAGGTTCATGATGGCTCTCGTTTACGCCCCGGATGCATGATGGCCGCGATGACCGCGACCATCTGCTGCCAGCGGCCATGGTCG
>DAHUZH010000279.1 GCA_027306695.1 Acidobacteriaceae bacterium
CATCGCTGAGCGTGATGCCGTCGATTTCGGCAATCACTTCCAGGCGGCGCTTCACGCTGCGAAACGATTGCAGCGCCCGTTGAATGGCATCGGCGGGAATGCCCTGGCCTGCGCCGAGCGCCGCGGCTGCGGTCGCGTTCAGCACATTATGTTCGCCGATGACCGGCATCTCCACTTCGAGCCACGGAACACCTTTCTGCTCGATACGCCAATGGCTGCGGCCGTCCCGAATAGAAAGATCGGCAATGCGCCAGTCAGCACCGCGCGAAAACCCATAGCGTTCGACAGGGCAGAAGGCGCGCGCCACGCATTCCGTCATATTGCTTGAACCATCGAACGCGACGATGCGTCCGCGCCGCGGCACCAGATTGACCAGGCGCTTGAACGCAGTCTTCACCGCATCGAGGTCGGCATAGATGTCCGCGTGGTCGAATTCGACATGCGTCAGGATCAATGCATCCGGAAAATAATGAAGGAACTTCGGCCCTTTGTCGAAGAAGGCGGTGTCATATTCATCGCCCTCCAAAATGAACGGCTGGGTGGGGCGCAGCGCAAAACTGGAGCCGAAGTTCTCCGCAATGCCGCCGACCAAAAACGATGGCGCTAGATCGGGCTGCTTGCGCGCTGCCACCTCGTAAATCCATGCCAGCATGCTGGTGGTCGTTGTCTTGCCGTGCGTTCCGGCGACCACGAGAGATTCGCGGCCAGCGAGAAATTCTTCCTGAATCACCTGCGCCAGCGAACGAAAAGGAATGCGCTGGTCCAGCATATATTCCACTTCTGGATTGCCGCGTGAAATGACGTTGCCGACGATGACAAGATCGGGGCGCGGCTCCAGATTGTTTTCCGAGAACGGCTGCGAAATTGGAATATGGAGCTGCTCCAGCAAGTCCGACATGGGTGGATACGCGGCTTTGTCGGAGCCGGTTATGTGCCAACCGCGCAACTGCAAAAGGCCCGCCAGCGAGGCCATGGCGCTGCCGCAGATACCGATGAGATGGACACGTTTCGCCGGTTTTATTGTTTTGCTCATTCGCCTCTTTTGCCCATGGTGACTGCGGGTTCCGTGAACCGCAGCGCGGGTGTTCCCTTCAAGTCCAGCTCGCAGGTCACGCCGATCGGCAGCGTAATGTTTCGTTCGGGAACGTGGCCAGAACGCAGTCCGATGGCGATAGGGCCGGAAAAATCCGCCAGTACGCGCATTAGAACAGCGTCCAGCATGTCGTTGGCTGCGCCGGGTTGCACGCAATCCATCATGGGGCCAAAGACAATGCCGACTATCTTGTCCAGCTTACCTGCCAATCGCA
>DAHUZH010000027.1 GCA_027306695.1 Acidobacteriaceae bacterium
CGACCAACAGAGAGAATCTTATGGAGACCATCGACGGCATTTTCAATGACTCCGGTATCCAGTGATTTTGGCTTCCGACAGCGGATTATCTTTTTAGCCGGGCAGTTCATCGACTGGCGGCCCCGAAATGATAAACCCCTGAGAATCCATAGGCTTACGCCGCATCTTCGATCAACGGCCTTCTAAATGGAATTGATAGCAAATTCGGATGGTTGCGGGGGTAGGATTTGAACCTACGACCTTTGGGTTATGAGCCCAACGAGCTACCGGGCTGCTCCACCCCGCATCTTTATGATAGCTGGAGCCGGGTACGCGGTCAAACCCTCTGGAGGCTGCTTTTGAAATGCCTCCACTTACCTAGCCGCGCAGACAAGTGCAGAAGTTTCAATCTGCAAAACAGATCGTAACGTTCCGCGCCGTAATTCAGCTATTGCTTGCCGCCGTATTCGACTCCGTCGCCGGGCCGTTGCAACGGGACATAGGGCTGGGCAAGCATCAAGGTTCCCAGCATCTGGCGCTCCTGGCCGGAAAACTGATCTTTGAATTGCTGGGAATTCAGGATCGCGTGGCGCTGCTCGGGCGGAAGTTGACTCAAATCCCGGATCGCTTTGCGCACCATTCGCTGCCGGGTTACGGGCATCTGGCCAACTTGCTGCATCACATTGCGGACCTGCTGACGCTGCTCCGGGGACAACCTCTCCAGGGCCTCCACGCGCTCTAAAGTACGCGCGCGCTGTGCCGGCGGCATCGCATCCAATTGTTGAAGACGATTGAACAACCTTTGCTGCGTGGCCGGAGAAAGACGGTTAAAGCCTGGCTCGTTCCGCAACGCGCGCTCCTGAGCATCCAACGGCATATTCTGGTGTTGACGGAACCATTGCGCCAAGTGCTGCTGGGATCCCCCCTGAGGATGTTGCCCATGCGGACCGCCCGAGGGTACATTCCGGCCTCCCCATGCGACATACCGGGGTTGAACTCCACTTGCTGGGCCAGGTCGTGCCCACGCCGTGCCACACGCCAGCAAAGACATCCCGCTCAATACAAAAGTCAGCCAACTTTTCTGCGTCTGAACATGAAAAAAAATCGCAGCACGGGTGGCCCTTCGCTGTATGAACGAAGCAGCGCCGACTCTACGATCTCCTCCACGACCTGCCATCTCCCCTTCGCGACACGGAACCAGAATGCTTCCGCGCTCGCCCCCACTTTATACCGCAAATCATCCGCTTGATTCGCAGACCGCTCGCCGATATTAATTCGACGTATTCGCGTTCGTTGCTGAGATGCCATCTACACTTGCATCGTCGAAGGCCGCCAATTGCTGTAAGGTCTGCGCATTGGCATCCAGCAGTTCCAGGTCCGTAACCGTAGCGGAGACGGTTGGATTTTGAGGCACGGTCCGGTTAAAACTGACAAACCCCGCATACGATCCTCCGCTGACCACGAGAAGCAGCGCAAACGCCCCCGCCATCAGCGGCCGAAGATGCAGGTCGCTACCAAAGAGAAGCCGCATGCGCATCCGCTCCAGCCATCCGGGCGCTGGGGACATTTTCTCCTCACGCAGTCGCGCCGCCAATTGTGTATCGAAATATGGAGTCGGCGCTGGCGATTGCCAGCTATCCAGCAATCGTAGAGTGGCTTCCAATTCCTTCCAGTCGTTTTCGCAGCTAGAACATTCCCTGAGATGCTGACGCGCCTCCGCAGGCACACGGGCAGGATCAAGCACCATGTCCGGCAGAAACGTTTTGAGTTTTTCACATGTCATCGCAGCCATCTCCTTCCTTTTAAGCAAATTCCTTCAACCGCTCCCGCAATGTTTGATATGCGCGAAAGAGCAGCGACTTCGTCGCAGATTCGCTCAATTTGAGCACGGTGCCAATCTGTTTATAGTCCATGTCCTGATACTTATGCATCACCACGGCCATCCGTTGGCGTTCTGGTAATGCCATTACATGTTCACGAATACGCTGCATGCGCTCGTCGTGCAACATGTCCTGTTCCGCCAGTGGCCGAAGATCGGCCACATCCGGCTTTGTCCCCGTATCCTCATCCGCTTGATCCAGATAAATGCTGGCCGATGCACGCTCATACTTGGTGTTCCGGGCGTGGTTGATCGCCATATTGGCGGCAATCCGATAGAGCCAGGTACTAAAACGGGCCTCTGCACGGTAACTTTGCCGCGCCCGATACACCCGCAGAAATACCTCCTGCGACAACTCCTCCGCCACCGCTTGATTATGCACCATACGGTACATGAAGCTGATGATGGGACGGCGGTATTTGGCAATAAGGAATTCAAAGCAGGTGTCATCTCCGGCCCCGGCCCGCTGCATAATTTCCGCGTCCGTCATCTGCGCGAAATCGGCTGCATGGCCAAAATCGCCGACTGAGTGTGAATCCTTCCGATTGGCCCGTTGTTCCTCTACCGGGATGCGTTCCAGCGCAATCGTTCCCATACCATCAGGAACACGATCTTCCGAAGAAAGTTGCGCTTTGTCCATCAAAAACGACTCTAAAGCCGCATCCTCGGCAGGCCTGGCAGGGTCTTCCTCGGCATCTTCCGTATTGGACTGGGCCTCTGCAGAGCCGGAAATCAAATCCAGGAGGTCGCCTTCCCCGCCTGAATTGTTATCACCGAGCAGGTCATTTTCATCGGCTGGTTCATCGGCAGAAATCGAAGAATCTGCGTTCCATGGCGAAGTATCTTCTGGCTGGCGCCGATACATCTTCTCTATGCCGCTATTTCGGGCCTTCTCGTCCATGCCAGCCATCGCCGTGCTCGGATTGTAGCGTATACTGGGACGCAAGAGGACACTCAGTATCGTCTTCCCGTCCCTGCAGCCAGGCAGCGCAGTGCGAATTTTTTAGCAACGGGCGCAGATCCACTTCAGGGCGCTTAACTCAGCGGTAGAGTGCCACCTTCACACGGTGGAAGTCGCAGGTTCAAATCCTGCAGCGCCCACCATCGAATCAATCAGTTCCAGCTTCCCGGCTCCCGAAAAGGGCACAGAATGGGCACAAAACCCAATTTGTTGCCAGTCTGCGTTCATGACGCCTTTACCTCCGCACGCTTTCGCGAAAACAAAACATCCACAACTCTGCTCTGCGCCTCACGCTTGGTTTCCATGCGGGCATGCGTATAGACCTCCATCGTCGTACTGATTTTCGCGTGCCGCATCAACTCCTGCACCACCTTCACATCGCTGCCATATTCCGAGAGCAACGAACTGTAGGTGTGCCGGAAGGTATGCCAGCCGATCCGCTTGGTGATCCCAGCTCTCTTCGCAGCAGGCTGTAAGATCTTCTGCAAAGAAACATTGGCCCAGATCGGCATTTTGCCGAAGAGACGATCCCTGGCAAAGAGCCAATCCGCATCGGACGCGTACATGGTAATTGCCCGCCGGTACGGGTTGCTGGGAGACTTCTGTTTTGCAACGTCCGATGGAACCATCGACCACAGAACGCAGGACATTGGCTTGGCCTGTCTGAAAGTCGATGTCTCCCTACTTCAGGCCGATCGTCTCGCTGATACGAAGCCCAGTGGTAGCACAGATCATACCCATGGCCCGCTCACGTCCCACACTGCGTCGTCCATCTCCAGCCCGACAAACCAGCGGAATAAAAGGTTGTAATTCATCTGCTCCATCAACTGCCGTTCACTGCGGATCGAGTAGAGGACCATCGACAATGTGGCCCGCAGCAGCCGCTCGGGGGCCATTGACGGACCGCCTCTGTCGTCGTGGCGCTCCGGTGTAAAACCTGCCCCATAGTGCCTCCTTCCACTCTCTGGAAAAGTATGCACCATCAATTGCCGGGACTATACACCTAAAGGGTCTTAGCAAACTGGGCGTTCCATCCTTGCGCAGCAAGGGTGGAGAAATCCAAGCAGACCCATCAAAATCATTGCTTTTCCTCTTTCTCAACGATAGCCTGCACCGAAGGGGTCACTGCATGCGTCATCCTTTCCGCAATTCTCTATTTGCATTTTTATTCGCCTGCATCGTCTGCATCGGTCATTCGCAGGCCGCCAGCACCGCAACAAGTTCGGCCCAGCCGCCTCAACTGCACGGGGCCTATCGCTTTGAGCGCGCGCATTGGATTTATGTCCATCTTGAAGGCACTCCGCAGCATATCGGTTATCAGCACGGCTATCTGCTGGCGCCGGAGATCGAGGACACCTTCCACGCCATTCGCCTGGAAACCACGCACAGCAACCATCGCGACTGGACGTTTTTCCGCGCCACGGCGAAGAACATCTACTGGCCGCATATCGAGACGCAGTATCGCGAAGAACTGCAAGGCATCGCCAACGGCCTGAATGCCCACGGCATCCATGACATGGACGTGTGGGACGTCATTGCATTGAATGCATTTATGGAGTCCGGCGATTATTACCTGCCCTGGCTGGAGCGCCAGCACGGCAAGGCGGCCAATGCCAAGGCCCCTGGCAATTGCAGCGCCTTTGTAGCTACCGGCGACTGGACGCGCGACCATAAACCCGTCATCGCGCACAATAACTGGAGTTCCTTTATCCAGGGTGAACGCTGGCGCGTCATCTTCGATATCGCCCCACAACACGGCTACCACATTCTGATGGATGGCCTTCCCGGCCTGATCCACAGCGGCGACGATTTCGGAATCAACTCCGCTGGCATTGAAATCACGGAAACCACCATCACCGGATTCAAAGGCTTCGACCCGAACGGGATTCCTGAGTTTGTCCGCGCGCGCAAAGCCATGCAGTACTCGGCCAATATCGACGACTTTGAACGCATTATGGTCACGGGCAACAATGGCGGCTATGCGAATGACTGGCTGGTCGCCGACAACCATGCCAATGAAGTGGCGCGGCTGGAGCTGGGACTGAAATTCCATCGTCTGTGGCGCACGAAAAACGGTTATTTTTTAGGATCGAATTTTCCCAGCGATCCCACGTTTATCAAGAAGGAAACGGACTTCAATCCCAACGATCAGGCCAGTTCCCCCAATGCCCGTCACAAGCGTTGGAAGCAGTTGATGGCGCAGTACAAGGGAAAGATCGATGCGCAGCTCGCCCAGCAGTTCCTCGCCGACCATTTCGATGCATATTCGCAAAAGCAAGGCGCGGATGAACGGACACTCTGCGGCCACGTCGATATCTCGAAACGCGGAGTGCCAGAATGGGGCTACCCTCCCTACAATCCTGGAGGCGCAGTCAATGCCAAAGCCGCAGACAGCTCCATGGTTGGCAAAATGTCCTTTGTGGCGCGCACTGGCCGTCCCTGCGGACAGGATTTTCTAGTCGGGCCGTTTCTCGCCCAGCATCCCCAATTCGCATGGGAAAAATCGGTGCTCACAGACATGAAGGGCAATCCTTGGGACGCTTTTCAGGCGAACGATCATGCCCACTCTTCCACCGCTGCCGCCGAGTAAACATCGCTCGAGAAATTGGTCTAACAAAATTAGCAAAGCCTGCTGCAATGCAGCCAGCAGGCTTTGCTTTATGAAGCGACCGATCCCGCACATCTTTAGAAGTGGTAGGCAAAACCGATGGCTGGCTCCGACATGATGTAGGCCCGCCCGGTGGAAAACTGCTTCAACCCGAAATCCTGCGTTTTGAAGACCTGTCCGCGATACTGCACGCGCAAATCCCAGCTCGGATTCAGCTCATACGCGATCCCACCGCCGAACAGCACTGCCAGAGAATTCAACTGCTGGGTGTCATAACTTGTCGTCTTAATGCTGCCCAGCGGGGAGAAAAACAAGATGCCCCCGCCACCTTCCAGGAAGGGATTGAATCTTTTGAAATCGAAGCTGCGCACATAAGCAAACGAGGCTTCCTGCATAGAAGTATAAACGCGCGCATTGTTGATGCTATTGATGAATTTGTTGGTGAAACGGACATAGGAATAGTTTGCTTCCGCTGCGCCATTGGGAGTCAGGAGGTAACGATAGCCCAGGTACATCCCCAGGCCCAGTGTCGAGCGCTGTTGGGTCAGGTTGCCCTCCACATAGGGTTGAATATCGCCCATGGCGCTCAGGTTGATCTCTTCCCTGGCTCCTTCCTGCTGCGCGAAGCCGGTTCCCGCCATTATGGGTAGCAGGCAAAGCAAAAAAAGCAACTTCTTCATTCGGTAGTGAACCCCTGGTCCTGCGATTTCCGTACTACAAGTTCGGTCTGAAAATTTCCGTCCAACCCTTTGCATTCGTCAAGATTTTCGCGGGCCTGACGTTAGAAGTGGTACGCAAAACCGATCGTCGGCTGGTTGATAAAATATTCATAACGGTCCGTCTTGAATTGGCTGAGCCCATAATTGTTCGCGTAAGAGATGTACGCGCGATATTCCACGCGCAGGTCCCAACTCGGACTCAATTCATAGGCAATACCGCCACCAAAAATACCTGCGATTGCCCTGGAGTTGCTGCCTGCATTCGTCGTGGTATGGCTGTTGTCGATGGGGCCGAATAACAGAAAGCCCGCGCCACCTTCTGCAAATGGGTTGTACTTCTTGTAAATGAAACTGCGAACGTAGGAAATTGACATTTCCTGCATCGCACCATAGATACTCGCCTGAGAAAATGGCGCAACATAATGCGAAGTGAATCGCGAGTACTGGTAGTTGGCCTGCAAAGCGCTGCTTGGGGTCAACATAAAGCGGTATCCCAGCATAACGCCCTTACCGAAAGTTGAGGTCTGAGTGACCGCATTTCCTGTGACCGTCGGTTGCCATGTGCCAACAAAACTTGCGCTAACATCCTGCCGGCTTTCCTGTGCAAAGCCGGTTGCGGCCAGCATGGGCAGCAGACAAAGCAAAAAATACAACTTCTTCATTCGGTAGTGAACCCCTCGTCCGCCAATCTTCCCGCGCGGCTGAACAAAAACTGGCCGTTCGCGCAAAAGGTGGTTTGGCTCTGATTCCGTGACTGTTCCTAATTGTACCTGTCAGAATGTGGGTTCGGCGGGAAGGAAGCTCATTTTTCAGTGCGGAGAAATAACAATCAAAAATCTTACCAAGCCCGGCAGGGAGACAGTCGTGTGAAACCTGCTCCCTGCGATCTCCCGTGCATTTGAATTTACTGCGGTTGCGGCGAATTCTGTCCACTTGAATCCGGCGGGGCCTGCGGCTGGGTCCCGGATGGAGCTGGCCTGTTTTGCTGCATGCGGTCGCGCATACGCTGCTGCATCTGCTCGAACTGCTGCTTCTGGCTGTCCGTCATCACGGCTTCCATCTTCTGCCTCGTGCCCTGCATCAGCGCGCGCATCTGCTGGCGCTGCTGTTGCGGAGTCAGCGAAGTGTTTTCGTGGATCGCCCGCATCTGTTTGTCTCTTTCCCGCAGGATCGGCAGCATCTGCTGTTGCTGGTCCGCAGTCAGGTTCAACACTTTCGTCAAATGCCGAAGCTGACGCTTCGGGCTGGGCGGATGATGGGGACGCATCGGCATCCCGGAGTTGGGTGGAGGAGCTTGCTGGGACTGCTGCTGGGAAGTTGTATCTTGCGCCTGCATCGCAGCAGGCACGCAGAGAGCGAGGCCGAGAATCGCGGCACTCACACTCATAGAACAAAAAAGTTTACGTTGGTTCATAATGGAATCCTTTCCAGTTTCCGAGCGATCGCTTGCGTTGTCGGACCGCTCGCAATCACCCACTCGCCTTGTGTTCATGTAGACGGAAAATGTGGATGCGAAGTTGCGCGGTTCCGCGCTTCCTGAAAGAACTCCTCGCGGCCGTCTCCGCACTTCGCCCACGGGAACACGGAGTTACAACGCTTTTTCCACCTGAAAATAAAATGGGTCGCCACGTTCGTTCGCTAGCGATTCCACCACTTTCATAAAAGCCAGCGAGGCATGCGATAGGTTGGCTTGACGGCGATGGACCAGGCGAAGACGGCGCTCCAGCAGCAGTTCCGGCACGCGCACCTGCACCAGCTCGCCGCGTTCGATCTCGGGCCGCGCGGTCAGTCCCGGCAACAAGGCCACGCCGTTTCCCATGCCGACGAAGCGCTTGATCGCCTCCAGGCTGGGCAACTCCACCGGCATGTTCAGCGGCGTGCGATGCCGCCGGAAGGTCTGCACCACCTTCTGCCGCAGCGGCGACGGTATATTGTGCGCGACAAAATTCTCCGCGCCCAATTGATGGATGGAAATCTCCTTCGCGCGCGCCAGCGGATGGCGAGGATGCATAACAAATACCAGTTCATCGCGATAGACCACGATAGAGCGGATCTGCGGGTCGTCCGGGCGATAGGAGACAATTCCGAACTCCACCGAATGCTGCATCAACTCTTCGGTCATGCGGCTGGCCAGCGACCGTTGCACCGTCACCTTGATCTGCGGAGACAGCTTGCGGAAAGCGTCCAGCACTGGGAGCAAATAAAGACAGGTGTACTCATTCGCCGCCAGGTTCAACCGGCCTCGATGCAGTGAGCGCAGCTCCGACAATGCGGCGGTTGCTTCTCCGCGCAGATTCAGCAATCGTTCCGCATATTCGCGTAGTACCTCCCCGGCGGCCGTTAAGGTGGCCTCCCGCGCGGCGCGGTCGAACAGCACTTCGTCCATTTCCTCTTCCAGCTTACGGATTACCTGGCTGATCGCGGGCTGCGTGCGGTGCAGGCGTACTGCGGCCCGGGAAAAACTCCGCTCATCGGCGACAGCCATAAAGGTTTCCAACTGAAACAGGTCCATGGGTGGTCCTTCTCCGCTTGAATGCCAGGCAGTATCAATAAAATATTCTAATACATATAGTAACTAGCATTAGATTGTCTTATGCTAACTTAATAACAGGAACGGCTCCCCTTCCAGCCGTCATTGAGGCAAAGCGAATGCACCGAGAGCGAGTCTTTTTCTTCGATACCACGCTCCGCGATGGAGAACAATCGCCGGGCTGCAGCATGTATATGGCGGAAAAACTACGTATGGCCCGCCAACTGGAATCTTTGGGCGTCGATATCATTGAGGCGGGATTTGCCATCGCCTCCGAGGGAGATTTCACCGCCGTCGAGCAAGTGGCGCGCACCGTGCGCGGCCCGCGCATCGCTTCTCTGGCGCGCGCGAAAGAGGAAGACATTACTGCGGCAGCGCGCGCTCTCGAACACGCCGAGCGTTCCCGCATCCACATCTTTCTCGCCAGTTCCGACATTCACCTGAAATACAAACTGAAGATTTCGCGCGCGCAGGCGCTCGAACAGGCGGACCAGTCCGTACGATTGGCGCGGTCTTACGTCGATGACGTCGAGTTCTCGCCGGAAGACGCCACCCGCACCGATCCTGATTTCTTATGCACCATGGTCCAAATCGCGGTCGATGCCGGGGCCACCATCATCAACCTTCCCGACACTGTCGGCTACAGCGTACCGCTCGAATACGCCGAGCTTTTCCAGTTGTTGAAGAACAAAATTCGCGGCATCGATAAAGTGATGCTTTCCTGCCATTGCCACAACGACCTTGGCATGGCGGTCGCCAACAGCCTTGCCGCCATCGAGGCGGGAGCGCGCCAGGTGGAATGCACCATCAACGGCATCGGCGAGCGCGCCGGCAATGCGGCGCTGGAAGAGATTGCTGCGGCCATGCATGTACGCCAGGACAAATTGCCTTATCAGCATGTGCTCGCGCTGGACCAACTGTACCCAACCAGTCAGTTGCTGACGGAACTTATTGCCTTCTCGCCCTCCCCCAATAAGGCCGTGGTCGGCAGCAACGCGTTTTCTCATGAAGCCGGTATTCATCAACACGGCGTGCTCTCCAACCCGCTGTGCTATGAAATCATGACGCCCGCGTTGGTGGGCGTCCCCATGAATCGCATGGTGCTGGGCAAACATTCAGGTCGTCACGCCTTGGGTCATCGTCTGGGAGAACTGGGGTACGCCCTGGAACGCGAAGAACTGGACGTTGCCTATGGACACTTCATCGCCGTGGCCGACCGCAAAAAATCCGTCTACGACCAGGACCTGATCGCGATCGTTCAGACCCATCTGCGTCCAGTTCCTTCTGGTAGGACCGCGTGAAGTAACAACCATTACTTCGACACAGGCTTAGCCGCTCATCGAAATCGAACTCTCCACGCAGGAGCAGGAACCGCAATGAAAATCAAAGTCACCATCGTCGCCGGAGATGGAATCGGCCCCGAAGTTACCCGCGAGGCCGTCCATATCTTGGAATCCGTCGGCCAACTCAATGGCTACAAATTCCAATTCACTGAGATGCCGATCGGCGGCGTTGCCATTCGCCAACACGGTTCGCCGTTGCCGACTACGACGCTCGATGCAGCGCTCGACAGCGATGCTGTGCTGCTCGGCGCTGTCGGCGGGAATGAGTTCAATTCCTTGCCCCCGGACAAGCGCCCGGAGGCCGGACTGCTCCAGTTGCGCCACGCGCTCGGCGGCTTTGCCAATCTGCGTCCCTCTGTGGCCTATGCATCGCTCAGCAACAACTCTCCTCTGCGCCCGGAAGTCACCGATGGCGCGGACATTCTGTTCGTCCGCGAACTGCTGGGCGGCCTGTACTTCGGCGAGCCGCGCTCCTGGGACCGCGAAACCGGTGTGGGCCTGAACACCATGCGGTATACCCGGGATGAAGTTGTCCGCGTGGCGCGCATCGCATTTGAGTTGGCACAGAAGCGCCGCAAGAAAGTTACCTCGGTCGATAAGGCCAACGTGCTCGAAGTCTCGCAACTCTGGCGCGCTACGGTCATTGATGTGGCCGCCGAGTATCCCGACGTCGCCCTCGAACACCAATATGTCGACGCTTGCGCCATGCACCTGATGAACACTCCGCGCAATTTTGACGTGGTTGTGACAGAAAATCTTTTTGGCGACATTCTTTCCGATGAAGCCGCCGTCATCACCGGTTCGCTCGGCATGCTGCCTTCGGCGACGATTGGCGGAAAAGTCAATCTCTACGAGCCAGTCCACGGTTCCGCTCCAGACATCGCGGGCACGGGCAAGGCCAATCCGCTGGGCGCGATTTTGACTGCGGCCATGCTGCTGCGTCACACCGCAAATCTCGAACAGGATGCGCTTGCCATCGAGACTGCTGTGCAGCGCGTGTTGACGCGCGGCTATCGCACCGCCGACCTGGCGCGCACCAATCAGCCCGGCCAGCAGATCGTGACCACGCAGGAGATGGGTCGCCTGGTCTTTGAGGTGTTGAATGAAATCATCGATCGCCGACAGGCCATGCATGCCGTCTAGCGCCTCGTTACCGTTGCTACAATCTCGAATCGGAAATCAGTGAAATAAAAATATGCCGAACACTCCAAAAACGCTGTTTGAAAAAATCTGGGACGCCCACGTCGTCGTCGCGCCGGAAGGCGAGCCGGCGCTGCTCTACATCGACCTGCACCTGCTGCATGAGGTCACCTCCCCGCAGGCCTTCGATGGTCTGCGCCTGGCTGGACGCACGGTGCGCCGTCCAGACCGCTCGCTCGCGACCGTGGACCACAATGTTCCTACCACCAGCGACCGGCTCATTATTAAGGACGCCATCGCCGCCAAGCAGATTGAAACCTTGCGCCGCAATTGCAAAGAATTCGGCATTGAACTTTACGATGTGCAATCTCCGCAGCAAGGCATCGTACACATTATCGGCCCGGAACTCGGCTTCACAAAGCCCGGCATGACCATCGTCTGCGGCGACAGCCACACCAGCACCCACGGCGCATTCGGCGCGCTGGCCTTCGGCATCGGAACCAGTGAAGTCGAGCACGTCCTGGCCACGCAGTGTCTGCCGCAATCGAAGCCGAAGACCTTCCGCATTTCCGTCGAAGGTGAATTGCCCGCCGCCGTCACCGCGAAAGATATTGCACTCGGCATCATTGGCCGCATCGGCACCGACGGCGCCACCGGCTGTGTCGTGGAGTATGCAGGCTCGGCCATCCGCGCCCTCTCCATGGAAGGCCGCATGACCGTCTGCAATATGAGCATCGAGTCTGGCGCGCGCGCCGGCATGATCGCCCCCGACGCCACCACCTTCACGTATCTCAAGGGACGCCCCGAATCTCCGCAGGGCAAAGCATGGGAGGAAGCCGTCGCGCAGTGGAGCAAGCTGTCTTCCGACCCCGGTGCAACGTCCGACCGCGAACTCGTCATCCCCGCGCAGGAATTGACTCCATTCGTCACCTGGGGCACGCATCCCGGCATGGTGGTCTCCGTCACGGGATCAGTCCCCACGCCCGCCTCGGCTCCAACCGATTCCGAACGCCGCGCCTACGAGCGTGCGCTCGAATACATGGCGCTCACGCCCGGCACGAAAATGGAGAATGTTCCCATCGACCGCGTTTTTATTGGCTCCTGCACCAACGCCCGTATTGAAGACTTGCGCGCCGCCGCAAAAATCGTCAGCGGTTATAAAGTGAACACAAAAGTCCGCGCCATGGTCGTACCCGGCTCGCAGCGCGTGAAAGCGGAGGCCGAAAGCGAGGGCCTCGACCGCATCTTTCGCGAGGCCGGCTTCGAGTGGCGCGAACCCGGCTGCTCCATGTGCCTGGGCATGAATCCCGACATTCTCGAACCCGGTGAACGCTGCGCCTCCACCAGCAACCGCAACTTCGAGGGCCGCCAGGGCCGCGGCGGACGCACCCATCTCGTCAGTCCAGCGATGGCCGCAGCAGCAGCCATTGCTGGCCACTTCACCGATGTTCGCAACTGGGAGTTCCGCAAATAGCTATGAAACCATTTCGTACACTTACCTCCAAGGTCGCCCCGCTCGACGCTGTTAACGTCGATACGGACCAGATCATTCCGAAGCAGTTTTTGAAACGCATTGAACGCACTGGCTATGGCGAGTTTCTTTTTTTCGACTGGCGCAAAAATTCCGACGGCTCTCCCAACCCGGAGTTTTCTCTGAATAAGCCGCAATATAAAGGTGCGGAAATTCTCGTCGCCGGGCGCAACTTCGGCTGTGGCTCCTCGCGCGAGCATGCCGCGTGGGCCTTGAGCGACTACGGCTTTCGCTGCGTGATTGCACCCAGCTTCGCCGACATCTTTTTTTCAAACGCCGGTAAGAACGGCATCCTGCTGGTCATGCTGCCAGACGACAAAGTTGCGCAGCTCTTGGAGCGCGCGCAGCATCCCGGCTATAAGCTGCATGTCTCGCTCGAAATGCAGACCGTCAAAGATGATCAGGGCTTTCACGAATCGTTTACCATCGACCCGTTCCGCCGCTCGTGCCTGCTCGAAGGTCTGGACGACATCGGGCTGACGCTGCGCCACGCCGCGGCGCTCGACAAATTTGAGAAACATCATGATGCCGCCTTCTGGTCGGCCCCTCGCTCCAACAGCAGCCAAAAGGAGTCCCGCGCATGAGCGACAGCAACGGCAATCACAATCCCAAGCACAATAGCGTTCCACTGACGGAAGGCCCCAGCCGCGCAGCCGCGCGCGCCATGCTGCACGCCATCGGTTTTTCCCGCGAAGACCTCACCAAGCCCATCATCGGCATCGCCAACACCTGGACCGAAATCGGCCCTTGCAATTTTCATCTGCGCATTCTGGCCGACGCCGTTAAGCAGGGCATCCGCGACGCCGGTGGCACGCCGATGGAGTTCAACACCATCACCATCTCCGACGGCATCACCATGGGCACACAGGGCATGAAGGCGTCGCTCATCAGCCGCGAAGTTATTGCCGACTCCGTCGAACTGGTCGCGCGCGGAAATCTATTCGATGGCCTGGTCGCCATTGCGGGCTGCGACAAAAACCTGCCCGGCACTGTGATGGCGCTGGCTCGTCTCGACATTCCATCGCTCATGCTTTACGGCGGCTCCATCGCGCCCGGCCATCTCCACGGAAAAGACCTCACCATTCAGGATGTGTTCGAGGCGCAGGGATCGTACGCGGCGGGCAAGATCGATGATGCGGCGCTCAAAGCCGTCGAAGTCAGCGCGTGCCCCGCCGCCGGGGCCTGCGGAGGCCAGTTCACCGCCAACACCATGGCCATGGCGTGCGAATTTCTCGGCATCTCTCCGATGAATCTCTCCGGGATTCCCGCTCTATCGCCGGAAAAAACAAAGGCATGCCGCACCGCCGGAGCGCTCGTTCTGGAACTGGCAAAACGCGATCTGCGTCCATCAAAAATCATCACCCGCGCATCACTTGAAAACGCCATCGCAAGCGTCGCCGCTTCCGGTGGCTCGACCAACGCGGTCCTTCATCTCATCGCCATCGCGCACGAAGCTGGCATTCTTCTTTCCGTCGACGACTTCGACAACATCAGCGCAAAAACGCCACTGCTCTGCGACTTGAAGCCCGGCGGCCGCTACGTGGCCACGGACTATCAGGAAGCGGGCGGCAGCCGTCTTCTGGCGCAGCGCCTGCTTGCAGGCAACCTCATCGACGGCAGCACGCTAAATGTCTCTGGCCGCACGCTCGCGGAAGAGGCCGCGCTGGCGCAGGAAAAACCCGGTCAACCGGTCATTCATGCGCTCGACAAACCGTTGAAGCCGACCGGCGGCCTCGTCATTCTGAAAGGCAATCTCGCGCCCGAGGGTTGCGTCATCAAAGTTGCCGGACATGAACGCCTCACGCATCGCGGCCCGGCGCGTGTCTTCGATACGGAAGAGGCATGCTTCGCCGCCCTGCAAGCTGGCAAACTGAACCCGAACGATGTCGTCGTCATTCGCTACGAAGGACCGAAAGGCGGTCCCGGCATGCGGGAAATGCTGCAAGTCACCGCCGCCATCGCTGGTATTGCCGAGTTGAGCGATACGATCGCGCTGCTCACGGACGGCCGTTTTTCCGGCGCGACGCGCGGGCTGATGGCTGGCCATGTCTCTCCTGAAGCCGCGCTCGGCGGACCGATCGCTGCCGTTCGCGACGGCGACATGATCGTCTTCGATATTCCCAAGCGTGAGCTGCGCGTTGAGTTGAGCGATGCGGAAATTGCGGCGCGCATGAAGCATTGGCAGGCCCCCGCACCGCAATATCCGCGCGGTGTCTTCCGCAAGTATGCGGAAAGTGTTGCATCGGCCTCACGCGGAGCAGTTACGAACTATTGATGGAGAAGGCTATTTATGAGCAACTCTGCTAAGAACGGCTCTGACAATATGAACTCTTCGGACCCTGCAATGACCAGCCAGCCCACACGGTTGACCGGCGCAGAGACGCTGTGGGCCACGCTGGTTGGCGAAGGCGTGCGCGATGTCTTCGGCTATCCCGGCGGCGCGATTCTTCCGGCGTACGATGCGCTGCGAAAATTTCCCATTCGCCACATATTAGTGCGCCATGAACAGGGCGCGGCGCACATGGCGGACGGTTATGCGCGCGCTTCGGGCCGCGTCGGCGTGGCCATCGCCACTTCAGGGCCGGGCGCGACCAACCTCGTCACCGGCATCGCCAACGCCATGCTCGACTCGATTCCAATCGTCTGCGTCACCGGCCAGGTTTCCAGCAAAGTGCTCGGCACCGATGCGTTTCAGGAAGTCGACATCACCGGCATCACGCTGCCCGTGACCAAACACAATTATCTGGTCAGCCGCACAGAAGACATCGCACCCGCGCTGCGCGAGGCCTTCCGCGTGGCCCAGTCCGGTCGCCCCGGCCCGGTGCTGGTTGATATCACCAAAGACGCGCAGCAGAATTCCGCCATCTTTGACTTCGAGGCTGCCGCGCCCGCGCCGTATCGTCCGCACCCCATGCTGCGCGCCGATTCGACTTCTATCCGCGAAGCGCTGGAGTTGCTGCGTGCCGCCAAGCGCCCCGTGATTCTCGCGGGTCATGGCATCCTGCATTCGCGCGCGCTCGAACAAGTGCGCACGCTTGCCGAACGCGCGCAGATTCCAGTCGCATGCACGCTACTCGGACTAACGGCCTTCCCGGCCTCGCATCCGCTGAACCTCGGCATGATGGGCATGCACGGCGAAAGCTGGGTCAACACAGCCATCCAGCAGGCGGACGTGCTCATCGCCTGCGGCATGCGCTTCGACGACCGCGTGACTGGCGCGCTCACCACCTACGCGCCCAACGCGAAAAAGATTCACATCGAGATCGATCCCGCGGAGATCAACAAAAATGTTCGCGTCGATGTGGCCCTGATCGGCGACCTGAAAGAAGTTCTCGAAACCCTGCTGCCGCTGCTGCCCGAGCGCAACAGCTCGCCGTGGCTCAACGCAATTTCCGCCATGAAGGGCGACGCTTCCGTCCGCGACATTCAACATCTGCCGGACAACGGCCACCTATACTCGGCGCACGTCATGCACGATCTGTGGCGCGAAACTAACGGAGACGCCATCGTCGTCACCGACGTCGGCCAGCATCAAATGTGGGAGGCGCAGTATTACAAGCACGACCGTCCGCGCTCACTCATCACCTCCGGCGGCCTCGGAACCATGGGCTTTGCGCTGCCCGCCGCCATTGGCGCAAAGGTCGCCTGCCCGGACAAAGAAGTCTGGGTGGTCGCGGGCGATGGCGGTTTTCAGATGACCAGCGCCGAGCTGTCCACCATTGCGCAGGAAAATCTCAATATCAACATCGCCATCATTAACAATGGTTATCTCGGCATGGTGCGGCAGTGGCAGGAATTTTTTTACGATAAAAATTATCAGTCCACGCCGCTGCTCAGTCCCGACTTCGTCAAGCTGGCCGCCGCGCATGGCATCCGCGGCGCACATGTCAGGAAGCGCGGCGAGGTCGTCTCCACCGTGCAGGAGGCGCGTTCGCATGAAGGCGCATTCCTGATCGATTTTCACGTCGAACAGGAAGACTCCGTCTACCCAATGATCCCCAGCGGAGCGGCGCTGCATGAAATGATCCGGAGGCCCTCGGAAAATCCGCTGGTGGAAACGGCATCGGAAGCCTAGGAGCAGGAAGAAAAATGCTGCATACATTTGTTGCGCTGGTCGAAGACAAACCCGGAGTGCTGACGCGCGTGGCCTCGCTGTTCCGCAGGCTCAACGTCAACATCACGTCGTTGACCGTCGGCAATACGGAGCGGGAAAGCATCTCGCGCATGACCATCGTGGCCGATGCGGCGGAGGACCGCGCGCATCGCATCATGGCGTCGCTCTACAAACTGGAAAATGTTCTGGAAGTCGATGACGTTGGCCGCCAATCGGCGGTGGTTCGCGAACTGGCGCTGTTGAAGGTCGTTTGCACGCCGCAGACGCGCGCAGATTTATTTCAACTGGCCGAGGTCTTTCACGCACGCATCGTCGATCTGGCGCCGGAATCGCTAATGCTGGAAATCACCGGCAGCGCCAGCAAGATCGAAGGGCTCGTCCAGATCCTTGTACAGAGCAACCATAAAATTCTTGAAATGGCGCGCACCGGGCGCATGGCCATGCGACGCGGACACCACACCAGCCGCGTGGTGGAGGCGCTAAGCGATGCCACCCCACGCACCGAATCCGCGCTCGCTGGCAAACCGAAACTCGTGGCGCTCGATCTGATTGCGCAAGAAGACCACGCATAACCAACTCTAACGGAGAACACTGAAATGGCGAAGACCTACCACGACGAAGACGCAGACCTGGCATTGATCCGTAAAAAGAAAGTGGCCATCCTCGGCTATGGCTCGCAGGGCCACGCCCATGCACTCAACCTGAAGGACTCCGGCGTCGAAGTGCGCATCGGCCTGCCTGCGGGCAGCAAGTCCAAAGCCCGCGCAGAAAAATCCGGCCTGCAGGTGATGACCACCGCCGAGGCCGCGCAGTGGGCCGACGTCATCATGCTGCTTGCGCCCGACCAGACGCAAGGCAAAATTTATGCGGACTCCATCGCGCCGCATTTGTCCGCGGGCAAGACCATGATGTTCGCCCATGGCTTCAACATCCGTTACGGCACAATCAAACCGCCCGCCAATGTCGATGTCAGCATGGTCGCGCCGAAGGCCCCCGGCCATCGCGTGCGGGAAGTCTTTGAGGAAGGCGGCGGCACGCCCGGCCTGGTCGCAATTCATCAGGACGCCAGCGGTCATGCGCTCGCGCTCGCGCTCTCTTACGCCAAGGGAATCGGCTGCACTCGCGCAGGTGTGCTCGAAACCACCTTCAAGGAAGAGACGGAAACCGACCTCTTCGGCGAACAGGCCGTGCTCTGCGGCGGCGTCAGCGCGCTTGTGAAGGCTGGTTTCGAGACGCTCACCGAAGCGGGCTATCAGCCCGAGGTCGCCTACTTCGAGTGCATGCATGAACTCAAGCTAATCGTCGACCTAATGTATCGCGGCGGCCTCGCCTACATGCGTCATTCGATCTCCGACACCGCCGAATATGGCGATTACATTGCCGGTCCGCGCATCGTGACCGACGAAACCCGCAAAGCCATGAAAAAACTGCTGGCAGATATCCAGGACGGCACGTTTGCCGAGCACTGGCTGGACGAAAACGCCACCGGACGTAAATGGTTTGAGGAGCAGCGGCGGAAAGAAGCGAAGCACTCCATCGAAAGCACTGGAGAGCCGCTGCGCGCCGCCATGCCGTTCCTCGATCCGGTCACGGTAAAAAGCGGTACTGTGGAAGCTGCGGAAAAGCCTGCTCCAACCACCGTAGGCGCGTAACGCAGCAAGGAATTCGCACACGCGCATGAATCGAAGAAATGCGGGCAGCCCAAAATGGCTGCCTTCACTCTTCGTCAAAGCATTGTAACCTAGTGGGTCTACCATCGAGAGAACGCCATGGAAACCTCCGCCCAACCGATCGCCGAAGATTCAGCACTCCCCGCCGGTGTGTCCGTGCTTCACTCCCCGGAGCATGAAGTTCTGGATGCGTTGCGTCAAGTTCGCCAGCTCGACGGACTGACCGAGAAGGAATTGCTGTGGTTGGTGCAGCACAGCCAGGAATTTTTCGCGCCCAGCGGCACGCGCGTATTCAAGGATGGCGATCCCGCCACGCACATGACGATCCTGCTTGCAGGCGAAATTCAGGTCCGGCGTCAGTACGTCAGCCATGGAAGTTTATCCATCGGCCGCTCTGGCCAAATCACCGGGCTGCTGCCTTTTTCCCGTATGAAAACCCACGGCGGCAACGGCTTAGTCACCGAACCGATTTGGGGGCTGAGACTTCCCAGGGAACTCTTTCCAGAAATGCTGGCGGCCATCCCGTCCATGAGCCAGCGCTGCGTGTCAATCCTGATGGACCGGGTGCGGGAGATGACCCGTCTCGAACAGCAATCGGAAAAATTGACCGCTCTTGGCAAGCTGGCGGCCAATCTGGCGCATGAATTGAACAACCCCGCCAGCGCCGCGCAACGTGCCGCCAGCAATCTGCTGGAAGAACTCCGCGTCTATGGAAGGGTCAGCTTCGATGCGGGCCGCCTTTGCCTGTCGGAAGAACAGGAAGACCGTTACAAGGTCTGGAACCAGAATATTCGTGCCGCTGTAACAAAACGGCCCATTCCCAACCCGCTGGAAGCTGGCGCATTGGAAGAACGATGGATGGGTTGGCTGGAACAGCAAAAGATCGCAGAGGCATGGTCGATTGCACCTGCATTGGCCGAAGCTGGTGTTGAACCTGAAGACCTGGTGGAACTCGAAGGTTTTCTCGACGGCGAAGCCATCCAGATTGCCCTCACCCACTTTGCTTCCTCACTGCGCGCCGAGCGAATGACCGGCGCCGTACTCGAATCGACCGCACGCATCTTTGAATTGATTCGAGCGGTTCAACAATATTCCTACATGGATCTTGCCCCCATGCAGGACGTGGACCTGGCCCAGTCGCTGGAAAATACGTTGAGCATGCTGCACTACCGGCTCCACCACGTCCACATTGTCCGCGAATTTGACCCGGATCTGCCGCGAATTACCGCCAATGGAAGTGAGTTGAACCAGGCATGGATGGCGCTGCTGGAAAACGCGCTGGACTCCATGCGAGACCGGGGAACGATTCGCCTGCGCACCCAACTTTCCGGAGACACGGTGCGCGTGGAGATATGGGATGACGGCCGGGGAATTCCACCAGAGCTGCATAGCCGGATTTTTGAGCCTTTTTTTACCACAAAATCGCCCGGACATGGGTTGGGGCTAGGGCTCGATGCGGTGCAGCGTATTGTCAGCCGACATCGGGGATTCATTGAAGTGGAATCGAAGCCGGGCGCAACGTGCTTTCAGGTCAGAATTCCCTTGCAACAGACCGGGGCCTATTGACGAGAATTTTTTCGTCAAGACCACGAAGATTACTTCTCGATTTCGACGCCACGCCAAAAGGCAATATGGTTCTTAATCGCGCGCGCAGCCGGTTTGGGATCGGGGTAATACCAGGCGGCATCGGAATTTTCCTGCCCATCTACGAGGATCGTGTAATAGCGTGCCTGTCCCTTCCACGGACACGTTGAGATGGTTGTACTGGATCGGAAGTATTCACGATCGATCGAATCGTGCGGGAAATAGATGTTTCCTTCCACCAGTTGAGTCTTGTCGCTTTCGGCCAGTACCTTGCCGTTCCATACCGCTTTCGCCATAACTTCGCCTGACTCCCTCCACATCTCTCACCATACCAGATTGGCGGCAATTCGCCATCGCACAGGTATGCTCTCAACATTTAACCGTTGCAATCGCACTGCAACGAAGGCGAAGAAAGAAGAGGACACACTTATAGAGCGTCCTTTTCTTTCTTCTTACTCTCGGTCGTCTAAACTTCTCGAGGCTCGCCTTACATCTTGCCCATCATGTCTTTTGTTTTCTTGACATTATCGACATGAATGGTGTTGTTGGAGGAATCGACGGTCGCAACCAGTTTGACGTGGTCCCCGTAATAACTCTTGACAGCATCTGTATTGTCGATAGCCCAAACTTTTTTATTGGAATCCACAAAAACCGGCTTTTCGCCTGCATTCACGCATTTCGTGACGCACGCGGGCGTATGCATGGTCGCGCCGCATTTGGAATCGCCGATCCAGCCGGACAGTTTGTGAGTTTTTGCTGTTTGAGCACCGGCGAATGCCGTGATGCTGCCAAGTGCCAGTACAAATGCTAGATGCTTCATTGTTGGCTCCTCAATCATTTTTCGCCCCTGCACAGGACGGTTTTCAATCACGGGATAATTTGTACCTAGATCGCTACGACCTTGGCAAGCGGCCTGTGTGGCCCTATCAAAATCCGCATACCGCTGCATGTGACTCCAAGCCACGCAGATGCTTGCTTGGATGCCGCCATTTACTGTTACGATGTGCGCGCCTGAATAGATTTCAGGATGGCGTTAAATATGTCCTTCGCCGCCGGATATCTGTCGATAAGCTGCGCGGTATGCCGCATAAATGGCCTTCCGGTCTTCGCCTGGATCGCCTCCCGGAAGACATGGAATTTGGCAAAGATAAAGATTCCTTCTCCATTGGAGTCGAGAAAGAGGTCCGCTTTCACGGCCCCATGCAACACCAGGGTCGAGGCCATTTCCCAGTAACTGATGACCTGCCGGAAATAGGCATGTTGCGGGGTGTCGTTGCCCTGGGCAAACGCCAGGAACTCTTCTGCGGTCTTAGGATTGAACTCAAAAATCAACCAGTGGCGGGCCTTGCGCAGGACTTCCTCCCGGCGCAGTTCATACAGTTTCAAAATCAATTCAGCATCGTGATACGTGGCAATCTGGCTTTCCATTCGTGCTCTGTCCCTGCTCATCGCAAATTTGAAATCGTTCGATCCAGTACATCCTTAGACTACAGCGGCTTCGGCAACTTCGGCGCTGGACTGCTTTTCTTCATTCACAGGTGCATCGCCGATGCGTTCCTGATACTGACAAACTACCGCCGGCTTTTCTGTGACCGCTGGCGCTTTCTTGCCACGGCGCGGTTTTTCTTCCTCTGCGCTAAGTTGCTTGTTTGGACACACCAGATAAACGCCGGACTTCAACGTCTTTTCCAGCAGGTACGGGCTTCCGCACTCCGGGCAAGTCTGCGGCACTGGTTTGTAATTTGAAGTGAAGTCGCACTTCGGATAATTCGTGCATCCGTAGAAAAGATTTCCACGCCGCGCCTTACGCTCGGCAATGTCGCCCTTGCCGCAGGTTGGGCACGTCACACCCGTCAGGTTCTGCTTGATGTACTTGCACTTCGGGTAGCCGCTGCAACTGACAAATTCGCCATATTGCCCATTCCGCAGCACCAGTTGCATGCCGCACTTGGGGCAGTTCTCATCGAGCGGCACGGCGGGCTTCTGCTGTTGTTTCTGCGTCAGCTTGCGGATGGTCTTGCAGGGTGGGTCCTCGTTATATCCCGGACAGGCCATGAACTGGCCAAACGGCCCGTTGCGCAGTACCATCACCCGCCCGCAGTTTTCGCAGAACTCCTCTTCGGCCTCCGCTCCCTGTGCTTCCGGCGTATTCAGGTTCGGCTTGGCTTCAAAATTCTCCCGCGTAAACTTGCAGCTCACCTGCTCCACCACCAGTTTGCGTTCCGGCCCCGCCGCTTGCGCCAGCGCCGCTTCCAACTCTTTCCGGTTTTTTACTGTCGCGGCTGCTGGAGCAGGCTCCGCACCCCCACTGGTCTTCACCGTCATCGCGTAATCCAGCTTGTCCTCAATCTTCTTGACCGCCTTCTTCGCGTCTTTCTCCCACGCGGAGCTGGCAATCGTCACCGGCTTCTTCTTGTCATAGGCCGAGCAAGCGTAGAACGAGCCGAACTTGCCCCACTTCAACACCAGCGGCGCGCCGCACTCTGGACACTTCTCTGTCGTCGGCTGTTCCATCCGCTTGATGTCTTCCATGTTCTTGTCTGCGACCTTCAACTCCTCCTGAAAATATCCATAGAAGCCGCGCAGCAGGTCAGTCCATTTCTCAGTGCCATCTTCCACTGCGTCCAGTTCGACCTCCAACTTTGCCGTATACGCTGGGTCGAAGATGTACGGAAAATTCTTTACCAGAAGGTCATTCACCACAATGCCAAGTTCGGTCGGATAAAATTTCCCCGATCCCTTCGGCGGGACCTTCACCGCATACTCGCGGTCCTGAATGGTGCTGATGATCGACGCATACGTCGAAGGCCGCCCGATGCCGCGCTCCTCCAGTTCCCGCACCAGCGAGGCTTCATTGAATCGCGGCGCAGGCTCGGTAAAATGCTGCTCCGGCTTCAGCGCATTCAAAGTTAGCGCCTGCCCGTCGTTCAGCTCCGGCAGTCGATTGCTCAGGGCCTCATCGTCGGAGTCCTTGACGTCCTTCGCTTCCTCATACACTTTCAAAAAGCCGTCGAACTTCAGCACCGATCCTGTAACGCGATAGTCGTAACTACGGTCCGCCTGCGCAACAATGTCCACGCTGGTCTGGTCGAAGACCGCCTGCACCATCTGCGAAGCGACGAACCGCTGCCAAATGAGCTTGTAGAGTTTGTATTGTTCCTCGCTCAGATACCGGCGAATCTCATCCGGCGCAAAGTCAACATTGGTTGGACGAATCGCTTCGTGCGCGTCCTGTGCATCTTTCTTGCCTTTGAATGCATTCGGACTCGCCGGCAGGTACTTCGCTCCCAGCCGCTTGCCGATGTACGCCCGCACATCCTGAATCGCATCCGGCGAGACGCGCGTGGAATCGGTCCTCATGTACGTAATCAAACCGATGGTCCCCTGACTGCCCACCTCGACGCCTTCATACAAACGCTGTGCCACGCCCATCGTGCGCTTCACGTTGAAGCCCAGCTTGCGCGAGGCGTCCTGTTGCAGCTTGCTGGTGGTGAACGGAGCAGTCGGGTTCTGCCGACGCTCCTTCTTTTCCACCTGGCGCACCTTCCAGTCCGCCGTTTTCAACGCTTTTACGATTGCGTCCGTCTCGGCTTGGTTGGGCATCGACGGCGCATTCACCGTCTCCACCGTCGCTCGTTTGCCGTCGATGCCGACGAACCGCGCGGTAAATTCCTGCCGCTCCTTTCCGCTGACGGGCGTCAACTGCGCATCCAGCGTCCAATACTCCACCGGTTGAAACGCTTTAATCAGCCGCTCGCGCTCCACAATCAGCCGCACCGCAACCGTCTGCACGCGCCCTGCGGACAACCCGCGCCGCACCTTGTCCCAGAGCAGAGGAGAAATCTGGTAGCCCACAATGCGGTCCAGCACGCGCCGCGTCTGCTGCGCATCCACCAGGTGCGCATCCACGTTGCCCGCATGTAGAAACGCGGCCTTCACCGCCTTCTGAGTAATCTCGTTGAACGTCACCCGCTGAATGGTCGCCTTGTTGCGCAACTGCGGTTTGAGCTGCAACTCCAGGTGCCACGCGATCGCTTCGCCTTCGCGGTCGGGATCGGGCGCGAGATACACAGCATCAGCGGTGCTCGCCAGCTTCTTCAGCCGGTCGACGACCTTCTCCTTGCCGGGCATCACGATCAGTTCCGGCTCAAAGGTCCCGTTTTCCAAGTCCACGCCAATCTTGCTCTTCGGCAAATCCATAATGTGGCCCAGCGAGGCCTCCACGATGAAATCTTTGCCGAGATATTTGTTGATCGTCTTCGCCTTCGCAGGAGATTCGACGATGACCAGAGATTTTGCCATCTATATAACGCTTTCTTCTTTCATGACTGACTTCGCGCCTGCCTTGACGATTCGGTGAATGTCAAAAGGACGCGCTCCTGTCCATTAGGTAACACATGCGAAGCTACCATTGTTTCGACTACCAGTTCCACTCCGCATACATTCGATTGCATGATTTCTGCGCCGAAGTGCGCTGTGGACCGGTTCGTTGGCCATTTTGTGGAGACGCTGCAAACGTTGTAAATCTTGCAGCAAGGGCCTTACTAAAATGTCTTCACGTAGTTTTTCCCCGGCATGGCACGCACCCGCCCAGCCAGTTCCAGTCCAAACAACGCGGTAAAAATCTCCGACGAACTCAATTTCCCTTCCAACTGCTCCACCAGTTCGTCCAGTTGCAGCGGCTCATCCGGTCGAAGCGCGTCGAAGACCTGGGCCTGGTCTTCCGGCAACGCCGGCAAATCCGGCTTGCTGAATAACGATGCATCAGCCCCGTTTAAAGATGCACCTCCCATGCGGTCCTCCACCTCCACGCGGATCTGGGTGGGCAGTTCCTCCCACACGTCTTCCCAGGTCGCCACCAACTTCGCGCCCTGCTTAATCAACGTGTTGGGCCCCCAGGAACTCTTCGACGTCACGTTGCCCGGAACGGCGAACACCTCTCGATTTTGTTCCAGCGCACAGCGGGCTGTAATCCGCGTGCCGCTGTTTTCGCTGGCCTCGATCACCAGCACGCCGACGCTCATGCCGCTCAAAATCCGGTTGCGAATGGGAAAATTCTGCGGCGCTGGAAACGTCCCCATCGGATACTCGCTCAGAATTGCGCCCCCGGCTTCCAAAATCTGCTCGGCCAGCCGTTTATTTTCCTTCGGGTAAATCACGTCGATGCCCGTTCCCCAGACCGCAACGGTTTTCCCTGGGCCTTGGTTGCAGCGGGCCGCCAACGCGCCGCGATGCGCCGCCGTATCCACGCCGCGCGCCATGCCGCTTAAAATTATCAGTCCGTGCGCCGCCAGATCGCGCGACAGCATCTCCGCCATTCCGGTCCCATACGGAGTAGGATGCCGCGTACCGACCACTGCAATTCCCGGCTGCGCCAATAATGCGCGGTCGCCGCGAATCCACAACATCGTCGGTGGGTCGAAGATTTCCCGCAGCCGCTCTGGATATTCCGCATCGACCGGCGCGACCAGAGCGCCGCCGCTCTCCTGCACGCGCTTCCACTCTTGTTCCGCTTCCGCCAAGGACTTGCCGGAGGCGATCGCCTGCGCCGAAGCAGCCGGTAGACGAAGCGCTTCCAGTTGCGTCAACGGCCGCTCCAGTACTGCTTCCGCGCTTCCGCAGGCGTTCACCGCACGCCAGATGCGCGTCGGCCCCAACCCAGGCGTCATTGTAAGCGCCAGCCACGCCAGCCGCTCTCCTTCCAGCACTGTCGCTGCGGCGGGAGCCTGCTGGTTCATTTCGGGTTGATTGGAAGTTTCCGCTGTCGTCTCTGTCACCGGGGGATGGTGCAACATTGCCGAAGATTGCTCTGCGGCAACTACCTCCACAAAATTTGGCTTAATTGTGGCCGAGAGTATCCGGGGTGGCGAGGAATGTCAAGCGGGCCGGCGCTGCAAGCCGACAAATTGCGCACCATTATTGTTGAGGAGTTTCCATCTGCTTCTTGTATCGAGTTCCTCATTCCTGCGTAGCAAGAGCGGGTGAACCGCGTCATCCTTCTTATTTGTGCATTCCCCGAAACGGACGCCGTTCCTGGGCCAGTCGTTCGGCAAGAAACACTTTGAGCAGCGACTGATACGGCACATCGCGCTTGTTTGCAAGTAGCTTCAAGTCTTCGATCATGGACACCGGCAGGCGCAGCGAGATGGTGCGCACCGAGGGTTTCAATTGCACGAACTTCCGCGCCTTTCCCTCAGGCCAGTCGATGTACTGGGTCGAGTCCGCGGTGGCCCAAAAGCTACGCTCTACTTCTTCGCTTCTAAACTTCGGGATTGCTTTTTTCATAGTTGGTATAGATATCTCTCTCATTGCGGTATTGAACATATACAAAGATGCTATGGCTGCTTGTCTTGCGCTTTTTGCCGCTGCGCTTCATCGCTTTCCAATCTCTTGGCCATCCTGTCAATCTGCTGCTGCATGTCCTGCATTTGCTGTTTGAACTCCGGGCTTTGCAGCATCTTCAATTGGCGCTGCACTTCGGCGCTCTGAAAGTTCTTTGCAGCTTCGGCAGCTTGTTTCTGCATGTCCGCCATTTGCTGCTTGAACTCAGGACTTTGCAGCATCTTCAGTTGACGCTGGACTTCGACACTCTGAAAGTTCTTTGCAGCTTCAGCAGCCTGTTTCTGCATGTCCGCCATCTGCTGCTTGAACTCTGGGCTTTGCAGCATTTTTAGTTGCCGCTGCACTTCCGCGCTCTGCATCTTCTTTGCGGCTTCGGCAATTTGTTGTTGCATATCTTGCATTTGTTTTTTGAATTCCTGGCTTTGCAGCCTCCGGGTTTCCTCCTGAACCTGGGCCGTCGCTGTGGCCAACTCTTTCTGTAATCGAGCGCGTTCCTCCGGCGTCAGATCGCGATACTGGCCATCCTGAATGACGAACCCGTGCAGAGGTCCTTTCGGTTGGGGATGAATCTGTCCGTTTCTCCGGGGTGCAACCGGTGGGGCCGGAGCAGGTTGCGATGTAGGAACGGGCTGTGGCGCAGGTGCTGGCAGTGCAACGGGTGCTGGCAGAACGGCAGGCGTTGGCCGAGCAGCAGGAGCTGGCACGGGAGCCACCTGCACCGCCACGGGTGGCGGAGGCGCTGCCGGTATGGCCGGAACATTCGCCTGCGCAGCCTGCACCACCATTGGCGTTACATGGAAGATCGCTGCCATGGCCGTCACCGCTGTCATCAGCACCGCACCGGCAGCCACGCGAGCCACACTTGCCCGCACACTCATCGTCGTTTTTGTTTCCAATAGCCGCATAACCCTCTCCTCTAAAACGTTGTTGTCGAACAGTCCCACCGCCTGCACTTGTTCCGCCACGCCGCGCCCCTCCAACATTCGCTGCGCCAGCCCAACCAGACAACGCGCATAGCCGCTGGCCGACTGCATCGCATCCGCCGCCAGCGCGTCGCACACCATCTCTCGCGTCTGCCGCACCCGCCGCTGCATCGCGTGCGTTGCCGGATGGTACACAATCGGTAGCGCACCTATCTGGCAGAGCAGATTCATCCGATAATCCCGACGCCGGACATGCGCCAGTTCATGACACAGGACCGCCGTCATTTCGCTTTCGGTGCTTTCAGAGAATGTCTCCGGCAGTACTAGCATGGGCCGCACTACGCCCATCGTTACCGGACTTAGCATTGCGCTGGACATCCGCACCTGTGGCTCCGGCACATCGAACTTCTCGCAGCAACGCTGCAGCAGTGCCAGCAACGGTTGTGGCAGCACAGTCTTTTTCGCTCCAGCCATCAGGCTGCGCGCAGCGCGCCACGCATAGGCAAGCTGCACCAGCCGAAAAAGTATTGCCAGGAGATACAGTCCCACCAGCCAGTACGCCGTCTGCTTGCTAAGCCGAATCGTGCGCATCGGCAGCCGCAGGATGTTCAGCGGACGTGTGGCATGCTCTTCACCGTGAAGCGCCAGCAAGGCGTGGCTCCCTGTGGACTCATGGCTGGCAACCATGGGTATGGATTGCACCGCATGGACCACTTCCGATTGCGCGGGCGGCCGCGTTTGCATTGCATTTGCGCCCATCCCCCGCAAAGGCAGTATCACCGCGAGCGCCAGTGTCGTCAGCCATAGCCGGTGTTGCGCCCGCGCACTCGGCCTGCACAACCGGAGCACCAGCCACGCCATCCCCGCCAGCATCGGAATTTGCCAGATGGAGTTGGCTGCATATTCCAGAATTGCTTGCTCGATCATGGCCGCTCCTTTCGTTGCTCTCGGCGCTCGCGACGCTCCGCCTCCGCTACCTTTTTCGCCAGCGCTTGCAAAGCCTTGGCGTCGATCTGCCGCGCGTCCACCATCGTCATCAGCAGCGCTTCGGGGGAGCCGCCGAACATGCGCCGCACCAGGTCTTCCACCGCGCCGCCGGTCGCCCCAGCGCGGCTCACCACCGGGCGATAACGGAAGGCCCTTCCCTCCTGCGTGCGCTTCACCTGCCCTTTGCGCAGCAGGATATTCAACATGGTCTGCACGGTCGTGTACGCCAGTTCCACTTGCAGCGCCGCCTGCACGTCGGTCACTTTCGACGGCCCCACGCGCCAAAGCACCTGCATGATCTTCAGCTCCAGCGGCGTCAACGTCTGCTTCGCCGATTTGCGTTCCACCAAGGTCTTCCCCTTAAACTCCTAAACAATTAGTATTAAGCCGCCGTAACGCCACCTTTGTCAACTAAGAATTTAGGAGTTTGATTTTTGGCATACAAACACGGCCCATTCTGCACCAACACCTGTCGCCATAAATCAACGCCGATTACACCGATTCCCACGGCGGCGTCACCGATTGATAGACTACCCAGTGGCCCTCCAACCTCATCCATCTTCCGCGCAAAAGCTCAAAATTTCTGCCATTCGCTTTCTCAATCCAGCCCCGCTGATGTGGGACTTTGAGCATCCCCCGGAGATGGAGCGGCTGGCCGAGCGATACCAGATTCACAGTTCCATGCCTTCGCAATGCGCCGCAGAGCTGGCCGACGGCGGCGCCGACATTGGCCTGGTTCCCATCGCCGCCTATGCCACCACGCCCGGCCTCGCCATCATTCCCGGCTGCACAATTGCGTCGCTCGATCGCGTGCGCTCGATTCTGCTCGTCGTCAAGCATCCACAGGGCATTTGTGCTGTCCGCCGGGTTGCCGCAGACACCGCTTCGCGCACCTCGAATGCCTACGCGCAGATCATTTTTCGCAAGTTTTACGGCATCGACCCGGAGTTTGTCCCGCACGAGCCAAATCTTGACAGCATGCTGTCAGATTGTCAGGCTGCTGTCATTATTGGAGACTCGGCCCTGCTGGCCCTCGAAGACCAGGCCGCGCGGCCCGCTCGCACCGGGGAGCAGCTTGCGTACATCGATCTTGCCCACGAATGGAAACAGCACACCGGCCTGCCCTGGGTTTCGGCCTTCTGGGCCGTGCGTCCGCAAGCGACTGAAACGCCTGGGTTTAGTCGACGCACCGTGATCGAGGACTTCGTCCAGTCACGCGACCACGGGCTGGCGCACATTGACGACCTGGTTCGAGAGTGGACGCCACGCATGCCTGTTCCACCTGCAACCATTCGCACCTATTTGTCGCAGAACATCCATTACGTTCTGGATGAAACATGCATTGACGGGATGGAAATGTTTTTTCGCTACGCAGCCGAATGTGGAGTGCTGCCACCCGCGCCACCACTGCGCTTTCTTCAGCCGTAGCAGCGATTTCAACTACACTTTTCTGCGAGGTACATTTTCATGGCACCGACGCGCCGAGAATTTCTCAAACAAGCCAGTTCCCTCGCAGCTCTCACAACGTTCGCCAGCGGGTTTGCAGCGAGCACTGCACTCGCAGAAGCGACCGCGCAAAACATTTCCTCGCAGGACAGCGGCAAAAAGATTGGCTACTGCATCGTTGGATTGGGACGCATTTCGATGGGCGAATTCATGCCCGGTCTGCGCATTGCAAAGCAATCGAGGCTTGTCGCGCTGGTCAGCGGCCATCGCGCCAAGGCGGAAAAAATGGCCGACCAGTATGGCATTTCGCACAAGGCCATTTACGACTATGCGAACTACGACGAAATCCGCAACAACTCAGAAATCGACGCGGTCTACATTGCGCTGCCCAACGGCATGCACGCCGAGTACACCATCCGCGCCGCGAAGGCGGGCAAACATGTGCTGTGCGAAAAGCCGATGGCCAATTCCGTCGAGGAATGCGAGCAGATGATCGCCGCCTGCAAGCAGGCCGAGCGCAAATTGCTGATTGCGTACCGCTGCCAGTACGAACCGAATACGCTGAAAGCCATCGAGGTGCTACGCAGCGGCTATGTCGGGAATATTCTGAATGTGCAGGCGGCCTTCGGCTTCAACATTAAGCCCGGCGAATGGCGGCTGAATAAGAAAATGGCGGGTGGCGGACCGCTGGTCGATGTCGGCGTGTACTGCATCCAGGCCTGCCGCTACTTGACCGGCGAAGAACCAACCGAGGTGCAGGCATTTTCCTCGGTCGTCGATCAGGATGGACGCTTCAACGAAGTGGAAGAAAATCTGGTGTGGAACTTCTGTTTCCCCAGCGGTGCAGTCGCCAACTGCGCGACCAGTTATGGCAGCAACTTTATCGGCAATGAGGCGCGCGTCACCGGCTCCAAAGGCATGCTGAAAATGGACCCGGCTTACTCCTACACCGGCATTCGCGGGGGCGCGAAGGCCCAGGGAGCGCAGCCCATCGACATCGACATCAGCGATCCCAATCCGAACCAGTTCGCGCGCGAAGCGGATTATCTGGCGGAATGCATTCTGCAAAACAAAGAGCCGAAGACCAACGGCGAAGAGGGCCTGCGCGATGAACGCATCATTACCGCAATTTATCAGTCCTGCGCTGAAGGGCGGGCGGTGAAGCTGAACGCCTGACTTCGTTACACTTCGGAGGTGTTGCCGGGGACGATTTCCTTAGCCCAGTAGCCTTGATCTCGGAGAAAGTATTTCTTGTTACCCGAATTCAACGCGGTTGCGAAAAACATGCGCGCGATACGCGCGTGGCCCATTTTTTGAAAGCGACGGTTCGAGGTGAACACGCAGCCTGGAATGACTGCGAAGCGGCGGCGCGCGACCTGCTTGCTGAGCAGGTAATCTTCCGCGTACAGTGCCCGCTCGTCAAAGCCGCCGAGCCGGTCAAACTCCCGTTTGTCGAACAGCATAAACATGCCGGTGGCGAAGGGTAAGAACCAGCGCGACGTACGCTGGACGCAATTGTTGAAGCCATACATCCAATTGTCTGCGAGTTGGCCGTTGGAGCAGGCAATGTTGGTCGTCACGCAATGCAGGTCGCGGCGTTGCGCGGTGACGACCGCGCGACGGAGCAATGCGGGATCGCCCAGTTCGACATCGGCATCGAGGAACAGCACGTAGGGCGTGGCGGCGCGGCGCGCGCCAGCGTTACGGCCCACTGCGGGAAGGCCACCGGGAATAACTTCAATGGGAAACTTTGCGCGAAACAACCGCGCAATCTCCGCCGTGCCGTCCGTCGAACCGGCATCAGCAACGAAGACTCTGGTATCCGGCAAATGCAGGTAATCCTGCCTGTTCAAACAGGTCAGCAGCTTCGGCAGGGACTGGCTCTCGTTCTTCGCTGGAATGACGATGGTGAGTTCCGCAGGCATACTGTTGGACCTCCACGCCGTGCTGGTTGATGGTCAGGAAGGTGGCACGCGCGTCGACCCAGGAGCCGGAGTTGTAATACTCGACGCCGTCGCGCACAAGAGAGAGTGCAGCATGGGTGTGGCCGCAGAAGACGCGCTCACACTGGCCCAGGCGCGCATAGTGGATGGCGCCGCTGGCGACTTTGTCGGAGAGGCGCAGCCAGCGCGTGTTCGTGCGGTCCAGAAAACGCGAAAAGCATTTTGTGCGGGAGTCGAGTTTTTGAATCTGGTAGAACAACTGCTCGCCGACGCGGCTGATGAAAAGATTTTTGCTGACGAAGCGATCGAACTGATGGCCATGGATGGCGAGGTGACGCTTGCCATCGTATTCCCACACATAACGCTGATAGACCGGCACGCCGACCAGGTGGGACATCAGGTTGGCCAGACCATGGTCGTGATTGCCCTCGACCCACACCACCTCAACGTGGCGCTTGGGATTGGAGAGCTTGCGGATGTGAGTGAGAAACTTCCAGTGCTCGCTGGTGAGGCGGCGAAAGTTGAGGTCGGAGAAGATGTCGCCGAGCAGCACTAGCCGGCGATAGCTGTGCGACTCCAACACGTCGAGCGCGTCCTGCGCCCGACTCATTTCGGACCCCAGGTGGACGTCCGACAGGATCAAGGTGTCGTACGTTGCGCGTACCATGCCCTATTTATGCAGCATTTTCTGAAACGGGACGGTGAGGGGAAGATGAAAATTTGAAGAAAATGATGGAGAGGTTACGATACCTCGCGCGCTACAACGAGCCAAAATTCTCTGGATTCTTCGCTGCGCTCAGAATGACTCCTCATTGGATATGTGCTAAATCTCCCAGCGTAGCAGGCAGGAGCCGACGGTATAACCCGCGCCGACGGAGGCGAGCAGTACCAGGTCGCCTTTGCGCAGACGGTTTTCTTCCCGCGCCGTTTGCATGGCCAGCGGGATCGTGCCCGCAGTGGTGTTGCCGAAGCGGTCAATGTTGATGATGACACGCTCCGGGGGCAGGCCGAGCCGCTCCGCTGTGGAAAGAATGATGCGTTTGTTGGCCTGGTGAGGAATGAAGCAGCCAAGGTCGCTGCCTTTGACGCCGTTACGTTCGAGCAGTTTCTCCGTCGCCTCCGACATTTTGCGCACGGCAAATTTGTACACGGCCTGCCCGTCCTGATGGACGTAATGCATTTTTTTCGCCACGGTTTCAGCGGTGGGCGGATGCAGGCTGCCGCCGCCAGGCATGTACAAGGAGGCCGCGCCGGAGCCATCGATTTCATGCAGGTAATCGATCAGGCCGACCTCGCCTTCTTCCGCCGGTTCCAGCAGCACTGCACCAGCGCCGTCGCCGAAGATGATGCAGGTGGCGCGGTCGGTGTAATCGATGATGGAGGACATGACATCGCTGCCGATGACAAGGACTTTCTTATGCGCGCCGGACTCGATCAGCTTGGCGCCCACCTGGAGAGCGTAGACGAAGCCGCAGCAGGCAGCGGAAAGATCGAAGCCCCACGCGCCATGCGCGCCCAGCTTGTCCTGCACCAGGCATGCGGTCGAGGGAAACAGCATGTCCGGGGTGACAGTAGCGACGATGATCGCTTCGACTTCGCTCGGTTGCACGCCTCGTTCCGCGAGGCAGCGGCGGGCGGCTTCGACCGCCAGATCGCTTGCCGCCACGCCCTTATCGACGATGTGGCGCTGGTGGATTCCTGTCCGCTCCACGATCCATTTGTCGTTGGTATCGACCATCTTTTCCAGATCGGCATTGGTCAGCAGGCGCGGTGGCACGTACGTACCCAGGGCACTGATTTTGGCGCGCATCTGTGCGCGCGGGCGAAGATCAAAATTCAAAGGAATGCCCCCTCGGTAAAAGTTAAATCTGTATTTTCCGTTTGGGAACTGGAAATGTCGCTGAAGGATGGATGGAAGGTCTTGTGCGGGAAAATTGGCGGCATTTTAAGTACCGGGAAACCTACTGCACACGCATGGGCCCGTTGCCGTTGCTTCCTTCCGGACCTGGCGGGGTTGGCGGGATTGCGTCGCGTAGGACCCGGCACAAATTCATGATACCACCGGGCGCGGATGGCCCGGTGCAGAGGAATTGCGGGGCAACGTTGATAGAATGAAAGATGTGCATTCTCTGGAAATAAGCTCGTCTCCGCTTCCCACCGAACCCGCAAAAACCGCGCAGAGGGTGGGGTTCGTCAGCCTGGGCTGTCCGAAAAATCTGATCGACAGTGAAGTGATGATGGGCATTCTGGCGCAGGCCGGCGCAACCATTACCTCCGATGCAGAGACGGCCGACGTGCTGGTGGTGAATACTTGCAGCTTCATCGACAAGGCGAAGCGGGAGTCGGTCGATACGATCCTCGAAATGGCGCGGCACAAGACAAACGGCAAAGCTACACGGCTGGTCGTCGCCGGTTGCATGGTGGAGCGCTACCGCGAGGAAATCCAGAAAAATATCCCTGAGGTTGATGCCGTCGTCGGAACAGGTGAGATGGAAGGGATTCTGGCCGCCGCCGGGATCGCCGCGCCGCAGCCCGCGCCAGGATCGCCATTTCGCATTTTGAGTTCAATGGAGGCTGCGGTTTCGCATCGCGCGGAAGGCAACCATCGCGAGCAACAGGGCCGTTTTTCCCGCGAAGGCTGGGATGGCGCGCTCGCCAGCCTGCCCAATTATCTATACAACGAGCACACGCCGCGGCTGCGGACGACCGCAAGCGCATCGGCGTACATCAAGATCGCCGAAGGTTGCGACCATCCCTGCGGCTTCTGCGTCATTCCGCAATTGCGCGGCAAATTTCGCTCGCGCCGGTTCGAGTCCGTAATTGCGGAGGCCGAGCGGCTGGTTGCCGAAGGTGTGCGGGAGATCACGCTGATCGGGCAGGACACGACCTGCTATGGCGAGGACCTCGGCATGAAGGATGGGCTGGCGCAACTGCTGGACCGGCTGGCGCGCGTGGAGGGTCTGCGCTGGATACGCTTTCTGTATGCGTATCCCAACAAGGTGACGCCGCGGCTGCTCGACACCATGGCGCAGCATGAAAATATCTGCAAGTATCTCGACGTGCCGCTGCAACATGCAGCGCCGAACGTGCTGAAGCGCATGAAGCGCGGCGGCGGCGCGGACATTTTTTTGAAGATGATTACGCGAGCGCGAGCGGCGATGCCGGAGATTGCACTGCGGACATCTTTCATCACGGGCTTTCCCGGCGAGACGGAGGCAGATTTCGAGCTGCTTCAGAGTTTTGTGCAAGAGGCACGCTTCGACTGGCTGGGTGTGTTTGAATACTCCGATGAAGAGGGTTCGGCGGCTTACGCGCTG
>DAHUZH010000280.1 GCA_027306695.1 Acidobacteriaceae bacterium
CCGACTGCGGCGAGATAACTAACCCGCTCGTTGCGCTACACTAACTATCCAACTGGTACAAAACATCGGGCAGGCCAGTTTGTGGAAAGGCAGAAGGAAAATCTGTGCAGGTATCATCCGCACGGACAGATGTGGGTATCGTCCCAAGGGTTTAGCGCGGACTGGATGCAGCAGTTTCTCGAAGTTGTGCGACAGGAAAATACAAAGCAATGGTTGGACGGAATCGTCTTTGGTCCAGGGTCACGGCTTTCGGGAGAGGCCATGCGCCGGGCTTTGCCGCCAAGCTATCCCATCTGCTGCTATCCCGATATTACGCACAGCATGGAATGTCAATATCCAGTGCCAGACTGGGATGTCGCTTATGCGCTGACAGAGGGCCGCGAGGTCATCAACCCACGCCCACAGGACGAAGCGAACATCCTGCGGCGGAGTTTGCCTGGGACGGTCGGCTTCATAGCCTATTCGGAAGGCTGCAATGACGACGTAAACAAATTCGTCTGGAGTGCGCTGGGGTGGGATTCTAAACGACCGGTTATAGACATGCTGCGCGATTTTACGCACTACTTTCTCGGAACACAGGAGACGCAAGGCTTCGCGCAAGGGTTGCTGCATCTGGAGTCGAGCTGGCAAGGACCGCTCGCCACCAATAGCGGCGTGGAGATTACGCTGGAACGTTTCCGGGACATGGAGCGAAGTTGTTCACCGGCGGTGCTGCGGAACTGGAGATTTCAGCAGGCACTCTATCGAGCATATTTTGACGCATTCATACGCCGTCGTTTGCTGGACGAGACGGCGCATGTGCAGCAGGCGCGCGGCGTGCTAGAACGCATGCTGGCCATCGGCTGGGGCGCAGTGCCATTGCGCATCTGGGGAGCACCGGCCTCAACGCCTCCCAATGGACTGAGTCCGGGCCCTCTGCTGGCCGAGGCGCAGGCCATTCTTGAAGAAACGGTCACACGACCCGTAGCTGCCGATCTGCGTACGCGGATCGAAGAGCTGGGGGCGACGTTGTTTCAAAGTATACGGATGCAGATTGCAGTTGAGCGCTACGATGCCGAGGCGATACACCGCGCAGCGAATCTGGATACTCTGGATACTCCGGTGAGCGACACGATGTGGATGTGTAGGCAAATCATGGAAATTCGCAAGATGGATGGTCCGATTATCCGGGCTGACGCATATCAAATTCCCAGTAATTTGAGCAGGTAGGGATCGTTCCAGGCGGCTTTGAGGCGTTTTCCTT
>DAHUZH010000281.1 GCA_027306695.1 Acidobacteriaceae bacterium
CGGGGCGCACAATCACCTGCTGAAAGATGGAGTCGGCAATGCGGTCGTTGATGAGCAGCTTTTGCTTCCACTTCCCTTTCCCATGGCTCGCGCCAATGCTTTCGACGACATGCTTCACCTCCGCATACACTTCGTTGCGAAATTTTTGAGGCGCGTGCTCCAGACCCGGTTCGATCAGGGCCGCGTTCTGTTCGATGGATAGGTTGGCATTGGCTTCCAGATTGCCGAGAATCCAGCTTTCGCGCTCAGTGATGACGGCGTCGCGAAATTCATCCACGGCGACCTCATACCCCCACTGGCAAAATGCGCCTTCGGTAAACTTCTGGATGTTGCCCTTGTGCATCAGCGTGACCGATTTGCGTTTGTGCTTCAACGCGAACGCAATGGCGACGCGCACCAGGCGCTTGGTCCCGGTGATCGACATCGGCTTGATGCCGATGCCGGAATCCTCGCGAACCTTTTTCTTGCTTCCCGCCAGCATGTCGTTATTCAAGAAGTCGATGACTTTTTTTGCTTCGGGAGTTCCTTGCTTGAACTCGATTCCGGCATAGACGTCTTCCGTGTTCTCGCGGAAGATGACGATGTCCAGTTTTTCTGGATGCTTGACCGGGCTGGGCACGCCCTGGTAATAACGCACCGGGCGAATGCAGGAATAGAGATCGAGCGTCTGGCGCAACGTCACGTTGAGCGAGCGAATGCCGCCGCCAACCGGCGTCGTCAGCGGACCTTTGATGGAGACGCGCAGATCGCGGGCGGCCTGAATGGTGTCGTCTGGCAGCCAGTTCTGGAAGCGCGCGTAGGCCTTTTCGCCGGCGAAGATTTCAAACCACTTCACCGAGCGCTTGCCGCCATAGGCCTTGGCCACGGCAGCATCGAAGACACGCTGCGAGGCGCGCCAGATGTCGCGGCCCGTGCCGTCGCCTTCAATGTAAGGAATGATGGGGTTGTCGGGTACTTGATACATTCCGTTGGAATACTGAATTGGCTCGCCATCTTTTGGCAGGGCGACACCGCTATAACTTGCCTGCATCGAGTGCTTTCTCCAATGCGAATAGATTGCTACGTAACAGGCTAACATTCCATTTCCATCACCGGCAAAGACGATGCAATGTCTCTATCTCGGCTACCATAGAAGGTACGGCGATGCAGAGAGGTTTCAGCGATGCCGTCGGATAAGGAATCCATGGTCAGCCACTTCGTCCTGCATTCCACAGTTCGCCGCTTCCCATTACGCGGAG
>DAHUZH010000282.1 GCA_027306695.1 Acidobacteriaceae bacterium
TCAGGCAGCACGCCGAGGGCAAGGTAAATCGCCTTGTTGCGCACCACCGCCTCCTCGCGGATCTTCACCCGCAGCGCATCGAAGAACACCACCGGGTACATCGGCTCGAGCGGACGGCTCTGCCAGGCAGTGACCTCGCCCATCACGGCGTCCGTCACGGAGCTGATGAACTCCGGGGAGACCTCCGTGCCGTACTGCTCGGTGAGAAATCCCTGAATCTCCCGCACCGTCATGCCGCGGGCGTACATGGCGATGATCTTGTCATCGAAGCCGGTGAAGCGTCGCTCGTGCTTGGGGATCAGCACTGGATCGAAGCTGCCCTCACGATCACGGGGAATGTCGATCCGCAGCGGCCCGTCCTCGGTCAGCACCGTCTTGGCGCTCGTCCTGTTGCGGTGATTGCTCGCCTCCTTGGGCTTCTCAGCGCCGGGGACGTAGCCCAGGTGGTGCGAGAACTCCGCCCCCAGGCATCGCTCGATCAGGGCCTTGTTAAACGCTTTGGACGCGGCAATGACCGCATCGGCGCTCATTGGCCCCTTGACGATCTGGTCGAGCAGCTCCGAGGGAATGACAGGCAGGGCGGCATCGCCCGCCGGGTTCTTCTTGGTACGTCGCATAGCTCCTCCAGGTTCTCATGCTATGCCTCGCACACAAAATTTTGCACACTCTCACTCGAGCTGCTCGGCGGTCAGCGTCACCACTTCCTCCTGAAGCAGCCGCGGCCAGATGAACCGCTCCCGGCTCTCGATCACCTTGTGTACGACGACAAAGCCGTTGCGGTGCCAGTAAAGGATCTTCACGGCGTTATGGCGCCGACTGACGAAGATGACCAGCGCGCCAGTGAAAGGGTCGACCTGCATCACCTCCTGGGCGAGCGCCGCAAGACAGTTCCGCCCCTTCCTCATGTCAACCGGATCGCGATACAGGTAGACCCTCAGGTCCTCACCCCCGAACCGCATCATGGCCGCACCGCCATCAGCCCAGAGAGCCATCTCGGATCCGGCCACATCCCGCACTCGATCAGCCATCCGCTCGGATGGCGCAGCCGGCACACCGGTTCGGTCGCCGGGAATCCGCCTCTGCCCACAGAGTCGCTGACCCGCACTTCGATGAGCTTGCCAGCGTCCGCCACCACGCTGCTCGGCGGCGGCACGATGAAGTGGTCCCTACGCGGCGGACCTCTTAGACGGGGTTTGATCGACGTGTTGCATTCTGCTCGCATACTCGTTCGG
>DAHUZH010000283.1 GCA_027306695.1 Acidobacteriaceae bacterium
ATGTGCAGCGGAGCACGAAACAAGGCAACCCGCGAGTGGCGCGGCAAATCGAGGCAGCGTTTCGCACGGCGCTTGCCAAGGGCGAAGTGGGGATCACCGAACGGAAGAAGGCCCCCGGATTCAAAGCGGCCATGCGGGCGTTTCTGGCGTGGTCAGAGCAGCAGCACAAGAGTCACCCTGCAACCTCTCGACGTTATCGGGTAAGCAGTGCGGCGCTCTTGAGCCACTTTGGAGATCAGCCCATTGACCGGATTACGCCGGACGATGTGGAGCGATTCAAGGCAGCCCGCGCGATGGAGTACAAGACGGTCAAGGGCAAAGAGAAGGGCACCCGCAGAAGGACAGGGCAGCGCGTCATGCCTGCGACGGTGAACCGTGAGTTGGCTTGCCTCAAGGCGCTTTTCAACCATGCCATCAAGTCAGACTTGGCCGTGAGGAATCCTGTGAGCCGCGTTACCTTCCTGACAGAGCAAAACGAGCAGACGCGGGTTCTCAGGTTCGATGAACAGGCGCGGTATCTGTCCGCCGCAACCCCGATGCTCCGGGACGTGGCAACGCTCATGCTGGAAACCGGGATGCGGCCCGAGGAGGTGTACCGCATTCAGCCGGAGAACGTAAATCTGGCAGGCGGGTTCCTCTTCAATCCATACGGCAAGACGAAAGCAGCGCGGCGGCGGGTTCCGTTGACAGTGGCAGCGCAAAACGTCCTTACCCGGCGGATGGCAGAGTTGGAGACGCCTTTCCTCTTTTCCTGTGAGACAGACCGGGAGCGTCCTGTACCGAAGGTTAACAATGCCCATGACCGCGCTGTGAAGGCAAGCAAGGTTGCCCCGTTCCGGCTGTACGATCTTCGCCACACCTGGGCGACGCGGGCAGCGGAATCAGGCATTGACCTTGTGACGCTGGCGGCGCTCCTGGGCCATTCCAAGATTCAGATGGTGCTGCGGTATGCCCACCCCACCCAAGAGCATCAAGCGCGGTCTGTGGAGCGTATGGAGCAGTTCGTAGCGGCGCGGCAAATGGAGGCGCTATCGCTGAAACAGGGAATGGCAGAGGGGATGATTCAGTGAGAAAAGACGCGGAGTCGCTACAATTTCCGCTACAGTGGCCTATTCGCCTCTCTCTTGCGGATGCTCTAAGCTATTGAAGGAGTTGGAGGCGCGGGTCGGGATCGAACCGACGCATAAAGGTTTTGCAGACCTCTCCCTTACCACTTGGGTACCGCGCCT
>DAHUZH010000284.1 GCA_027306695.1 Acidobacteriaceae bacterium
GAGCGTCCACGGCAGTGGGGCGGGTGCTGGCTGGCGATCGAGTTGTGGCGGCAGCTGGGACTCGATGCGTTCTGGGGTGCTTCACATGGATCAGATCGGTTAATCGCGTGCGCTCGGAAGGATTCTGGCACACCACAAACACCTGATTATCCGCAGCCAGGGCGGCCAATTCAGCCAGAGCCGCATCCGGTTCGGTATCAAATTGCTCCACCGAGCGGCACGGCAGATCAATGGTGGTACGATCATCGCGGCCAAATTGCCTTATTTGCGCCCATGCAAATTTCTGGACGAGACGAAAAATCGCCTCTACTGGATAAATGCCCCGCCCGTCCGGCAATCGATCCATGTAACTGCGGCCCTGCTCCTGGATTTCCTGCGGCTCAATGAGCCAGATAATAATGTACCTGCAGGGAATAAGGGGACTTTCACCGCTGGACAGCTCACTCCTCCTGCTTCCAGGATACGTCATAGGAAGCGTTCTTGGCCCATATTTTGGTAAGCTTACAGATCGCATAGGATCCAGGATACCTGCCACAATGGGGCTTGTGATAATGGGACTTGCTATACTGGTCTACCTGACGCTAACAGTCGCTTCATCCCTGTATGTTGTCCTTGCCGGGTCATTCCTTACCGGAACCGGGTCTTCAATGTTCTACCCGGCAAACAACAGCGCAGTAATGGCAAATTCCCCCAGGGACCTCTACGGGCTGTCTTCAGGTTTCCTGAGGACAATGGCAAACATCGGGATGCTGGGCAGCTTTGTCATAGCCATTTCAATCGCAAGCGTCAGCGTTCCAAGGTACGTTGCTTTCGAAGTTTTTGCAGGCGTGCTCAACTCGCTTGGAAGCGTTTCCGCTTCGTTCATGTCCGGAATTCATGCATCACTCCTCGTGGCAATCGTAATCCTTTCAATCGCCGCAGTGCTGTCACTGTCCAGGGGAGGAGAGACCAGATCGGACCAACACTGACCTTAAAATGCCTGAAGGGAAATCAGCGGCCAGGTTACCGCAGAAGTTGTGTGCCAGATAACTCAGCCGTATGTATAATAAACGTGACTTTACATCCACTTTTCTCCAGTTTCTCTGAAACACTTTAATCCTGAATTCCCGCCTTCTACCACCATTATCTATAAATATTACTCATCAACAAATCAGCCACGATAAGGAGTCCCCTAATTCATAATGGCTGTAAAATCAGGGACAACAGGTTCCTGAATCAACAAAATAGA
>DAHUZH010000285.1 GCA_027306695.1 Acidobacteriaceae bacterium
GGGTGGGCACTTGTTTTCCCGTTGCGCGTGCTGCCCCTTCTGTTCGATCCATGGATTTTCAAAGTTTTTGACTGGCCAGGATACTCAATCACATTGATCGCAGTAAAGGATTGAAATTTCGTGCGTGCTATTCAGATGCAAGGACGCATCATTCCGTCTTAAGTTCAGGAGAAGTACATGGCACAAAGCCTTTCTAAATCTTTCAGAAAAAACCTGAAGCGCCTACTGTATGAACGCTTCCGCTTGGTTATCATGCGAGGGCAGATCGTTCTGGACATGCCGAGCTTGTCGGGCCTGACTTCCAGAGACTATATCCGCGTCGGCTCGCTGGAGGCGGTCGCGGAGGAGATACGCGCCAATTCGGTCGGAGGCAGCGTGGCAGAGCTGGGCGTATATCAAGGAGATTTCGCGAAACACATCCATACTGCTTTTCCCGACAGAAATCTCTATTTGTTCGACACATTTGAGGGGTTCAGCGAAACAGACAAGGGAGTCGATCGAGCGGGAGGTTTTTCGGCAGCAACCGAGGACTTCTCCGATACCAACGTCGATCTGGTCCTAAAGAAAATGGAGCATCGAGAAAAGGTGATTGTCCGGGCAGGGTATTTCCCTGAATCTCTCCAGGATACGGACAAGCAGGAATTCTTTGCATTTGTGAGTATCGATGCGGATTTGTATAAACCGATCTACCATGGGCTACAGTTTTTTTATCCACGTCTCAGCAAAGGCGGCTACATTTTCGTCCATGATTACAACAACCATGACTATCCCGGCGTAAAGGCGGCAGTAAGAAAATACTGTGAGGAAGAAGGGGTCAACTGTTTTCCACTCATCGATCCTTGTGGAACAGCGGTCATAACAAAAGGCTGAAATGGAATTCTGAATCTGAATGACGACCCTTACAGCTACACCAACGGTCAATTCATTTTAGTCACAAGACTCAGGATGCGATCCAGCGCTTGCGAGTACAGCGCATAGGAGCCAGCCCCTTCAATCCGCTGCAGCGTGCGGAGGGCATGGGCACACAGGCGTTCACATAAATCGGAGGAGCTATAAATTTGCTGCATCGCAGTGGCCAGAGCATCGGCGTCCTGAGGTCGAACAACCAGCAGGTCTTCATTCGGCGTGAAAAGTTCCGCAGCTCCACAATGGGTCGTTGCGATTGCAGGCACTCCGTGGGCCATGGCCTCCAGCAGTACCATGCCGAATCCATCATCGAGC
>DAHUZH010000286.1 GCA_027306695.1 Acidobacteriaceae bacterium
TCCGCGATGCCTTACATATTCGTATGGCCGTGACGCATTTCCTCGTTGAAGGTAGGCTTGGTGCGCGCCAATGCGTCGGCAAGCATGGAGTGGTACCTGTCTGCACGCTCCATAAGCCGTGCTGTGGGAGACGCGAAGTGCGCATCGGAACCGGGCTGCGCAAGACCTTCGCGGGCCAGCCCTGCGGCTGCTTGCTGCAGTTGATGAATGTTTGTGTTGAGATACTGCGCATCGCGCGGATCGGCGATCCAGACCGGCTGCCCGCCGCCGAGCACACCGGATAGCCAGTAGAGTTTGAGCGCCAGAAAATCCATGCGCGCGTCTTCGGTTGTGTCGGTAAACACAAATGTCTTCTTCCAGCGACTGTAGTAGCGCGTCGTTACCGGTACCGGCTGGCGGTTGCCGCTCTTGAGCATCTCCATCTGGCCCTGATCGAGCGTTTTCCGAATCGCGTTGTAGATAAATGTCTCGGCGTACGGCTGTTCGGGCGCGGGAACGATGTCGGCGAATGTGACGGTCATGCTGGCCGCAACTTTCGCGTGCAGTGCGCTGGAGGTTCCATCTTCCAGATGCGCCATACCGTGTACCACGTACGTGTCCGCCCCGGAGGTGGAGAGATGAAACGGCCACGCGAAGCTATCGAACCGGATCGGCAAACCAGCGAGGGTGACATAGCAGTCGGGTCGTGGATTGCGTAACCGCAGCGCGGCCTCAGCAAGATACTTCGTAATCTCCGGCAGCAGCTCAGGCTGTTGAAAGTCGAAGCTCTGTGACAATTCCAGATGCAGCGTGCGCTCCTTTGTTGTGTCGGACCCCAGGCCGAAGGCAAAGCCGGTGGTCGGGCCCCCGTGAAAGTCCGTGCCTGTGCGGGTCGACAAAACTGTCAGCCCGGCGGTCTTCGCTGCCGATTCCATGGCGGCGGTCATTGCGGTAACACTTTGCTGATGCATTCTTTTCAACTCCACGACCTGAGATTTCGTCACTGCTTATTCTACGGCCCGCAAGCAGCCTCCATAGTGAGGCGATTTTTGGGCCCGGAAGCCACCGCTAAAAACGCAATAAATACGTGAGCTTCAGATAGATGGTCTTGCTGTCGTTCATGAGAGAGGAATACGTTGTTGGCAGAATTGGATCTTCTATATTGCAAACGCCATTCAAATTGCGCGTGCAGAGGGCCCGATTGAGAT
>DAHUZH010000287.1 GCA_027306695.1 Acidobacteriaceae bacterium
CATTCAGTTCTTTTTCGATGAGCAATGGCACGCGCTCCGCGACTATTGTGTGGAGAGAAAGATCCGCTTCATTGGAGATGCGGCTATTTTTGTGAATTACGATAGCTGCGATGTTTGGATGAACCCCGAAATTTTCGACTTGGACAAACACAAAAAATCGCTCCAGGTCTCCGGTGTGCCGCCCGACTATTTCAGCCCCACCGGGCAGAAGTGGGGCAATCCTCTTTATAAGTGGGACGTGCTGGCAGACCGAAAGTTCGATTGGTGGGAGGCGAGAATCCGTCGCGCCCTGGAGCTCTGCGATTTGCTGCGGCTCGATCATTTTCGCGGTTTTGAAGCGTACTGGTCCATTCCGGCGGAGGACGACACGGCAGTCCGCGGCACCTGGGTCAAGGCACCCGGTATGCAGTTGTTTCAGCATCTTCATACGCAGCTCGGCGACCTGCCGTTGATCGCGGAGGATTTGGGACTGATCACTCCGGAAGTGGAGATGCTGCGCACCAGTTGTGGACTGCCGGGCATGCGCGTGATGCAGTTCGGCTTCAGCGGACGGGGCGCACACATCCATCTGCCGCATCGCTGCGAAGAAAATATGGTCATTTATACCGGCACGCATGACAACGACACGACCATGGGATGGTGGCACACCACCAACGATACGGAACGCGCTGCCATCGCGGCCTATCTGCATCCCGGCGAGGATGGCATCGTTTGGGCGATGATGCGCGGCGCTGCCTCCTCGGTCGCGCGGCTGTGCCTGTTTCCCATGCAGGATCTGTTGCAGTTGGGCAGCGAGGGCAGAATGAATACGCCAGCACAGTCGATCGGCAATTGGGCCTGGCGGTATCCCCCGCATGCCTTGCAGCCATGGATCGCCGAAAAACTCGCAGCGCTGACGCAAGTCACGGACCGTGATGGCTGGGTTGAACCGGGCAACGCCGCTTCCTGATGTCGATTCGCCGCATTTCCTTTACGAGTGTGCCTTCCGCACCGCAAAATAGAGCCAGACCAACCATTGTCGAGGAGAACCGATGCCCCTTTCTGGAGAAGCCATCCGCATGATGAATTACGCCGACGATATCGGCACCACGCTGCGTCGCCTGCTGGTGGTGTTGCCCTCGTTGCCACCGGAGGAAAGGAAGAGGGTTCGCGAGTACATGCTGCAGGTCCAGCCTACTGTGGCG
>DAHUZH010000288.1 GCA_027306695.1 Acidobacteriaceae bacterium
CAGTCCAGACAGATTTGATTCGCAGGCTTGATGAGTTGCGCATAATTCTCCGTGCCATGCACATCGTGGCAGGAGGAACAGGTAATGCCATGCCGGTACATGACGCTCTGCACAAAGTCGTTGCCCTGCATTCGGTTCTTATGCGCCGTGCAGTCCGGGAAATAGTAAAAGTTTGTTTGCCCGAGTGTACAGTTTTCGAGTCTCCAGAAGTCTTGTAGTTTGAGTCCCACACGATAGCCGACCGGCCAGTCGTAATACTTTCCTTCAATCGGATTCGTCAGAGGCCGCCCTTGCGAATGGCACTGGATGCAGGTGTCATTCGCCGCCACAGAGTCCATATGCGCCGGGTTCAGGATGTTGCTACGGGTGGGGTGCTCCACATGCTCGCTGCCGGGGCCGTGGCAGCGTTCACAGCCGACGTTCCATTCAGCTACCTGTTTCGTGTGGATGTCATAACCGACGGAATGACAGCCATCGCAGGTTGGGCCGGTGGGCCGCTGCATGTTGTCCGGTGGATAGAGGTGTGCCCACCAGTCGGCCCCTTGCGAAGGAACAACATATTTGAGCCATTTGTGATTGCCGATGTCCCATTGCACCGGCAAGGGGAAATAATTGTCTCCGACCTTTGTGAAGTAACGCTGTTTCCAGATGCTGCCGTAGACGAAGGCGACCTGGTCTTTGGAAAACGGCGCTACGGTGTTGGTCGCAAGATCGGGAATAATGGCATCCGGATGCGTGCGCGGATCACGTACTACGTTGGCCATAGGAGTTTTCTTCCAGCGCTCGTAGATATCAGCATGGCATTTCGCGCACGCCTGCGAGCCAACGTAATGTGCGGAAGAAGGGATGTTCGCCTGCTGTGACAGTTCTTCGCGTGTGAGCGGACGCAGACTTCGGATGAAGAGCACGAGCTTCCAACTGTCCTCGTTCGGCTCCCGATGCGGATTCCGCCAGGCAGGCATTCCGGTGAGTTGCACTCCGTTTTCGATGATGTAGTGAATCTCGCCATCGGTGAGATTCTGCGTCGCCGACGTGCGCAGATCCGGCACTCTCGGA
>DAHUZH010000289.1 GCA_027306695.1 Acidobacteriaceae bacterium
CTAGCTGTATGGTTCCGGAGTTTGATGGGTTGGATTCAGTCTGAAGCGCTGGGGTTCTTATGTCCAGGATTTGCAGATGAACTCGTAGGGGTTAAGCCCTTGTAAGGTTTTGAGTCTGCGGGCGAAGTTGAAGGCAGCGACGCCCTGGTCCAGGTGGCGGCGGAGTTGCTCGTGGGTTTCGTAGTGGAAGCGTTTGACGGTTGCGTCTTTGCGCGTCCGGTTCATGGGCTCGACCTGGCCGTTGGTCCAGGGATGCTTGGGCTTGGTCAGCCGGTGGTCGATGTCGTTCTGGGCACAGGCGTACTCGAAGGAATGAGTCCGGCATAGCTCGCCGCGCTCGATGGCCAGCTTGATTTCAGCCGCGGCCGAGCAGGCGTTGCCCGGCGAAGTGAAGTGCGTTCCATTGTCGGCAATCACGGTGTGCACCTTGTAAGGAACGGCTTGGAGCAGGGCGCGGAGGAAATCGCCGGCTACTCGCCGGGTGGCCTTTTCGTGCAATTGGACGTAGGCGAACTTCGAAGTGCGGTCGATAGCAACGAAAAGATACAACCCGCCCTGCTCGGTACGGACCTCGGCGATGTCGATATGGAAATAACCGATCGGGTACGACTTGAACTTCCTGCGGGTACCCCGGTCGCCTTCCACCTCCGGGAGCCGGGAGATGCCGTGGCGCTGAAAGCAGCGGTGCAGCGAGGAGCGGGTCAAATGCGGGATCGTTGCCTGGAGAGCGTACAGGCAGTCGTCGAGCGGCAGCAGCGTGTGCCGGCGAAAAGCCGCCGCCACCTTTTCTTCTTCCACCGAGAGCACCGTGGAGTGGGGCGTTTTCGGACCCGTCGGAAGATCGGCCACCGAACAACGCTTCCGCCACTTGGCGATGGTCTTCGGGTTCACGCCGTGGCGCCTGGCCAAAGCCCTCAGACTCGCTTGACTATGCTGTATCGCTCGACCGACTGCCGCTGTCGTGCGGGCGCTCCCGTGTAGTAGTTGGCCCATAATGCCTCCTTCCACTCATGAGAAAAATATGCGCCTTCAAACTCCGGGACCAAACA